>NZ_CP107902.1:1312000-1640000 GCF_036013935.1 Streptomyces sp. NBC_00461
CGTCGCCGGCGTCGGTGCGCAGGACGACGTAGGCGGCGGAGTAGTCGGGTTCGGGGTTCATCGCGTCCGACCCGTCCAGGTGCTCGGACGTCGGGAAGCGCACGTCCAGCACGTCGAGGGCGGTGATGCGGGCAGAGGCCGGTGAAGAGGACAGGGCGGATGACATGGAGGCAACTCCTGTGAGGGCAGGGGCCACAAGGGCCCGTGCGACGAGATACGGGGCGGAAGAGGAAGGTGGCGGGCGGCCTGGACGGCCGCCCGGTTCATTCCTGGACCTTGCCGCCCGTGATGCGGGAGATGGTCAGCGCGACCAGGATGATCAGGCCGTTGAGGGCGCCGATCCACTGCGCCGGGACGCCCGCGAGGGTGAGCACGTTCTGGATCATGAAGAGGAGGAGGATGCCGCTGAAGGCCCCGAACATGGTGCCCTTGCCGCCGTTGAGGCTGATTCCGCCGATGACGGCGGCGGCGAAGACGGTGAAGATGTAGCCGTTGCCCTGGGCCGAGGCGACCGAGGCCAGGCGTCCGGAGAGCATCAGTCCGGCGAGGGCGGCGAGCAGGCTGCCTGCGACGATGACGATCCACAGCACCCGGTCGGTGCGGATGCCGGCCGCCTTCGCGGCGTCGACGTTGCCGCCGATGGCGTACAGCGAGCGGCCGAAGCTGGTCCAGCCGAGCACCACGATGGCCACGGCGAACAGCACCAGGCAGATCCAGATGGAGGCGGGCATCCCGAACCATTCGGCGGTGCCCAGGTAGAGCATGGACTCCGGCAGTTGGAAGAAGGTCTGGCCGCCGGAGATGCCCGTGAGGACGCCGCGCAGCACGATCAGCATGCCGAGGGTGACGATGAAGCCGTTGAGGCCGAAACGGATGATCAGCAGGGAGTTGATGACGCCGACGAGCGCACCCACGGCGAGCGTGACGGGAATCGACCAGGCGCCGGGCAGCAGCCCGAGCCCGTGTCCGGCGCCGGCCGGCACCACCAGCCAGGCCGCCACACCGGGTGCCAGGCCCATGGTGGACTCAAGGGACAGGTCCATTTTCTTGACGATCAGGATCATCGCCTGGGCGAGGACCAGCAGAGCCATCTCGGACATGGTCTGCAGGACGTTGATGAGGTTGTCGGCCTGGAGGAAGACCGGGTTGACGATCTGGCCGACGATCGCGATGACGACGATCGCCGGGACGAGCGCGAGGTCGCGCAGGCGTGCCACGGGTATCCGGCCGCCGAACAGCGCGACCCGCTTCGCTTCCGGTTCCTTCTCCGGAGGGGCGGTGGTGTCCGCGAGGACGGTTTCAGGCATTGAGGGCCACTCCTTCCATCGCGGCCACGAGGTCGTGGTCGTGCCAGCCGCGGGCGATCTCTGAGGTCACACGGCCCTGGAACATCACCAGGACCCGGTCACACATGCGCAGGTCGTCTAGTTCGTCGGAGGCGATGAGCACTCCGGTGCCGGTCTGCGCGGTCTCCTCGACCTTGCCGAGGAGGAACTCCTTGGAGCGCACGTCCACGCCCGCGGTCGGGTTGATCAGCACCAGCAGACGCGGGTCGTCGGCCAGGGCGCGGGCCATGACGACCTTCTGCTGGTTGCCTCCGGACAGGGCGGAGACGGGCAGGTCGGGACCGGGAGTCTTGATCGCCAGGTTCTCGATCATGCCTTCGGCGAGCCGGTCCCGGCGGTTGCGGCTGAGGAACCCGTTCGAGCCGAGGCGCTTCGGCACGGACAGTGTGGCGTTGTCCGCGATGGACATGTCCGGAACGAAGCCCTGGTGGTGCCGGTCCTGGGGGACGAATCCGGCGCCGGCGGCGAGCGCCGCGGGCACGCTGCCCGGCCGGGGCCGGTTCCCGGCGATCTCCACCTCGCCGGCAGCGGCCGAGCGCAGCCCTACGACGGTCTCGGCGACCTCGGTGCGCCCGCTGCCGGCGGCGCCCGCGAGGCCGACGATCTCGCCGGCCCCGACCTGGAGGCTGACCTCGTCGTAGGTGTCGCCTCGCAGAGCACGGACGTTCAGTGCGGCCGTGGCGCCGGGGGTGAGGGTGCTCGCCCGTTGCCCCTGCCGGTCGGCCGCCGCCTCGCCGGTCATCGCCGCGACCAGATCGGCGCGGCCGAGTTCCGCGACCGGCGCCGTGACGATGTGCCGGGCGTCGCGGAAGACCGTCACCATGTCGCAGATCTCGTAGACCTCCTGGAGATGGTGACTGATGAACAGGAACGTCACGCCCTGGCGCTGCAGGTCGCGGATGCGGCCGAAGAGCCGGTTGATCGCCGCGCCGTCGAGCTGGGCGGTGGGCTCGTCGAGGATGATGAACCGGGCACCGAAGGACAGCGCGCGGGCGATCTCGACGAACTGCTTCTGCTCGACGCTCAGTTCACCCGCTGAGGTGTGTGGGTCGACGTCCACCGACCAGGTCGCCAGGAGTTCCTGGGCGCGCCGTCGGGTGGCCTGCCAGCTGATGAGCCGGCTGCGTCCGTGGTCGTGCCGGTTCAGGAAGAGGTTCTCGGCGACGGTCAGGGTGGGGATGATCGTGGACTTCTGGTACACGCAGGCCACGCGTTGCCGCCAGGCGTCCCGGTCGGCGGGCCGGGGGGCGCTCTCGCCGCCGAAGGTGACCGTTCCCTCGTCGGGGGTCTGAAGGCCGGTGAGGACCGACACCAGGGTCGACTTGCCGGCTCCGTTGCGGCCGACGAGAGCGTGGGTCTCGCCGGGCCTGATGGTGATCCGGGCGCCGTTGAGCGCCACGGTCGGACCGAATCGCTTGACTATGCCCGTCGCCTCGACGACGGGCGGGTCCGCCGGGACCCGTCCGCCGTCCGCCGGGGCGGGCGCGGGGGTGACTGCTGGCTCCCCGTCGCTCATCTCAACCGCCTTGTTCTCGTGAGCCGTCGCGTTCCTGGTCGGGGATCAGCCGAGGTTGTTGCCCCACAGCGCCTTGTCGTCGCTCTTGACGCTCGGCACACCGCCGTAGGTGCCGCCGTCGGCGGTGACGAGCGGTGCGGAGAGCTGGTCCTCCAGCACACCGTCACGGACCTGGATGATGGTGCTGTCGTGGTCGGTCTTGCCGGGCTTGAACGTCTTCCCGTCGATCGCGGCCTTGAGGTAGTACAGGGCGTACTTGGCGTAGAGGTCGGCCGGCTGGGAGACGGTGGCGTCGATCTTCCCGGCGGCGATGGACTTCAGCTCTTCGGGGATGCCGTCGTTGGAGACGACGAAGACGTGCTTCTTGTCCGTCGGGTCGACCAACAGGCCCTTCTGCTTGAGGACTTGGAGCGTGCCGGACAGGGCGAAGCTGGCCTCCATGTAGACACCCTTGATGTCCGGGTGGGCGGTCAGGTCGGTCTGCAGCTTCTGCGCGGCGACCGCACCGTCCCAGTTGGTGGCCTCGCCGAACACCTTGATGCCGGGGTAGTTCTTCTTCATGCAGGCGTTGAACGCCTCGGTGCGGTCACGGCCGTTGATGGAGTCGAGGCCGCCCTCCAGCATCACGACCTTGCCCTTTCCGCCGAGCTTGGTGCCGAGGTACTGACACGCCTTCTCGCCGTAGGCGCGGTTGTCGGCGCGCACGACCATGAACACCTTGCCGCTGTCGGGGCGCGTGTCCACGGTGACCACCGGGATCTTCTTCGCCTCCAGCTGCGCCAGCGTCGGCGCGATGGCGGCGGTGTCCTGCGGGGCCATCGCGATGCCCTTGACGCCCTGGCTGATGAACGTCTGCGCGTTGGCGGTGAGCTTGGCGACGTCGTTCTGCGAGTTGGTGGTCTTGAGCGAGAGGCCGAGCTTCTTGCCGTACTCCGGCGTGTACTTGATGTAGGAGTTCCAGAAGTCGGTGTCGGAGCGCGGGTAGTCGACGCCGACCAGCGGCGCGTCACCAGAGGCCGATGTGCTGGAGCCGCTGCTGCAAGCACTGAGCAGCGCCAGTGCGGACAGGGTGGAGACGGTAGAACAGAGGGCGGTTCTGAGTCTCATCGGTGCTTCCTTGCGCCGGTCCCATAGGGGAGATTTTCGCTCGACGACGTCCGTCCATCGCCTGTAGCAGAGATGGGATGTTTATAGAGCGGCTTCCGGCGGCCTGTCCACCCCTCTGCGCGAAATCGCGGCGAAATTGACCACTTCGCAAGCCGCCGGGAGGACGAGTGGCGCCTCCAAGGGAATATCCATCCCATCAATCGCCGTCGCTTGATGACTCGTGTCGATCATGGAGCGCATGCGGGACATGCCATGTTTACGCGGTCGCAACACGTCTGAGGTCGGAACAAAAACGGCAATTCACCCGCCGCGATGGCCACTTTCATCCCTGCACGCTGGTTGACATCCCATGGCGAAATGGCCGACCTTCATCTGTGGCCCTGCCTTCCCCCTGTCCCCTTCCGCACCAGGGATGTGTACATGCCTAGCTCGACCAACGGTCAGCCGTTCCTGGCCTCCGAGGCCCCCGTGGCCACGGCGGCCGCTGACGGAGGTGCGTCCGGCGCCGGCCCCGCCGAGGCGGCACCCGGCACCTACACGCCCGACTGGGACTCGGTCGACCAGCACCCGCCGGCTCCGGAGTGGTTCCAGGACGCGAAGTTCGGAATCTACTTCCACTGGGGCGCCTTCAGCGTCCCCGCCGCCGACAACGAGTGGTACCCGCGCAACATGTACGAGGCGGGCAGCAACGCCAACCAGCACCACATCGCGACCTACGGCGAGCCCTCGGCATGGCCGTACCACAACTTCATCGACGGAGCTCAGAACCCGGCGGGTGACACCGTGCAGTTCGCCCCGAAGCTGAAGTCGACCGGTGGGAACTTCGACCCCGAGGAGTGGGTGCAGCTGTTCGTCGACGCCGGCGCCAGGTTCGCCGGCCCGGTCGCCGAGCACCACGACGGTTTTTCCATGTGGGACAGCCAGGTCAACGAGTGGAACTCGGTGAACAAGAGTCCCGGTCTCGACCTACTGCGGCTCTTCTCCACGGCCATCCGCGCCAAGGGCCTGAAGCTGCTGGTGGCCATGCACCACGCGTACCACATCAACGGCTTCTACGAGTACGTCCCCGCCCAGACGGACCCCCGCCTCAAGAGGCTCTACGGGCAGTTGGGCGCGGCCGCGGAGAACGAGCGCTGGTTCGACAAGCTCAAGGAGGTCATCGACCGCTCCCAGCCCGACATCCTGTGGCAGGACTTCACGCTGGACGGCGTCGACGAGGCACAGCGCCTGAACTTCCTGGCGTACTACTACAACCAGGCGGAAAGCTGGGGCCGGGAAGTCGTCGCCACCTACAAGGACGGCATGAACGGCAAGGGCGAGGTCTTCGACTACGAGCGCGGTGGTCCGGGCGACCTCACCGCCCCGTACTGGCTGACCGACGACAGCGTCTCCAGTTCCAGCTGGTGCTACACCGAGGGCATCGGCTACTACACCGTCGAGGAGATGCTGCACTCGTTCATCGACCGGGTCAGCAAGAACGGCAACGTGCTGCTGAACATCGCGCCGATGGCCGACGGCACCATCCCCCAGGCGCAGAAGGACATCCTGCTCGGCATCGGGGACCACCTGAAGCGCTTCGGCGAGTCGGTGTACGCGACCCGCGCCTGGACGGCGTACGGCGAGGGCCCGACGAAGATGGGCGGCGGCTCGTTCACCACGCCACACGCCGGCACGCCGCAGGACGTCCGCTTCACCCGCAACAAGGACGGCGACGTCCTGTACGCCAGCGTCCTCGGCTGGCCCGGCGACTCCCTGACGATCAAGACCCTGGGCTCGGACCGGATCGACCTCTCCTCGCTCACCTCGGTGGAGCTGCTCGGGAACACCGCCGGCACCTACATCGACCTGCCGGCGCCGGCCCAGAACTCCTCCGGCCTCACGGTCACCCTGCCGTCCTCGGCGCCGTACAGCGCGGGCGCCTACGTCCTGAAGCTCACCTTCTCCGGCACGATCCCGGGCCTGCGGCCGCTCGCCGGCGCCATCGCCTTCGCGAAGGCCGACTACACGGGCAACTCCGCCGTCCTCACCATCGGCGACCACACCGCGGCCGACCTGACCGAGGCCGGACTGAACCCGGGCACCGCCTCCTCCCTCCAGCCGGCCCCCGGCTGCCAGGTGACCGGTTACTCCGGAGACGACTTCACCGGCAACTCCTGGACCTTCACCGCCGAAAACCCCGACCTGCGCGTCGCCGGCGACGACGACCGGATCACCTCGCTGAAGGTCCAGTTCGACCCGGCCGCGTACTTCCGGATCACCAACGTCGCCAACGGACTCGCCCTGCACAGCGATGTCGACTCCGGCTCCGGCCTCACGCTGTACACCTCGGACAGCAGCACCAACCAGCAGTGGCAGCCGGTGGCCGTCGACGGCGGCTACTACAAGCTGGTCAACCGCACGAACGGCATGGTCGCCGACGGCTCGGGCGCCACCGCCGACGGCTCCTCGGCAGGGCAGGCCGCCTGGAACGGCGGTGCCGACCAGCAGTGGACGATCACCCAGCGGGGCGGCGACACCTTCTCGATCGTCAACCGCACCACCGGCCTGGCCCTCGACGGCGGCGGCCCCGACGTCGAGTCGGGTTCCCCCGCCAGGCAGTGGACGTACGTCAGCAGCAACAACCTGCTGTGGACCTTCACCGCGCTGTAGCCGGCGGGCCCGCCGCCGCGGGGCGGCCGTCGTCGGCCGCCGGCGGTGCGAACCTCCAGCCGTACGACCGGTGTGATTTCTAAGGGAATCCGCAGGCGCAGCACTGTTCCCGTGTGCCGCGGCGCAGCGGTCCGATCGCGTCCGGGATGCCACCCGTGCCCCTGGCGCGGGTGGCCAGACTCAGCGAAAGGGTCACGAATGCAAAAGAATGGCATGCATATGACATCAAGCGGGTCGTGGTGGGGCCGTGGGAGGCGTGCGGGGGTACTCACCGCGGTGACCGCCCTGATGACGGGGCTGTTGACCGGGTTGGGTGCCGCCGGGTCGGCGCAGGCGGCCACCGTGGACACGAACGCCTCGTACGTGCTGGTCAACCGTGGCAGCGGCAAGGCGCTCGACGTGGCGGGCGCGAGCACCGCCGACGGGGCGAGTGTGACGCAGTGGTCGCGCACCGACAGCACCAACCAGCGGTTCCAGTTCGTCGACTCGGGCGGCGGCTACTACCGGCTCAGGGCGCAGCACTCCGGCAAGGTGCTGGACGTGCTCAACGTCTCCGCCGCCGACCACGCGGACGTCGTGCAGTGGGGCGACACCAACGGCACCAACCAGCAGTTCCGGCTGGCCGACTCCTCGGACGGCTACGTCCGGCTGCTCAACCGCAACAGCGGCAAGGCCCTCGAAGTCGACAACGCCTCCACCGCGGACGGCGCCAAAGTCGTGCAGTTCACCGACTGGGGCGGAGCCAACCAGCAATGGCAACTCGTGCGCTCGGCAGGTGTGCTGGCACAGGTGCACACCGCGGGACGGGTCAAGGACGCCGGAAGCACCGTGCAGTACAGCTGGCCCGGCGTGTACTTCGAGGGCCGGGTCAGCGGCACCGGCGTGGGTATCGTGCTGAACGACTCGGCCGCCGACTACGACGTCCAGATCGACGGAGCCACCGTCGCCACGCTCGTCACGCCCGGCAACACCACGCACTGGATCAACGGCCTGTCGAACAGCACGCACACCGTCCGGCTCGTCAAGCGCAACGACACCCCGGGGGACACCAGCACCTTCGGAGGCTTCGTCGCCGCGCCCGGCGGTGCCGTACTGAGCAAACCCGCCGCCCGCAGCCGCCAGATCGAGTTCATCGGCGACTCCCTCACGGTGGGCTACGGCAATCTCTCGACCTCCCGCACCTGCACCTCGGACCAGCTCAAGCGGAACACCAACACCGATGTGAGCTACGGCGCCCTCACCGCCCGGCAGCTGAACGCCGACTACCAGATCAACGGCTACTCGGGCCTCGGCATGGTGCGTAACTACAACGGAGGCCGGACGGACGTCACCTACCGGTCCTTCTACGACCGTGCCCTGCTGAACGTGCCCGGCGACGTCTGGCAGAACCCGGGCACCTGGCGCCCCCAGGTCGTGGTGATCAATCTCGGCACCAACGACTTCTCGACGGCCATCAACCCCGGTGAACCGTGGACTCCGGACAGCCTCGCGGCCGGCTACCGCAACGCCTACGGCGACTTCATCCAGAAGCTGCGCACGCGCTACGGGCCCGACACGACCATCGTGGCGGTGGGTGCCGGCCAGTACGCCGGCCATGTCCAGCAGGTCGTCAAGGCGCGCAACGACGCCGGCGACAGCCGGGTCCGCTACTGGGCCCTCGACGACTCGGGCCTGGACTTCCTCGGCTGCGACTGGCACTACTCGGCCCACGACGACCGACTCATCGCCGACCGGCTCACCCCGTTCCTCACCGGTCTGCCGACAGGCTGGTGACGGCACCGAAGGCCCACGAGCACCACGGTTCCGGCCACGGGACATCCCGCTCCTGAGCGACAGCGGCCCGGCCCTTAGGGGTCGGGCCGCTGCTTCCTTTCCCGTCCGGATGCGGTGCCGGTCCCGTGCGAGTACGGTGCCGGGCACGCCGACCCGTCGTCCCCCGTTCACTCCTACGGCGTCGGCGTGCGGCCGGATCCACTTCGGCGGACGCGCCGAGGCCGTGGTCGAGCGGGGCGCCAGGCGCCGGCCCCGCTGAGCCCCGCACCCGGCGGTCGGGAACGCATCGGCCGGGGCGCCGTCGAGCAGAAGCGGACCTAGGCTGAGAGCTGGTGGCTGGACACCAGCCCTGGCGGGCACAGCTGTCCGGACGGAGGCGAGGCGCGTGAACATGGCCGGCAACCAGGATGCCCGCGCTGCCGCGCTTGTGGTGGGCCCGGACGGCGTGGTGAGCGGCTGGAGCGAGAGCGGGCAGCGGCTGCTGGGCTGGACGGCGGAGGACGCCGTCGGGCGCCCCGTGACCGACCTGCTGGCCGCTCCCCCGCCCCCCGGCTTCCCTGACAGCGACGGCAGCGGCCCCGACCATCCGAGGCTCATCCCCCTGCTCCGCCGGGACGGTTCCACGCTGGACGCTCTGGTGTCCGCCCACCCGCTGTTCGACGCCGACGGCCGGGCGCTGGGCCACGCGGTGACAGTCCAGCGCTGGGAAAGCCGCCCGGTGATCGCCGACCTGGCCTTCGAACAGTGCCCGTTCGCTCTGGGCGTCTACGACCCTGAGCTGCGGTTCCTGTGGATCAACGCCTCCTCGGGCCGGGTGATCGCGCACTCCGAGGAGCAAGTGCTCGGTAAGAAGTACCGCGAGGTGCTTCCCGAATTCGACCGGTCCCTGTTTCCCGAAAGGGACGACAAGCCCTACACCGACCAGCTCGCCGAAGTGGCGAGGACGGGCAAGGCCGCGCGTCTCATCACCGTCTTCCAGCCACTCGGCGGTGACTACGCCAACGCCTGGGCCACCAGCATCTGGCCCGTCCGGGACGCCGAGGGCAGGGTCCGCGCGGTCGCCAACTGGGGATTCGACATGAGCGCCGAGTACTGGGCCCGGCAGCGCCTGATCATGCTCAACGAGGCCAGCGGCGGCATCGGACGGACACTCGACGTGATCGGCACCGCCCAGGAACTGGCCACGACGCCGGTGCCGGCATTCACCGACCTCGTCACCGTGGATCTCTTCGACGAGGTGCTGCGCGGAGAGGAGCCGCCGTCCGTGTCCGGGTTCACCTCCGGCGAGTCCATCGTGCTCAGCCGTGCCGCCCAGCACAGCGCGAAGGAGGACACCGACCAGGCTCCCGGGCCCACGACGCCGGTCAGCCACGCTCCCGGTTCCGTCGCCGCCCGCTGCATGGCCACCGGCAGGTCCACGGTCCAGCTCGCGGCCGACCCCGGCGAGGGCGGCGAATGGGCCTTCGGGCCCGGCCTCGCCTCCGACCCGGCCCACTGGCCACCGGGCAACCCGTTGATCGACGGGTCCATCGCCGCGGACGGGCTCACCGGCCGGATCACCGTGCCCCTCCGGGCGCGCGGCGCGCTGCTCGGCGTGGTCGCTTTCTCCCGCCTCGACCGGCCCGAGGCCTTCACCGCCGACGACCTGATCCTCGCCGAGGAGCTGACCGCCAAGGCAGCCGTCGCCATCGACAACGCCCGCCGGTACTCGCGCGAGCGTACGACCGCGCTGACCCTGCAACGCAGTCTGCTGCTGCAACAGCTGCCGAGCCAGGAGGCGCTTGAGGTGGCGTCCCGCTACCTGCCCGCCGCGACCGACGCGGAAGTGGGTGGGGACTGGTTCGACGTCATTCCGCTCTCCGGTGCACGGGTCGCCCTGGTCGTCGGCGATGTGGTCGGTCACGGCCTGCACGCCTCAGCCAGCATGGGCCGGCTGCGCACGGCGGTCCGCACGCTCGCCGACGTGGACCTGCCGCCGGACGAGTTGCTGACCCACCTGGACGACCTGGTCATCCACCTCGCCAGCGACCTCCAGCCCGCCGGCCACTTCCAACCGACCGGCGAGTTCGGGGCCACCTGTCTGTACACCGTCTACGACCCGGTCTCCCGCCGCTTCACACTGGCGAGCGCAGGTCATCCGCTGCCGCTCATCATCTCCCCGGACGGCACCAGGACCTCGGCACCCGCACAGCCGGGACCACCCCTCGGCATCGGCGGGCTGCCCTTCGAAGCCACCGAGATCGAGCTGCCGGAGGGCAGCCTGCTCGCCCTCTACACCGACGGACTGGTGGAAAGCCGCGAGCGGGACGTCGACCAGGGGATCGCCGAACTGCTGCGAGTCCTGAACCACTCGGCCACCTCACTGGACGACCTCTGCGACACGGTGCTGGACGCCATGCTTCCGGTACGCCGCACCGACGACGCCGCCCTGCTGCTCGCTCGCACCCACGCGATGGATCCCCAGCACGTCGCCTACTGGGACGTCGAACCCGACCCCGCGCAGGTGCCGCGCGCCAGGAAGTTCGCCCTCGACCAACTGGAGGCCTGGGGCATGGAGGAGGAGTCGTTCGTCACCGAACTGGTGGTCAGCGAGCTGGTCACCAACGCCATCAGATACGGCGAGCCGCCGATCAGGCTGCGGCTGATTCGCGACACGTCCCTGATCTGCGAGGTCTCCGACGCCAGCAACACCTCACCGCACCTGCGCCGAGCGCGCGCCTTCGACGAGGGCGGCCGGGGCCTGCTCCTCGTCGCCCAGCTCACCCAAGGCTGGGGCACCCGCCACACCACCGACGGCAAGACAATCTGGTGCGCCCAAACCCTCACCGAGCCGGAGCCGGAGCCGCAATGAGACCCGACCCCGCCGGGCCTCGCCGGCCTTCCGGCAGGGCGGCGACAGGTCGAATCCCCCGCGCTGACTCCGCGCGAGGAGCTCCTCGCGAATACGCCGAACTCCCTGGTGAGTGAACCCGTTCGGGCCGATCGTCGAGTTGTCGTCACCGGATGCCTGAAGCTCCCGAGACTTTCGACACCGCGATGGCCACCTGGCAGGAATGGCAGGACGCCCCCTGGGGCCGTCTGCGGTACGCGATCGCCGAGGCGAACCTCGCCCGTCATCTCGACGACCCGGGCGGCGGGCCGTTGCGGGTACTCGACCTCGCCGGCGGTGACGGCGGCGACGCGATGCGTCTGGCCGCCCGCGGGCATCACGTCACCATCGTCGACCACGCACCCGCCATAACAGACATGGGATGTTAAAGCGTCAGCGTTGGTGAGGGGAGAGCGGCGAACAGCCGCCGGAACAGCGGCGACAGGACGAAAGTGCGAAGAAGTCGCTCAGTCACCGATCCCAAAATCTGGCATCCATGGGATGTCCAGGCCGAGTTTGCGTGATACTTGTACGAGTGCGCGCTTGAAGGGACGAGGCGGCCGCCGATGCCAACGAGACGGCACGGAGGCCGAGTTGCTCACTCGAACGGCGTTTCTGCCCCGTTGACTCGACGCTCACTCGTCATGAGAGTACGCCTGCATGAAAGAGCCTTGGACGTTGCCCCGCATCACTCTCGCCACAGCCACGCCCTTGCGGGTCATGCCGTTGGGTGACTCCATAACCTGGGGTGAGGGAAGCAGCACGGGCAACGGCTACCGGGGCCCGTTGTGGGACAGGCTCACGGCGGACGGGCATCCCCTGGACTTCGTCGGTACGTTGCGGGGCGGTTCGATGTCCGACCCCGCCAACGAAGGCCACTGCGGACACCGCATCGACGAGATCGCCGCACTCGCCGACGCCTCGCTCACCCGCTACCGGCCCAACCTCGTGACGTTGGAGATCGGCACCAACGACCTCAACGGGAACTACCAGCCCGCCACCGCCACCGCCCGGCTGAAGTCGCTGATCGACCAGATCACCGGCGCCGTTCCCGACGCAACCGTCCTCGTGGCCTCCCTCGTCGTGTCCACCAGCGGCGCGGTGGAGCAGTACCGTGCCGCCTACAACCGGGCCATCCCCCAGATCGTGAGCGAGGCACAGGCCGCGGGCAAGCACGTCGCGTACGTGGACATGAGCAGCCTGACCGCGGCCGACCTGGTGGACACGCTGCATCCCAACGACTCGGGGTACCAGAAGATGGCGGACGCCTTCCACCGCGGCATCCAGGCCGTGGACAAGGCCGGGTGGCTGAGGAACCCCGCCCCCGCCGCCGCACCCGTGGAGTCCGGCGACGCCGCCAAGTTCCTGGATGTCAACGGCGTCGGCACGGCCGACGGGATCGCCGTCCAGATCTGAGGCTGAACGCCGGATGACCCCCACTCCACTCCCGGGACCTGAGCCCCTTTCCGGGCTCCGGCCCCGGGAGAGCCTGCGTGTGGCCGTACAGCGGACGTTGCATCGCCTGGCGCGTTCCGAGCCCGTGGGTCAGCCGAACGCCAATCGGCCCATGAGCGGGCCCACTTCATGCCAAGGCGAGTGCGTACGCCGACTCGCCGGCTCGCTGACTCGCTGAGCCCGTCAAGCCCCGTGCGGCGGCTCGCCGGCAGCAAGAAACGCCGCCTGTCGCCCAGGCGCGGAAACGGCCGGGACGTACGAGCCCTAAAAGCCCTAAAAGGGCTACGGGCCCACGAGCCCCACGGAAACCCAGTGCGGAGCTGGCCCTGCGCAATATGGGTGTCGAAGCGCTTCGACAATGCCATTCCCCCCGACGCGCTGTCAATGGACCAGCAAAGGAAAGCGTCTAGGGGTAGAGACCCTTGTTTCGCATGAAACATGTCCGTTAACTTTTCGCCTGCAAGTGAAGCGCTTCGACAGCCTCCGCAGGAAGGCCGCCGCCATGAGTCATGAGTTGAACCGCAGACGCTTCGTCAGCGCAGCAGCCCCGGTCGCGTGAGCAGCCGAACCGCCGGAGGCCCGCGCCCTGGTCCACGAGGCGGTGGCGGCGTACAAGGCGATCCGCGCCGATCTGCCGCAGGCCGTGCCGTCGTGGCCACTGGGCCTTCCTGCCTGGGACGACCCCTGGATCGCGCTGGCCCTGTGCACTCCCGCGACCACCTACCTCACGGCCTGGCGCCGGCCCGGAACCGACGACACGGCGACGCTTCACCTGCCCCACCTGCGGGGCACCGCCGCCCGTGTCGACCTCCTCTACCCCTCGGTCAGCCGAGCCGTCTCCGCCTGGACGCCCGGAACGGCCGAGCTGGGCCTGACCCTGCCCACCGCCCCCTCCGCCGTCCTGCTCCGCGTCACCGCCACCGACCCCAGCGCTCCCTGAACCACCCCACGCCCGTCTCACGCGTCAACGAGAGGACCCATCGAGGTGCCCCCTCCGCTCCAGCCGGACACCCGCTCCACCAACCCGGTGCTCCCCGGCTTCCACCCCGACCCCAGCGTCTGCCGCGTCGGCGACGACTACTACCTGGCCTGCTCCAGCTTCGAGTACTTCCCCGGGGTGCCCCTGTTCCACAGCCGTGACCTGGTGCACTGGACCCAGATCGGGAACGCCCTGGACCGGCCGGAGCAGCTGCGTCTGACGAAGTCGTGGTCCTCCGGCGGGATCTACGCCCCCACCCTGCGCCACCACGACGGCCGTTTCTGGCTGATCGTCACCAACTGCAGCGAGGGCGGCGGCAACTTCATCGTCACGGCCACCGACCCCGCCGGACCCTGGTCGGACCCCATCTGGGCGCCGGGTGTCCCCGGCATCGATCCTGACCTGGTGTGGGACGAGGACGGCACCTGCTGGTGCACGGTCGCCGGGGTGTCCCAGGTCCGTATCGACCCCTCCACCGGGGAGACGTACGGCACTCCGCACAAACTCTGGTCCGGCGCACCCGGCGCCAAGGCCCCCGAGGCGCCGCACCTGTACCGGATCGGCGACTACTGGTACCTGCTCATCGCCGAGGGCGGCACCGAGCGCTGCCACGGCGTCTCGATCGCCCGTGGCCGTACACCCGCCGGCCCGTTCGAGCCGTGCCCGGCCAACCCGATCCTCACCCACCGCGGCACCGACCACCCCGTCCAGAACACCGGGCACGCCGACCTGGTCCAGGGCCCCGACGACTCCTGGTGGATGGTGTTCCTCGGCGTCCGGCCGGGCGGCGGCACACCGGGCTGGCACGTCCTCGGCCGGGAGACCTTCCTGGCCCCCGTGACCTGGGTGGACGACTGGCCGGTGGTCGGCGAGGTCACCCTGGACCTGCCCGAGCTCCCCTGGCCGCTCTCCCCCGGCGCTGTCGAGGAGAACCGGGACGACTTCGAGCTCGCCGAACTGCGGCCGGCCTGGATCTCCCTGCGTGACCGGCCCGCCGAGCACGTCACCACGAAGGAGCGCCCGGGCTGGCTGACGCTCCGCGCGCGGGGCGACTCCCTGGACGAGCCCGACGCGGTGTTCACCGGCCGGCGCCAGCGGCACCTGAGGTGCCGGGCGCGCACGCTGGTCGATGCCGCGGAGGGAAGCGGTGGCCTCGCCGTGCGGATCGACGAGCGGCACCACTACGACATCGAGGTGTCCGGCACGCGGGTGCAGGTGCTCGCGCGCGTCGGCTCCCTGCGCACGGTCGTGGCCGAACAGTCCGTGCCCGCCGGGCCGGTGGTCCTCGCCGTCACCATCGCGGAACCGCCGTCTCCGCACGGGCCGTGCACGGGACCCGACGTCATCTCCCTCGGCGTCGAGCAGCCCGACGGCACGTTCACCGAGCTGGCGACCCTCGACGGCCGCTATCTGTCGACCGAGGTCGCCGGCGGCTTCACCGGTCGGGTCATCGGCATGTACGCCGCGGCGGGCACCGTCCACTTCGACTGGTTCGACTACGAGCCCCTCGACGGCTGAACCAAACCGCCGCCTCCGCTGACAGGGACACCGGACGCTCCGTCATGGGGCGGCCAGGGCCTGAACCCGGGAACGGCACGACACACATCGCCCCATGAACCTGCGGCGACAGGCGCGGTCGCCGGTGGCGCCTGGTCGCCGCCCGACCACGGACCGGATCACCCGTACCGCTCACCGAAAGGCACGACTCATGAAGGACATACGCAGACCCGAACACCACCGCAGCCGCGGCCCCGGACGCCTGGCCGGCCTGCTGATGGCGCTGCTCGTCATTCTGGGGCTGTCCGGCACCACCGCGCTCGCGGCGCCCGGCGGCACGGCACAGCAGGCAGGCGCCACGGTCAAGGTTCCGGCCCGCGCCAAGGACGCAGTCGCGGCGATGCAGCCCAGCTGGAACCTGGGCAATACCCTGGACGCGATCCCGGACGAGACGTCCTGGGGCAACCCCAAGGCCACCAGGGAGCTGTTCAAGACCATCCGGGCGGAGGGCTTCCGCAGTGTCCGCATCCCGGTGACCTGGAACGCACACCAGGCCACCACCGCGCCCTACGCCGTCGACGCCGCGTACATGAACCGCGTCAAGCAGGTGGTCGACTGGGCACAGGCCGAGAACCTCTACGTCGTGCTCAACGTCCACCACGACGCTGAGCTGTGGATCTCGAAGATCAACACCGACCACGACAACGTGCTCGCCCGCTACGACGCCCTGTGGACCCAGATCTCCGCCACGTTCCGCAACGAGCCGCGCACCCTGCTCTTCGAGAGCATCAACGAACCGAGCTTCGAGGACGCCACGGCCGCGCAGAAGGCCCAGCTCATGAACGAGCTGAACACCTCGTTCCACAAGATCGTCCGCGTTGCCGGCGGCGGGAACAAGAACCGCCTGCTCGTCCTGACCACACAGGGAGGCACCCCCTCCCAGGAGCTCATGGACGACCTGTACACCACGATCAAGTCGCTGCACGACAGCAACCTGGTCGCCACCGTGCACTTCTACAGTTGGTACCCGTTCAGCATTAACATCGCGGGCGGCACCCGGTACGACGACGCCGCCCAGAACGACCTCAACGACGCCTTCGCCCGCATGCGCGACATTTTCGTCGCCAGGGGCATCCCCGTCTACGTCGGCGAGGTCGGCCTGCTCGGCTACCCCGACCACAACCATCCCTCCCGTGTCGAGCGGGGCGAGGCGCTGAAGTACTACGAGCACCTCGGATACGCGGCGCGCCTCGTCGGTGTCACCACCGCGCTGTGGGACCCCGGAACTTGGGCCTACCTGAACCGGGAGACCCTGAAGTGGTCGGACCCCGCTCTGATGGCCTGGATCAAGTCCAGCTGGACCACCCGTTCGGCAACGGCCTCCTTCGACAAGGTCTTCTTGGAGAAGAAGGAGCCGATCACGGCCCAGGGGGTCACCCTGAATCTGAACGGGACCACCTTCCGGGGCCTGTGGCACGGTGAGACGAAGCTCGTCGAGGGACGGGACTACACCCTCTTCGACAAGACGCGGCTCACCCTCACGGCCGGCGCGCTGACCCGGCTGTCGGGCGACCGCGAGTACGGGGTGAACGCCACGCTCCAGGCCCGGTTCTCCCGCGGGCTGCCCTGGCAGATCGAGGTGGTCACCTACGACGAGCCGGTGCTGTCGGACGCCACGGGCAAGACCGACGCGTTCACGATCCCCACGCAGTACAAGGGTGACGCGCTGGCGACCATGGAGGCCAGGTACGGAGACGGCAGCTACGCCGGCCCGACGAACTGGACTGTGTACCAGGAGTTCAACGCGACATTCTCGCCGGACTACCCGAACGACACGATCATCCTGACGCCCGAGTTCCTGAACTCGCTGCGCGACGGCGAACTGGTGACACTGACCTTCGACTTCTACAGCGGCAAAAAGGTCATGTATCACGTCAAGAAGTCCGGAGACTCGGTCACCGGCACTCACGTCCCACCCCTCCCCTGACCGATTGCCCCTCGCCCTGGTTGCCCACCTCCCGGGCGACCAGGGCACCGGCATCCCTACGCGCGGGTCCACTTCTGGCCGGCCTGGCCGTTGCAGCTCCACAGGACCAGCGGGGTTCCGTTGGCGGTGCCGGCCCTGTCGAGGTCGAGGCACAGCCCGGCGTGGACGTTGCGGATCGACCCGTCAGTGCCGACGGTCCACTTCTGGTTGTCCTGGCCGTTGCAGGGCCAGGTGATGACTCGGGTGCCGTTGGCGGTCCCCTGGTCGTAGGCGTCCAGGCACTTGTCGCCGAAGACGCGGATCTCACCGCCGGCCCATGTGGTCCACAGCTGGTTGGCGGCCGTGTGGCAGTCCCAGATCAGTACCGTGGCCCCGGCCGCCGTGGAGGCGTTGTCCACGTCCAGGCAGCGGCCGGACGCGTTGCCGCGCAGGCGCGAGGTGGTGGCGGCGAGCGGGCTGCCTCCGCTCACCCGGAACACGGCCACTCCGTGCGCGGGGACAGTCGCCGAGATCTGCCCGGACGTACTCGACGTGCCGCCGGTCCACAGGTCGGTGAGGGTGAACGGCCCCCCGGACAGGCCGACTTGTGCGGCCGTGGTCGTGACCGTCGCCGTGTCGCCTCCCCGGTTGAACAGGCCCACCGCGACCGAGCCGTCGGACAGCGGCTTGGCGAAGATCTCGGTGCCGCCGTCGTCGCGCACTCTGCGCCCGCCGGCCCCCACCGGATCCTGGTTCACCGCCAGCAGACGCGGGTTGCGCAGAATCGCGCTCACGTCGGCGGACATGGTGCGGATGTCGTTGCCGGCCATGAGCGGGGCTCCCAGCAGTGCCCACAGGGCGAAGTGGGAGCGGGACTCGGTCAGTGACAGGCCGGGGCGGCCGACGACCAGCATGTCGGGGTCGTTCCAGTGTCCCGGGCCCGACTGCGCCGCCAGCGGCGCGGTGACGTCCAGGACGTTGCCGACGCCCATCGGATAGCTGTTGGTGTTGCCGTTCTGCCAGACGTCCAGCAGGTCCTCGGTCGTCCGCCACAGGTCGGCGACCTCACCCCAGTTGTAGGTGGCACCGGTGATGGCGTGGAAGCTGTTGGGGTTGATGCTGTAGACGATCGGCCGCCCGGTGGCGCGCAGGGCGTCGCGCATGAGCGTGAAGCGCGCGATCTGCTCGTCGCGGGTACCGCTGGAGGAACACCAGTCGTACTTGAGGTAGTCGACGCCCCACGAGGCGAACGTGGCGGCGTCCTGGGCCTCGTGTCCCCTGCTGCCCGTCGACCCGGGGTAGGCGCCGCTGGTCTGCGCGCAGGTACGGTCGCCCGGCACCTGGTAGATGCCGAACTTCAGTCCCTTGCCGTGGATGTAGTCCCCGAGCGCCTTCATCCCGCTCGGGAACTTGGCCGCGTTGGCCCGCAGGTTGCCCGCCGCGTCACGCTGCGGGTCGAACCAGCAGTCGTCGACCACCACGTACCGGTAACCGGCGTCCCGCATGCCCGAGGACACCATCGCGTCGGCGGCCTGGCGCACCTGGGACTCGGTGATCCCGCACCCGAAGCTGTTCCAGCTGTTCCAGCCCAGCGGTGGGGTGAGCGCCGGGCTGCCGGGCGCGGCCGAGGCGGTGGAGTGGGCGGAGGCCGTCAGGGACGCGGTGACCGTCAACGCGGCCGCCGCGAGGAAGCGGAACAGGCGTCCGACTGATCGTGTGGGCACCCGGGCTCCTTTCCAGGAAGAGGAGTTTCGGCGTTCGAAATTTCGATGGCTATTCGGAAAGTCTGAGCCTCACGGATACTAGAGAGGCGTCCGGGCATGTCAACACCGCCCGCCTTACGGGCTCCCCGATGCGCCCAGGAGTGCGGTCACCCCGCGCCGAGCTGCCATTTCCGGACGAACAACCGCGCCAGTGGAGTCGCCGAGGTCTTCGAATGTTTCGACGCTCGTGACGAATCATGCGAGAGGTATTGACGGGTCCGGCCAGGCTCATAGCATCCTGGATGCGCGACAAGCCGATCCGCGTTCGACATCACGGACCTTGATGGATCCACCGGGTCACTTCACGCCGCACGAACCAGGGGCCGCACAAGGGAGGAATACATCATGGATATGTCATGCCCTGATCAATCCAAGGTGGGAGTGGAACCACAACCCGGACAACACCAAGTGGTCGGTGGACAACGGCCTGACGCTGCGGACCGCGACCGTCACCGATGACCTCTACTGGGCCCGCAACACCCTCACGCACCGCATCCAGGGACCCACCTCCACCGCCACCGTCCAGCTCGACCACTCCACGATGCGGGACGGCGACCGGGCCGGGCTCGCGCTGCTGCGTGACTCCTCCGCGTGGATCGGTGTCAAGCGCGACGGCGCCGGGACACGGGTGTCCATGGTCAACGGGCCGGCCATGGACGGCAACTGGAACACCACCGGCACCGGCACCGAGGTCGCGAGCGCGCCCGTCTCCGGCGGCCGGATCTGGCTGCGCGCGAGCGCGGACATCCGCCCCGGCACGCCACGTCCCGGCACCTTCTCCTACAGCACCGACGGCACCCACTTCACCCGCCTCGGGCCCGCCTTCTCCATGGGCAACGACTGGCGGTTCTTCATGGGCTACCGATTCGCCCTCTTCAACCACGCCACGCAGGCACTCGGCGGCGCGGTCCGCGTCCAGCGGTTCGAGCTGTCCACGCCCTGAACGATCGGAGGATCGCACACCTCCCCCCACCACCCAACCGTACGAGGAGAACCATGAACCCGCTGAAGCGGCTCGGCGCTCGCCGAGCCTCGGTGTTGTCCCTGCTGGCCATTGGCGCCCTGGTGACGCCCGGCGCCGCGAGCGCCGCACCCGACGCCGTCCGGGCCTCCACGCTCGGGGCCCAAGCAGCCCAGTCCGGGCGGTACTTCGGGACCGCCGTGGCCGCCGGAAGGCTCGGCGACGGCACGTACTCCGCGATCCTGGACCGCGAGTTCAACGCGGTCACACCCGAGAACGAGATGAAGTGGGACACCATCGAGCCGTCCCGCGGCAACTTCAACTTCGGGCCCGGTGACCAGATCGTCAGCCACGCCGCCGCGCACGGGCAGCGGATGCGCGGACACACGCTGGTCTGGCACTCCCAACTGCCCGGCTGGGTCAGCTCCATCAGGGACGCGAACACCCTGCGCAGCGTGATGAACAACCACATCACCACGGAGATGAACCACTACAAGGGCAAGATCTACGCCTGGGACGTGGTCAACGAGGCCTTCGCCGACAACGGCAGTGGCCAGCACCGCAGTTCGGTGTTCCAGGACGTGCTGGGCAACGGCTTCATCGAGGAGGCCTTCCGCACCGCACGCTCGGCCGACCCGGCGGCCAAGCTCTGCTACAACGACTACAACATCGAGAACTGGTCGGACGCCAAGACCCAGGGCGTCTACAACATGGTGCGCGACTTCAAGGCGCGCGGTGTGCCCATCGACTGCGTCGGCCTCCAGTCCCACTTCGGCGCCGGCGGCCCGCCGTCGAGCTTCCAGACCACACTGTCGAACTTCGCCGCGCTCGGCGTCGACGTACAGATCACCGAGCTGGACATCGCCCAGGCGTCGCCGACGGCGTACGCCAACACCGTCAAGGCGTGCATGAACGTCGCGCGCTGCACCGGCATCACCGTCTGGGGCATCCGCGACAGCGACTCCTGGCGCAGCGGGGACAACCCCCTGCTGTTCGACCGCAACGGCACCAAGAAGCCCGCCTACCAGTCGGCGCTGAGCGCGCTGGGCGGCACGGCCGCGACACGGAGCGCGACCGCTCTTTCGGCCGGGTCCACGGCCGGCCGCTGACCATGTGGGCCCCGCCACTCGTGCGGGGCCCACGCCCGCTCTCCCTCCGCCATTGCGGCGGCACCGCGAGACTCGGCCGATTCCTGTGAGAAATCGTCGGCAACCTTTGTGCTTCCGGCGGTCACTGCACAGTGGACCATCGGGCTCGATCTTGCGAACGGACAGGAAATGAACACACCGAGGCAGGCCGCGCGGCAGCGGAGACAAAGACGCAAGCTCATGCTGGGCGGCACTTCGGCGCTGATCGCCGTGGGCGTTCTCACCTACCTGGTCATGGCGTTGCTCCCCGATCGCAACGCCGATGCGGCACCCGCCGCCGCCACACCGCTCGCCACCTCCCAGGTGAATGCCTCCGCCGCCGGCAGGACAGGCACCCCGACCGCGAAGGCGAGCCCGACCGGCTCCCCCTCCCCGACCGGCTCCGCCTCCCCGAAGGGTGCCGCGGCCAGCACGTCGGCACGACCGTCACCCAAGGACACACCGCGGTCCCAGCAAAAGCCCGCCACGACCTCCCAGGCGGGACGGCTCCAGCCCCACACCAGCTACAAGGGCGTCGCCACCGCCTACGAGGCCGCGGACGGAAACGGCGCCTGCCTGTTCGGCCCGAGCCCCGATCTCATGATCGCGGCCATGAACACCACGGACTACGAGACGTCCAAGGCGTGCGGCGCATACGTGCTCGTCCGCGCGGCCAACGGCAAATCCATCACGGTGCGGATCACCAACGAGTGCCCCCTGCCCTGCGCACCCGGGCAACTCGACCTCAGCCAGCAGGCATTCGCCAAACTCGCCGACCTCAAGGTCGGCCGGATCCCCATCACCTGGAGCCTGGTGAGCCCCAGCATCTCCGGCACGATCTCCATGCGGTACAAGACCGGCTCCAGCGCCTACTGGTGCGCCATCCAGGCGATCGGCCACCGCAACCCGGTCACCAAGCTGGAGGTCCGCACCTCAGGTGGCTGGCGGCAACTGCCCCGCACCGCCTACAACTACTTCCTCTCCGCGGACGGCACCGGGTGCGGCGGCACGATCAGACTCACCGACATCTACGGCGAACGGCTGACCATCACGGGAATAGCGGTGCGCCCGAACGTCGTGCAACCCACCCGCGTCCAGTTCGCCCAGCACTGATCCCACCGCCCGCCCAGGGCCGGCCACAACGCACCGCGGGCCGAGGTCGACCGCGTCCGAGGAAGGACGCGGACCGACCTCGGCCCTGATGTCGGGTCAGCCGCCGCTGACGGTCAGGTTGTTGGTGGTGAAGTTGAGTCCGCCGGACGACGAGGTGACCTCGTAGCCGAACTGCACGTCGCCGATGGTCTCGCTGCCGGGCATCCAGCCCTTGGTGTGGGCGATCCAGCTGAGGATCGGCTTGACGTCCACGGTGCCGGAGTTGGAGTCGGACGTCCGCAGGAACGAGAACACCTG
The DNA here is from genome assembly GCF_036013935.1 of Streptomyces sp. NBC_00461. NCBI lineage: Bacteria > Bacillati > Actinomycetota > Actinomycetes > Kitasatosporales > Streptomycetaceae > Streptomyces > Streptomyces sp. NBC_00461. The sequence goes on from NZ_CP107902.1 coordinate 1,334,419, forward strand.
GTTCGACCCGTTGGTGCCCTTGTAGACGTTCCAGTTGCTGCCGCCGACCGTGACGTTGTCCTGGTAGCTGCCGATCGGGCCGACGGATCCGTTGTAGTTGACCCAGAGCATGATCTCGTACTTGTGGTTGGTGTCCCAGATGTCGTACGACGTGTTGTACGCGCCGGACGACGGGACACTGACGTTGTAGTTGCTGGTGAGCCAGCTGAGGGAGTCGATCGACTTGTTGATCGACTTCGTCGAGTTGGCGTAGGACTTGATGCCGCCGGTGTTGGGGTGGTTGGCCGAGATACCCCAGTTGGTCCCGGAGTTGGCCCAGATGCACTGGGCGCCGGCGCCGGAGCCCCAGATGTTGTTGTAGAGCTTGTAGCCATCCAGGCTGGTGCTGCCGTACTGGTCACAGGTGTTCCAGACGGCGGCGGAGGCGGGGGCGGAGGCCAGACCGACGGTGGCACCGAGAGCCAGTGCCGGCGCCAGCGCCGCCATCGTGATCTTGCGTATCGCGCTTTTAACCATGGTGTCCCTTCCACGGGTGGGGGGATTGTGGGGGTGCTCCCACGTCCCCTGGCTGGGGACGTGGTCCTCTCCGGCGACGAAGTGGATCGGCTACGCGTCACCGGAAGAAGTCCTGGTTCAGGGACGGACGGGGCGAGGCGGTCGCGGAACCGCCGTCACTCCGTCGGGCGCCCAGGTCAGTTCGGTCTTGAGGACCAGTCGGTGGGGGCGACTGGAGAATCGGCTCGGTCAGTACGGCGGATCAGCGGTGCGGGACCGCATCGACGCGAGGCACTGCGCAGGGACGGGGCCTGCGAGACTGCGGAGAGATTCGGGCCAAAGGGCTTCAGCCCTTGATGGCGCCGGTGAGCATGCCCTTCTTGAAGTGCCGCTGGACGAAGGGGGAGGCCACCGCGACCGGGATCAGCGCGAGGACCATGACGGCCATCTGCAGTCCCAGGGCGGAGAGCTGGCCGGTACGGACCGCCTGCTGCAGACCCGTCGGCGCCTCGGTGTTCTTCTGCACCAGCTGGATCAGCACGTTCTGCAACGGCATCATCTGCTGGTCGGTGAGGTAGATCGAGGCGTTGAACCAGGCACTCCAGTACCCCACCGCGTAGAACAGCGAGATCACCGCCAGCACCGCACGCGACAACGGCATGACGATCGTCAGCAGGATCCGCAGATCACTGGCCCCGTCGATCCGGGCCGACTCGGTCAGCTCGGGAGAGATCCCCATGAAGAAGGCCCGCAGGACCAGAATGTTGAAGACACTGACCGCGCTGGGCAGGACCAGCGACAGATAGGTGTCCGTCAGCCCCAGCGACTGCACCAGCAGATACGTCGGGATCAGCCCGGCCCCGAAGAACATCGTCGCCATCATCGTCATCAGGAAGAACCGGTGGCCCAGGCTCCCCGGCCGCGACAGACCATAGGCCGCCAGCACCGACACCGCCATCGAGAACAGCGTGCCGAACAGCGTCACCCCCACCGACACCATGATCGCCCGGCTGACCTGGCCACCACTGAGCAACTCGGTGTAGTTGACGAAGGTGATGCCCTCGGGGATCACCACCAGGCCGCCGACCCGGTCGATCACCGGCTTCGGGGACAGGCTGGTGACGATCACGATCCACAGCGGACCGAGCACCCCCAGACAGCACAGCACCAGAAAGCCGCTCTTCGCGGTCAGTCCCACCCGGCTGGGCGACTCCTCCCACACCGGCCGGGCCGGAGCCTGCAGACTGCGGATGAGCTGCGTGTTCAGGCTCATTTCTTGTACACCCCCTGCTCGCCCAAAAGGTGCGCGAACTTGTTCGCACCCAGCACGAGACACACTCCGATGAGCCCCTTGGCCAGACCGACCGCGGCCGCATAACTGAAGTCGCCGTTTTGGATACCCATGTTCCACACATAGGTGTCCAGGACCTCGCTGGCCCCCGCACCGACCGCGGACCGCTGCAGCAGGAACTGCTCGAAACCGACACTCAGCGCGTCACCCACCCGCAGCACCAGCAGCAGCGCGATCACCGGGCGCAGCGCGGGCAGCGTCACATGCCACATTCGCCGCCAGCGTCCCGCCCCGTCCATCGCGGCCGCCTCGTACAGGTCGGTGCTGACCGCGGACAGCGCCGCGAGGAACACGATGATCCCCCAGCCGGCGTCCTTCCATACCGCCTGCGCGGTGACCAGGTACTTGAACAGGTCCGCGTTGGTCATCAGGTCGAACCCGCTCCACCCGTGATCCTCCAGGGTCTGGGCGATGATGCCCGCCCCGCCGAAGATCTGCTGGAAGACGGTGACCACCAAAACCCAGGAGAAGAAGTGCGGCAGATACATGATCGCCTGCGCCACCGCCCGCACCCGGGGCCGGATCACACTGTTGATGACCAGCGCCAGCACGATCGGGACCGGGAAGAACAGCACCAGCTGCAGCACGAACAGCATGATGGTGTTCTTTGTCGCGCTCCAGAACAGCGGATCGTCGATCACCCGCGAGAACTGCTCCACGCCCATCCACGGGCTGTGGAAGATCGCCGTGACGCCGTTGCTGGACGCATACGGGTCGTAGTCCTGGAAGGCCACGACGTTACCCAGCAGCGGAACATAGTTGAACAGGAGGAGCAGGAGGATGACCGGCAACGTCATCAGGATCAGCGCACGGTCCCGGCGCAGCCGGATCCGCAAGGGAACCTTCCCCGCCCTGCTCGCCCTTCCCGCCTTGTTCGTCCTTGCCGCCTTGCGCGGGGTCCTCTCCTTCGCCTCGGCTGTGGCGACGGCGGCTACCGGTTCCTCGACGGCCGCGGGGGGACGAGTCCCGTCGGGCCTGCTCCCGGCCGTGATGGACATCAGTTTCCGCTGCCGTTCTTGTCGATGAGCTGCTTGTACCAGTCGCGCAGCTTGTCACCGCCGGAGGACTTCCAGGTGGCGATGGCGGCCTGCACGTCGGACAGCTTCTTGTGGCCCCGCACGTAGTCGATCTGCAGCTGCTCGAACTGGCTGGCGAGGTTGGCGTAACGGGTCGGCTCGACGATGGTCATGCCGTACGTGGACGTCTTCTTCATGAAGGCGCCCATCCGCTGCTGCCACTCGACCTGCTTGCGGGCGACGTCCGGGAAGTCGGGGTGGGCGAAGTAGGCAGCCGGCGCCGCCAGCATCCCCCAGGCGTTGATCACCTCGGAGTTGCCCTGGTCCGTCTTGACCGGGACGCCCTTCTTGACCGTGTAGTGGGTGCCCTCGACGCCGTAGTCGACGAGCATCCGCTCCTTGGTGCCGTAGGGCGCGGCCGCGAAGTCGGCGGCGGCCAGCGCGTTCTCGACCGTCGTCTTCGAGGCGCCCTTGCGGATCATCGACCAGATGTTGGCGGGCGAGGACGCCCACAGCGTGGGGTGGCCGCCGTCGGCGCCGAAGATGTCCATGGCGTCGATCTGGAAGTCAGGGTTGGCCTTGGCCTGTTCGGCGGTCTTCTGGTACCAGGCGGAGGCGTCACTGACGTAGACCAGGATCTGTCCGGCGGTGAAACGCTGGCCCGCGTCGCCGGTTTGGGCCTTGTCGTCGGGGTGGACCACGCCCGCGTCGAACAGCTTGCGGGTCCACTCCAGAGCCTCAAGGTATTCGGGCCGCTCGACCTGGTACCTCAGCTTGCCGTCGTCATCGATGTTCCAGCCGGGGCGGACACCGAAGATGCTGCCCGAGACCCACGCCATGTCGCCGCATGCCCACACCTTGGCCTTGGAGCTGGTGGCGTCCTTGGCCCAGCTGAGGAACTCGTCGGCCGACTTGGGTACCGAGTAGCCCTTCTTGTCGAAGATGTCCTTGCGGTAGTAGGGCACGATGAAGCTCGCGGGAGCGGTGGGCATCGGGATGCCGCGCAGCGCGCCGCCGAAGATGCCCATGCGCCAGGCGTCGGACGGTATCGCGGCCAGGTTCGGGTACTTCTTGACCTTGTCGGCCGCCAGATAGGGGCCGAGGTCCATGAACTTCGCGGTGACCGCGTTCGCGATCTTGCCGACCAGCTCCCAGCTCGGCACGACCACCATGTCCGGTATGGAGCTGGAGGCGAGGACGGCGCCGAGCTTCTGGCCGTAGGTGTTGCCGTCCTGGTTCTGCCAGGTGACCTTGGTGCCCGCCGCGGCGTCGACCGCCTTGTAGTACGCGCACCCGGGCTTCGGCGGGGTGCCCCAGAGCGGGGACATGATCTTGAGGGGGGCGCCGGTGCCGAGCTTCTTCGGGACCGAGGTTTCGAGGGTCGCGAGGTTGACCTTGCCGGTGTAGCCGGCCGCCGAACCGTTCTTCGCCGGAAGATCCGGCTTGGCGACCGTGCTGGCCGTATAGGCCGGGAGAAGCTTGTCGGCGGCCTTGCCCGACGTGGCGCCCTCTCGCGACCCGCTGTCCGAACCGCCGCAGGCGGCGAGCAGGGGCATCCCGCCCGCCACTGCTGCGGTGGCGACCGCAGTCGAGGCGAGGAAGCTTCTCCGGCTTGGCCCGGAGGAGGCGGAAGCGGCGTTCGGCGTCATTGCGTCAACCCTTCATGGCGCACCAGGACACCCGGCGGTGGGCCGTCGGCTGCGGTGTCTTGACTGGAACTGGCTGAGCTGAAAACGAACATCCAACCACTGCGACATGTCTCACAGTCGAAGCGCTTCGATGTTGCTGTGAGGTTAAGTGAACACACATGGGTGCACAAGAGTCGCTTCCAAGATTCCTCCGTGGTATAGGAGGGGACTCTCTGCTTGCCCTGCTTGATGTAATGGTGTCGAAGTCTTCACATTCGCCCTGGAGCCCTATGGGCTCCGAAGGCATCGAAGCGCTTCGAAAGCGCACGTCGCCCCATCTCAAGGGATCCCACCTGTCCGCACAGGTCCTGCCCTCACCATCACCTTTCCGTGATCAACAGCCGCCGTTCGAGAACACCGGCCGGGAACGTGAACAGCGGGGCGCGGAGGGGTCCGGCCACCGTCTTCCCGTGAGCGATGTGCCTGGGCGGCGCGATCTGGAACACGGATCTCGTACGACGGGTCGACGCGGTGCGTATCCGGGCGCCCTGGAGTCGGGCCTGCCCGCTGAGGATGCGGGCGGCCTGGCAGGCGGTCGTGCTGGTCAAGAGCTGTCGTCCCGCTCAGGAACTGCGGTGGCCTGCTGCCGTTCTCGCCCGGCGCCCGGCTCGTGGAGGGCGCGGACCGGATCCCGCTGAAGACCCCGGCCGTGACCTTGCCGCACGTCTTCGAGGGGGACGCCCGCGACGAGGTGCGCGGTGCCGAGGGCGCCCTCCATCCGGCCCTGCGGTGGATGTCACCGGTCCTGAGCGGCGGGCCCCGGTGCGGCTGCGAAGACACGGACGTCCCAGGCACCGAGCTGCACGGGCGTACCGGTCGGGATCACGTGCCCGCTCTCGTCCAGGGCGTCGGTCAGGTCCGCCGGGGCCTGGGCAGTGGCCGGCTGCCAGCTCCAGTTGTGCACGACATGGACGCGCCGCCCGTCGGGGGCAGTGCCGGTGGCCACGGTGACCGAGTCCGGCAGGCCCTGCCAGCCGCCGCCCGGGGTGGGGGCGAGCCAGGTGGCGAGCGCTCGGGCCAGATCACGGCCGGGCACGGTGCCCACGCACGTGACGCGGCCCGCGCCGTGACGGCGGGTGGTGACGGCGGGCCAGCGTCCGAAGTGCGGGTGGTCGTACTCGGCCAGGACGTCGGCGTCCTCGACGGCCAGGCCCTCCACCCAACGGGTGGCCACCGCGTCGCCCGACAGCCGCAGCGGGCTGTCCGGTGCGGCGCGCAGCGGGACGTCGACATGCAGGTTGCTGAACTCGTCGTAGCGGACGCCCGCGGCCCGCACCAGTCGCGCCGGTGTCACCTCGTGGCGTGCCCGCGCCTCGTGATCGCCGTAGCCGGTACGGGGACCGAGCACGACGTGACCGCCCGCCTCCGCGTAGGCACCGAGCCAGTCGAGCATCCCGTCGTCCGCCACGTACAGCGCCGGAGCGATGAGCACGGGGTGCAGTTCGGCCGCCGCCTCCGGCACCAGTCCTGGGCGTTCGCCCCGCGGGTCGTGCAACTGGCGCGCGTGCAGGATCCGTACCTGGCGCCCCGCCTCGAACGCGCCCCGGTAGAACGGCTCGAAGATGCCCTCGTACGCACCCCCGTCCGGACCGCCGTCGGGGCCCGCGAGCGGCGGATACTTCTGCATCAGCCACCTGCTCGGCGCCGAGTACACCATCGCGATGTCCGCGTCCGGCGTGATCCCGGCGACCAGATCCCCGGCGCGCTCGAACTCGGCGCCCAGTCGGGCGAGTTCGCGGTAGGCGCGCCCGGGTTGTCCGCTGTGCGGGAGGATTCCGCCCCAGTACGTCTCGGTGCCGAAGTGCAGCGTGTGCCAGTGCCAGTACTCGATCATGCGGGCCCCGCGTGCGACCAGCGCCCACGCGGCCTGCCGCCACTGCCCGTCGAAGGCGGGCCGGTTCTCGTAAGTGCCGCTGATGGCCTGGGCGTTGGTCTCGGTGATCAGGAACGGCTCCTGGCGCGAGGAGTAGATCCTGTCGGCGCTCTGGTGCAGCGCCCACGCCCCGTACGCCATCCACTGCTGCGGCAGCTTCTCCCGCGGCGGCTCGGGCATCGTGAGGCTGTCCTGCATCTCGTAGTACGGGTTGCCCGCGGTGATGTCGAGGCTGTCGGTGAGCTCGTCGTCCTCCAGGCCGGGCAGGCCGTAGGCGAGGCAGGTGGTGACGAACTGGTCCGGCCTCGCGTACTCGCGCACGATGCCGGCCTGCCAGGCGATGAACTCGGTGGTCAGGCGTGCCTGGAAGGCCCGCCAGGCCAGGTCGTACTGCGGCTGCGCGTTGCCCTCCGGGGTCCACAGGTCGGCCCAGGTGGACAGCCGGTGCGACCAGTAGACGAGCCCCCACTCGCGGTTGAGGGTCTCGACATCGCCGTACCGCTGCCGCAGGTCGTCCACGAAGCGCTGGAAGACGCCGTGGTTGTGCGGCAGTCGCCCCCCGGGCTCGTTGTCGACCTGGAAGCCGATGACCGCGGGGTGGGCGGCGTAGCGGGCCGTGATCGCGCGGATCACCCGTTCCGCGTGGAAGCGGAAGGCGGGGTGCGTGAAGTCGACCTCCTGCCGGGCGCCCCACCCGGCGCGGCGCCCGGCCGCGTCCTCGGCGGCGATCTCCGGGTACTGCCGGGCCAGCCACGGCGGCACCGCGTAGGTGGGAGTGCCGAGGACGACGGAGATGCCGCGCTCGTGTGCGCCGTCGAGGACGGGTCGCAGCCAGTCGAGTTCGAACCGGCCGTTCTCCGGTTCCCAGGTTGACCAGACCGACTCGCCGACGCGGATGACGCTGAACTTCGCCTCCGCCATGAGATCGAGGTCGGTCTTGAGCCGCTCGTACGGCTGGTACTCGTGGTAGTAGGCGGCGCCGAACAGGACGCGCGCGGGCAGATCAGTCATGTGAGGCCCTCGATGAGACGGATGGGTCCCGGCGGCCGGAATCCGGCCGTGAATCCCCGGCTGCCGGAACGGGGAGGCAGTGGGTGTCAGCGGTCAGGTGCTCAAGTGTGAGGTGCCAGGTGTCGGGAGGTCGAGCCGGTCACGGACGTACCGGACCTGGTCCGAGGTGCTCATTCTCGTCGCGTTCGCCTGTCGCCGAGTGCGTACGTCGTCCCGGATGACCGGGATGATCAACGTGGCCCGGGTGCGGCTCCCTGTGGAGCCCGCGGGCGGCAACAACGGCTCTCTGGTGACTCACGGCAGCGGCCCCCTCGGCGGCATCGTCGAAGCGCTTCACTTGATTACGCAAGTTAATGAGGAATTTCTGAGCGAAGCAAGGGGGTGCAGACAAGGAAGCTTGTTCCTTGCCAGGCATTGACATCACATCTCGGGCGGTGGCAGCGTCGAAGCGCTTCACCAACCGATGTCTCTCCCGCTCCGTCGAGGTGTCCCTCCCGTGGGTTCTGCTTTCCTGCCCGCCGCCGGCCGGCTGCTTCACCAGTGCGCGCGGTCCGCGCCCACCCGACTGGCCCGGCCGCGCCCGCGCTGCCTGGCGCCGGAGCTCTGACACACATGTCCAACGCATCCGGGCCCACCGCGCGCCCGTTCCCCGAACTGCCCGCCGGGTTCCGCTTCGGAGCCGCGACCGCCGCCTACCAGATCGAGGGCGCCCACGACCAGGACGGCCGCGGCCCGTCCATCTGGGACACCTTCAGCCACACCCCTGGCCGCACCCTCGGCGGCGCCACCGGTGACACCGCCTGCGACCACTACCACCGCTACCCCGAGGACATCGCCCTGCTGCGCGGGCTCGGCGTCGACGGCTACCGGTTCTCGATCGCCTGGTCCCGCCTGCTGCCCCAGGGCACCGGGCCGGTCAACGCCAAGGGCCTCGACTTCTACGACCGGCTGATCGACGATCTGCTGGCCGCTGGCGTCGCCCCCGCCGTGACGCTCTACCACTGGGACCTGCCGCAGGCCCTGGAGGACCGAGGCGGCTGGCGCGTCAGGGAGACCGCCGAGGCGTTCGCGCAGTACGCGGCCCTCGCTGCCGAGCGTTACGGGGACCGGGTGGAGCGCTGGATCACCCTCAACGAGCCGTACTGCTCCGCCTTCGTCGGCTATGCCGAGGGCCGGCACGCACCCGGTGCCGAAGAGGGCCGGGGCGCGCTGGCCGCCGCCCACCACCTGCTGGTCGGCCACGGCCTAGCGGTACGTGAGCTGCGCGTCGCGGGCGCCCGCGAGACAGGCATCACCCTCAACCTCGACCGCCTCCACGCCGCCTCCGACCTCCCCGAGGACCGGGCCGCCCTGCGCCGGGCCGAGGTCCTCCACAACGAGGTCTGGGCCGAGCCACTCCTCGCCGGACGCTATCCGGAATACGAGGACGAGACCTGGGGCGGTCTCGCCGCCGGTGCCTGGCGGTTGCCCGGCGACCTGGAACTGATCGGCGCCCCGCTGGACTTCCTCGGCGTCAACTTCTACCGCCCCGTGACGGTCGCCGCCGCCCCTCACCGCGAGGCCGACCCCGAAGTGCGCACCGCCGTGGACATCGGTGTCACCGAGCTGGACCCGTACGGGACCCGGCACACCACCATGGGCTGGCCCGTCGTCCCGGAGGCGCTGACCGAGCTGCTCTGCGGACTCGACGCCCGCTACCCGCACCTTCCGCCGGTCTGGATCACCGAGAACGGCTCCGCCGAGACCGACACCGTCGGCCCCGACGGCCGGGTCCACGACGCCGAGCGGATCGACTACCTCACGGACCACTTCGCCGCCGTCGCCGCCGCCGTCGCCGCCGGGGTGGACGTGCGTGGCTACTACGCCTGGTCGTTGCTGGACAACTTCGAGTGGGCGCGCGGCTACGACCAGCGCTTCGGTCTTGTCCACGTCGACTACGACACGCTGACTCGAACGCCCAAGGACAGCTACCACTGGTACCGGGGCCTGATCACCGCGCATCGCGCGCGGACGGAGGAAACCACCCCATGAAGTTCACCGACGGCTACTGGCTGATGCGTCCGGGCGTCACCGCGCGCTACGCCACCGAGGTCGCTGACGTCCGGGCCGACGAGCACCGGATGACCCTCTACGCGCCGGTGAAGCACGTCGACCGCCGCGCCGGAATCCTCAACAGCGCGCTGCTGACGGTCGAGTGCTGGTCGCCCGCCGAGGGCGTGATCGGGGTACGTGCCACCCACCACGCCGGTTCGGTGCGGAAGGCGCCGGAGTTCGCGCTGCCCGGCGCGCAACCGGATGCGGGGAAGGTGGGCCGGGACGGCTCGGTGGTCGAACTCAGTGCGGGTGAGCTGTCGCTGCGGGTGGACACCTCGCAGCCGTGGAACCTGGAGTTCACCGCCGGCGGACGGCTGCTGACCTCCGTGGGCGAGCGCGGCACCGGCTTCGTCACCGACGCCGGCGGCCGGCACTTCATGCTCGGTCAACTCGCCCTGGGCGTAGGGGAGTCGGTGTACGGGCTGGGCGAGCGGTTCACCCCGTTCGTCAAGAACGGGCAGACGGTGGACATCTGGCAGGCGGACGGCGGCACCAGCAGCGAGCAGGCGTACAAGAACATCCCCTTCCATCTGACCAACCGCGGCTACGGCGTCTTCGTCAACCACCCCGGCAAGGTCAGTTACGAGGTCGGCTCCGAGTCGGTCGGGCAGGTCCAGTTCAGCGTCGAGGACCAGTCGCTGGAGTTCTTCGTCGTCCACGGCCCGACCCCGAAGCAGATCCTCCAGCGCTACACCGCGCTCACCGGCCGCCCCGCCCTGCCCCCGGCCTGGGCGCTCGGCCTGTGGCTGACCACCTCCTTCACCACCGACTACGACGAGGCCACCGTCAACCGCTTCGTCGACGGCATGGCCGAGCGTGGCATCCCGCTGAGCGTCTTCCACTTCGACTGCTTCTGGATGCGCGGCTACCAGTGGTGCGACTTCGACTGGGACTCCGAGACCTTCCCCGACCCCGAAGGCATGCTGGCCCGGCTCAAGGAGCGGGGGCTCAGGATCTCCGCCTGGATCAACCCGTACATCGCGCAGAAGTCCCCGCTGTTCGAGGAGGGCATGCGCGAGGGTCATCTCGTACGCCGCCCCGACGGCAGCGTATGGCAGTGGGACCTGTGGCAGGCCGGCATGGCCCTGGTGGACTTCACCAACCCGGCCGCACGCGACTGGTACACGGGCAAACTGAAGACGCTGCTCGCCCAGGGCGTGGACTGCTTCAAGACCGACTTCGGCGAGCGGATCCCCACCGATGTCGTCTGGCACGACGGCTCCGACCCGGAGCGGATGCACAACTACTACACGCACCTCTTCAACCAGGCGGTCTTCGAGCTGCTGAGGGAGGAGCGTGGCGAGGGCGAGGCGCTGCTGTTCGCCCGCTCCGCCACTGCGGGCGGTCAGCAGTACCCGGTGCACTGGGGCGGCGACTGCGAGTCCCACTTCGGCGCCATGGCCGAGTCGCTGCGCGGCGGACTCTCCCTGGGTCTGTCCGGCTTCGGCTTCTGGAGCCACGACATCGGCGGCTTCGAGGGCACGCCGACTCCGGCCGTCTTCAAGCGCTGGGTGCAGTTCGGGCTGCTCTCCTCGCACAGCCGTCTGCACGGCAGCAAGTCGTACCGCGTGCCGTGGGACTACGGCGAGGAGGCCGTCGACGTCACCCGCCAGTTCACCCTGCTCAAGCACCGCCTCGCCCCGTACCTCCAGCGCGCCGCGCAGCAGGCGCACACCACCGGTGTCCCGGTGATGCGTGCCATGGTGCTGGAGTTCCCCGACGACCCGGCCGCCGCGACCCTCGACCGGCAGTACATGCTCGGCGACGACCTGCTCGTCGCCCCGGTCTTCACCGACGACGGCACGGTCGAGTACTACGTGCCGGAAGGCGCCTGGACCAATGTGCTGACGGGCGCTCAGGTCACCGGTCCGCGCTGGGTCCGTGAGCAGCACGACTTCCACACCCTGCCGCTGCTGGCCCGCCCGGACTCGGTCATCGCGCTGGCCGCCGACGATCAGCAGCCGGTCTCCGCCTGGGCGGACGGCGTCGAACTACGGGTGCACGCCTTCGCCGACGGCGCCGAGCGCACCGTGGTGATCCCCCGCATCGACGGCCCAGGTGAGACGGCCCGCTTCCACCTGCGGCGCCGGGGCGACCGTCTGCACGTGGCCACCGACAGCCCGCACCCGTGGCAGCTGCGGATCGGCGGCCCGAACGCAACGGTGCACACCCGGCCGGCCGGCACCTCGGAGGCCGAGCTGCCGTACCCGGCCTGAACCGGACAGTCAGGGCGGGGTCCCAGTGGGGGCCGCGCCCCAGGCGCGGTTCGCCGCCGACATCGCCGATCTCCACGCCCACCGCCCGAAGGCATGCCGCCATGCAGAGCCGGACCAAGCGACACCTGGCCCCCGATCAACTGGACGCCCTGCTGCGCGCCGGCACCGGCGTCGGATGCCGCGTGGAGAGCGAACTGTCCGACGGCTGGTTCAGCACCGTCTACCGAGTCCGGCTCGACGACGGCCGACCCGCCGTCGTCAAACTCGCCCCGCCGGACGAGGCCGCCGTGCTGCGCTACGAGCAAGGCATCCTCGGGACCGAGGCCATGGTCTACCGACGGATCGCGGATCTCCCCGGCGGCGAGGCACCGACACCGATATCGACACCGATACCGATACCGATACCGATACCGACCGCTGAACTGCTGTACGTGGGAAGGGAGTTCCTCGTCCTCTCGGTCGTCGAAGGGACCACGTGGGACAAGGCAGCCGGCCGCCTGACCCACCCGGCCGAGGCGGCGGCGCGCCGCGAACTGGGCGCGATCACCGCACGCCTGCACACCCTGGCGCCCGAGGACGGCCGGTTCGGCTACCCGGCCGCGCAGTCCGGGCTCTTGGCCACCGACTGGCGGACGGCGTTCACCGCGATGGTCGAGGCGCTCCTGGAGGATGCCGAGCGCCGGCAGTCCCCGCTGGACGCGCCGCCCGCCGAGATACGCAGGCTCGTCGCCGAGGGCGGCGACGCCCTCGAAGAGGTCACGGAGCCCAGGCTGGTTCACTTCGACCTGTGGCCGGGCAACATCTTCGTCGCCCCCGCCGACGACGGGAGCCACGCGAGGATCACCGGCCTCATCGACCACGAACGGGCCTTCTGGGGCGACCCGGCCGCCGAACTGGTCTCGCTCGCTTTCGGCGGCGACGCCGGCCCGGACAGCGACCTCGTCGTCGGCTACACCGAGGCGGGCGGAAGCCTCGACTTCGGCCCGGCCTTCCAACACCGGTTGGCCCTCTACCAGCTCTACCTGGGCCTGCTGCTGGTCGTCGAGTGCGGGCCCCGCGGCTACGGCCCCACGCACGTCGCGTTCTGCCGCCGCATGCTGACCGACGCCGTCACCCGCCTCCGCACCGCCGCCCGGACGGCCCCATAACGCTCCAGAAGCAGAAGAAGGACGCCTGACCAGGTCAGATCCCTGTCAGGCGTCCTTCTCACGTCCCATTCGCCGCTACCCTGACGGCCACGCCGGACAGCCCGGAGGCCGCTCGGCCGTGGCCACGGGAGCCCCCGGGCAGGGGGAACCGTGCAGGTACTCCGGCGCTCAGCGGTGCGGAGTTACCACGACGACTTCGACGAGTGTTCCGGGGAGTCGGGTTTCGATGGGTGCTCGGGGTACGCGGGCTTCTCCGGGTGCTCCGGATAGGCCGGCTTCTCCGGGTGCTCCGGGTATACCGGCTTCTCCGGGTGCTCCGGATAGGCCGGCTTCTCCGGGTGCTCCGGATAGGCCGGCTTCTCCGGGTGCTCCGGATACGCCGGCTTCTCCGGGTGCTCCGGATACGCCGGCTTCTCCGGGTGCTCCGGATACGCCGGCTTCTCCGGGTGCTCCGGATAGGCCGGCTTCTCCGGGTGCTCCGGATAGGCCGGCTTCTCCGGGTGCTCCGGATAGGCCGGCTTCTCCGGGTGCTCCGGGTACGCCGGCTTGGCCGGGTGCTCCGGATAGGCCGGCTTCTCCGGGTGCTCCGGATACGCCGGCTTGGCCGGGTGCTCCGGATAGGCCGGCTTCTCCGGGTGCTCCGGATACGCCGGCTTCTCCGGGTGCTCCGGGTACGCCGGCTTGGCCGGCTGCTCGGGGTAGGCGGGCTTCTCCGGGTAGGCGGGCTTGGCCGGGTGCTCCGGATAGGCGGGCTTCTCCGGGTAGGCGGGCTTGGCCGGGTGCTCCGGATAGGCGGGCTTCTCCGGATACGCAGGCTTCACCGGATAAGCAGGCATCTCCGGCTTCACCGGATAAGCAGGCTTCACCGGATACGCAGGCATCTCCGGCTTCACCGGATAAGCAGGCTTCACCGGATACGCAGGCATCTCCGGCTTCACCGGATAAGCAGGCTTCACCGGATACGCAGGCATCTCCGGCTTCACCGGATAAGCAGGCTTCACCGGGTACACAGGCATCTCCGGCTTCACCGGATAAGCAGGCTTCACCGGATACGCAGGCATCTCCGGCTTCACCGGATAAGCAGGCTTCACCGGGTACACAGGCATCTCCGGCTTCACCGGATGTGCCGGATACTCGGGCTTCACCGGATGCTCCGGATACGCGGGCTTCACCGGATGCTCCGGATACGCGGGCTTCACCGGATGCTCCGGATACGCGGGCTTCACCGGATGCTCCGGATACGCGGGCTTCTCCGGATGTGCCGGGTACTCAGGCTTCACCGGGTGCTCCGGATAGGCGGGCTTCTCCGGATGTGCCGGGTACTCAGGCTTCACCGGGTGCTCCGGATAGGCGGGCTTCTCCGGGTGCTCCGGGTGCTCCGGCTTCGCCGGGTGCTCCGGGTGAGCCGGGTGAGCCGGCTTGTCCGGATGCGTTGCCGTTGACGGCTGTGCCGTTTGGATGGGGGGGCCCGGGTAGGGCGGGGGTGGGGTGGTGTGGTCCTTGGCGTCAGCGGTTACCGCGTACGCCAGCGAGGTTCCGGCGAGTGCGGCAACCATGGTGGCTGACGCCAGAACAGATCGCCATCTCGGCGATGTTGTCATTGTTTCCACTCTCCTCGACTTGGCTCAGGGCTTCGTGACGGCTGGTCAGCACCAAAGAGCCGGATAGTGGAATGATCAGTAAATCGGACACATGAATAACGCTGCCGCGCCCATAAGCCACCGGATGGGGTAGCGCGGGACGCCACTTGGCCCGGGTGGTGGTGAGAGTCGGGCCTGGGTGGGTACATGCGCGCGCTCAAGATCAACCGACCGGGAGGCGGGCACGCCCGGTGAGTGAGTACCGCCGGCCATGAGGGCGGCGGGATCAAAGGCGCTCATGCCAGCCGGTCGGGTCAGCGGCTGTCTCATGCGAGGACGCGTTGCGGGGCTGCGACGCTGCGACTCCCCTCACGGGCGCCAGTACAGCGAGGGGTCGGGGTGGGCGGTGAAGCCGAGGTCGCGGTACAGGGGTTCGCCTTCGGTGGAGGCATGCAGGTCCACCCGGGCGACGTCGCGTTCGCGGAACCAGTCGAGCAGGGCCCGCATGACGGCGCGGCTGTGGCCTCGCCGTCGGTGGGCCGGGTCGGTGACCACGCCGATCACCTGCCCGATCCTGCCGTTGCCCAGATGCGGCCCCGGCAGCCGTTGCTCGATCGTGCCGATGCCGCAGGCCGCCAGGCCTCCGTCACCGTGACCGTCCACCACGAGGATGCGCACGGTGTCCGCGGTGAGTTGCTCCTTGAGCACGACGGCCAGGGCGTCCAGCCAGCCGTCGTCGGCCGACGCGGGAGCGAAGAAGTCACCGCCCAGGTCTTCGAACAGCAGGGCCCGCAGACGCAGGAGCTCCACGAGGTCGTACTCCACCGCCTGGCGTACGGCGAAAGGGTGTCCGGTGCGTTGTCGCATGCTGTCCAGATTGATGTAATGGTCTTATGCACCTCAACCCTTACGGCGAGGATGCGGTGAATCTCGCCGCCGACCTGGCCAACCGCCGCCCCGCCGACGCCGAGGAACTCGCGGACCGCTGCCGGGCCGCCGGACTGGTGCTGGAGGGCCCGGCAGCGCCGGAGGACCTGGCCCGCACCACGGAGGCGCTGGACGCGTGGGAGAAGATCGTCGACGCCACCGATGACCACGAGCGGGCCGACCTGCTCAACGCGATGCTGGCGACGGCCTCCGCGTATCCGCGGATGACCAACCACGCCGCGAGCGGCTGGCATCTGCACTACCGCGACGAGCGACAACCCCTCGCCACCGTGCTGATCTCCGTGATCTCCGTGGGCACCGCACTGCACCTGGCGGGACGCGGGATGCACCGTCTCAGGCGCTGCACCGTCACCGAGTGCACCACGATCTTCGCGGACACCTCCCGCACCGGACGGCAGCGTTACTGCTCCCAGCGCTGCGCCAACCGCGACGCGGTACGCCGCCACCGGGCCCGTACGACCGTATGAGTCCGCCCGCGCGGCGGCCGGGCACCCGGTCTCGTGCGCTCACGGCCTGCGGCAGGGTTCACCGCTGCTGTTCGGTGAACCCGTCCCTGACGGTGTCGAAGACCGGACGGTAGGTGCCCCAGTCGGCGTCGGGGGCCGACAGATAGATGTCGTACTCGCGGCCGCCGGCGGTGCCGTAGCCGAGGTCGATGGCGCGGAAGAGACGGGCCCGGCCGTGGAAGGTGAACTCCCACACCGCGGCCGGCTTCCCGTTGAAGGTGGTCTCCTGCATGCGCAGCCTGCGGTACGTGGCGTAGTTGACCTTGGTGTTCGCTTCGATGTCCTTGAAGTGCTCCACCGGTCGCGAGCCCGCCGGGTCCACCATGCCGACGGTGAGGCCGGCGAGGCCGGTCGGATCGGTGTAGGTGACCTCGTCGTCGCTCGACTCCTTCTTCTGCTTCCAGCCGTCCGGCACGGGGAAGGCGACGTCGAGTCCTCCGTCGCGGACCAGGTGGTAGCCGTCGGGGACGGGCGAGGCGGACCGAGTGGGCATGTCGCCGGCCGCGTCGTGGCCGCCCCGGTGCGCGTACGCATAGAGCCCGGCGGCGGCGGTGGCGGCCGCCACCAGGACGGCGACGACCGGCACGAGGACACGGCGCTTACGGCCGGTACGGCGGCGGCGCGCGCTCTCTTCCGGCGGCAGGGGTGGGACCGGCCTCGTCCCGGAGGTGCGGGTGGACGGGTGTCCGTCCTCCGCGACGGGCCACCCTGCGTCGGCGACGGCGGACGTCCGCGTGGTGGGCGTGCCGTCGGACCAGGTGGCTCGCAGCGCCCGTTCCGTCTGCTCGGCCGTGGGCCGGTCCTCGGGGTCCTTCGAGAGCAGCGCGTCGATGAGTGATTCCAGGGCACCGGCCTGCCGCATCGGTTCCAGCGGGTCGACGGCGATGGCGTACGCGGTCTCCATGGCGGTGTCGCGGCGGTACGGCAGGCGCCCCTCCACGGCCTGGTACAGCATGGTGCCCAGCGACCACAGGTCCGAGGCAGGACCGGGTTTCTGGCCGCGGATCCGTTCCGGGGCCATGAAGTCGATGGAGCCGATCATCTCCCCGGTCCGGGTGAGCGTGGAGGTCCCGGCGGTCTGGGCGATACCGAAATCGGTCAGGACGACGCGGCCCTCGGCGCCGAGCATGACGTTGCCGGGCTTGATGTCGCGGTGCAGGACGCCGACGGCGTGCGCTGCCCGTACGGCGGAGATCACACCAAGGCCGATGCGTGCGGCCTCCTGCGGCGGCAGCGTCCGGCCGCCCTTGAGGACGTCGGCCAGAGTGGGGGCGGGGACGTACTCCATGACGATGCACGGCTGCCCGCCGTCGTCGACGACGTCGTGGACGACGACCACGTTGGGGTGCACGACGCGGGCGGCGCTGCGCGCCTCACGGCGGATGCGCTCGTAGAGCGTGGTGATCTCGCCGTCGGACAGGTGCGGCGGTGTGTGGAGCCTCTTGAGCGCGACCTGCCGGGCGAGTTCCTCGTCCTCGGCGCGCCAGACCGTGCCCATACCGCCGCGCCCGATGAGCTCGACGAGCCGGTAACGCCCGGCGACGAGCCGCCCTTCGTCCGACACTGCTGACCCTCCGCCGACTCTGCCCCCTTTTGCATCACTCAGCCATGCACACTAACCGACCTTCGTGACGAACCGGGACGAGGTCCGTCTGTCAGACCAGGCAGAACTCGTTTCCCTCCGGATCCGCCATCAGCATGTGGTCGGGCCTGCCGTCCAGGTCTTCCCGACGGACCACGGTCGCGCCCGCGGCGGTCAGCCGCTCCACGGCCTCCGCCACGCGCGGCCATCGCAGCTCCCAGGGTGTCTCGCGGCCACCGCCGACCTGTACGTCGAGGTGCACCCGGTTCTTCGCCGTCTTCGGCTCCGGAACCCGAAGGAACGAGATATTGGGTCCCACTCCTTCCGGGTCGCAGAGGTAGGCGCCCTCGTCCCATTCGTCCTCCGGGACCCCGTGATGGGCGAGCCACTCCTCCCAGCTGCCGAATCCGACGGGTGCGGGCCGCTCCGCGTATCCCAGCGCCAGAGCCCAGAACCCGGCCAGCTTCGCCGGTTCCGCACAGTCGATGGTCACGGTCCACCTGGTCGCCATGTGCCCTCCCCTGTCGCGGCCGGTGCCGCCGTCACGGTATCTCCTGCTCGGCCCAGATGATTTTCCCGGCGGTCGTGTGCCGAGCGCCCCAGCGGTCGGTCAGCTGGGCCACCAGGAAGAGGCCGCGGCCGCCCTCGTCCATGCTCCGGGCATGCCTCAGCCGGGGGGCCGTACCGCTGGCGTCGGAAACCTCGCAGGTCAGGCGGGCGCCGCGGATCAGCCGTAGCCGGATGGGCGGCTCGGCGTAGCGGATCGCGTTGGTGACCAGCTCGCTCACCACGAGCTCCGTCGTCATGGCCAGCTCCCCCAGCCCCCAGGCCTCCACCTGGCGGGTCGCGCGGGCCCGGAGGTCGGCCACGGCGGACGGGTCCACGGGTATCTCCCAGGACACGACGCGGTCGGCGCCCAGGGCGTGGGTGCGCGCCAGGAGCAGGGCGATGTCGTCGGGCTGCGGCACGGGCACGAGCTGCCGCACCGCGGACGTGCACAGGGTGGAGAGATCGGTGTCGGATCGGGCCAGCACGTCGGCGAGCCGGGACATGCCCAACTCCATGTCGCAGTCGGCCCCTTCGATGAGGCCGTCGGTGTACAGCCCGAGCAGGCTGTTCTCGGCGAGTTCGATCTCGGTGGCTTCGAAGGCCATGCCGCCCAGCCCGAGCGGCGGCCCTGCCGGGGGCTCCGGGAAGGACACCTGTCCGTCGGGTGCGATGACGACGGGGGGCGGGTGTCCGGCGCGGGCCATCGTGCACCGCCCGGTGACCGGATCGTAGACGGCATACAGACAGGTCGCCCCGAGGAAGGCGGACGTGTTCCGGTGATCTGTGTCGTCGTCGGTCTTCTCGGCGCTCAGCCGGAGCACGAGGTCGTCGAGGTGGGCCAGGAGCTCGTCGGGCGGCAGCTCCATGTCGGCGAGGGTCTGCACCGCGGTGCGTAGCCGGCCCATGGCCGCCGCGGCGGTGATGCCGTGCCCCACCACATCGCCGACCACGAGGCCGACCCGCGCCCCGGACAGGGGGATCACGTCGAACCAGTCCCCGCCGACCCCGCCCGTCGGGTCGGCCGGCAGATAGGCGGAGGCCACGTCCAGCGCTGTGCCGCCGGTCAGGGCCTGCGGCAGCAGGCTGCGCTGCAGGGTGACCGCCGCCGTGTGTTCCCTGGTGTAGCGGCGGGCGTTGTCGACGCACAGCGCGGCGCGCGCCACCAGCTCCCGGGCCAGCAGTACGTCGTCGGACTGGAACGAGACGGGGTTGAGCGACCGGATGAACGTGGTGAGGCCGAGGACGGTGTCGCGCGCCCGCATCGGCACGGAGATGAGGGAGTGCAGTCCGAACTCCCGGATCCTCTGCGCTCGTTCGGGCTGTTCGGCCACCCACAGCTCGTCGGACGGATCGAGGACCGCGGTGAGGATCGGCTCGCCGTGGATGAGCAGGTTCACGTCGTGCGACGGAGGGAGGAAGTCCACCCTGTCCCCGACCCGTGCCACGGCCTCCGGGCAGCCCTCGTGCACGGAGTTCAGGCCGGCGCGGCGCATCAGCGGCCTCACGGACGCCGGCCCGGCGTCCGTGAGCCACGCGCCGTGGCCTTCGCTGCTCAGGACGGGCTCCAGAAGGTCGACGACGACGAAGTCCGCCAGACGGGGTACGGCGAAGTCGGCGAGCTCCTGCGCCGTCCGCATCACGTCCAGGGTCGTGCCCACGCAGGCGCCGGCCTCGTTGACGAGCGTCAGGAGGCGGCGGGCGTTCCACCGCTCGGTGACGTCGAGGACCATGTAGCAGACCCCGGTGACGGAGTCGCCCGCGTCCACCAAGGGGAAGAAGGACGTGGAGTAGGCGTGCTGACGGTGGGGGTCGGCCCAGCTCCACCCCAGGTACTCGTAGTCGGTGACCGGGGTTCCGGTGTCCAGGACCTTGCGCATCAGCCCTTCGAGGGTGGCCGCCTGCAGCCCAGGCAGCAGCTCGCTCAGCCGGCGTCCCAGCCGCTGTTCACGGGGCACACCGCCGAACCGTTCGAGGGTGTCGTTCAGCCACACGTAGCGCAGCTCCAGGTCCATCACCGCCATGCCGACCGGGGAGCGGGTGAGGAACCCGTCGAGCACGGACTGGCCCATCGCCCACTGCTGCCGCAGCTCCCGCGCCGAGATCAGGAAGCACTCCTCCCCGCCCATCCGGAAGGACGCGGAGACCCGCAGGTCGACGTCGACCACCCGGCCGTCGCGGTGGCGTACGGGGATCAGACCGCTCCAGCCCATGCCGGCGCGGCACCGCTCCGCCACACCGGCCACCCGGGCCGGGTCCGACGGCATCGCCACCAGGCGTGCGGCGGGGCCGCCGACCATCTCGGACGCCGGGTGTCCGAGCAGTGCCTCGGCGCCCCGCGTCCAGCCGACCACGACGCCCTCGGCGGACACGACCGCCACCGCGTCGGTGGACGCGTCAAGGGCGTCGCGCAGTCCTGCGGGCGTCGGCCCGTCGGGTGCTTCTCGCACAGGATCCATGGATGCCGTCCGGGTGCCGTTCCGTACAGAACCATGTTCCTGCTTGTCCGTCGGTTGTGCACGGCCCCGGCGGGCACCCTGCCGCCGCCCGCTCCGCTTCCGCCCGGCCCGAAGCGGAGGGAGCATGGAAGTGCCGCTGGTCAAAACCCAGGTCCCGGGCGACACCGACAGGTTCGCCGGATCCCGCGGCACGGTGGAGGTGATTACCGGATGACAGCCGAATCCTTCCGGTCCGAAGGTGAGGCGCACGGCCTCGATTCGCCTCCACCGACCGGTCTGCTGGATCTCCTGAGCGTGGCCGCGACGGTCGTCGACGCCGACGGGCGCATCGTGTTCTGGACCCCGCAGGCGGAGGAGCTGTTCGGGTACACCGCGCAGGAGGCGCTGGGCAAGTACGCGGCCCGGCTGCTCATCCACCCGGAGCATCTGAAGGCCGTGGTCAGGCTGTTCACGGAGGTGCTGGAGACGGGCCGGAGCTGGGCCGGTGCCTTCCCCATCCGGCACAAGGACGGCAGCAGCCGGCTGATGGAGTTCCGCAACATGCGGCTCCAGGACGATCTCGGGGACGTCTACGCGCTGGGCATCGCAGCCGACCACAACCTCCTCCAGCGCGTCGAGACCGATCTGGCCCTGTGCGAGCGGCTGATCAACCAGTCTCCGATCGGCCTGGCCCTGCTGGACCCGGAACTGCGGTATGTACTGGTCAACCCGGCGCTGGAGCGCATCGACGGCTTCCCCGCCGAGGACCACGTGGGCCGCGGCCTCAGGGAGACCCTGCCCCTGCCCGACGTCGACACCATCGAGTCCGCGCTGCGTCAGGTGCTCACCACCGGCACCCCGCTGCTCGACCAGTACCACGTCGACCCCGATCACGAGCACGCCTGGTCCCTGTCCTTCTACCGCCTGGAGGACCCCGGCGGGCGGGTCCTGGGGGCGGCCGCCTCGGTCGTCGACGTCACCGAACGGCACCGCGCCGCCGCCGAGGCCGACCGGGCCCGGCGCCGCCTCGCCCTCATCGCCGACGCCTCCGTGCGCGTCGGCACCACGCTGGAGGTGGAGGAGACCGCCCGTGAACTGGCGGAGATCGCCGTCCCGCAGCTCGCCGACGTGGTCGCCGTCGACATCCTCGACTCCGCCCTGGCCTGCCGCCGGTCACGCAGACCGGACGACGGCCCGGAGCTGTTCCGCGCCCTCGCGCTCAAGGCGGCACACCCGACCGTGGCGCTCCGCGCCGCAGACCCTCCCGGCGGTCTCGCGGCCTACGAGGGGGACCGCCTGGTC
Source organism: Streptomyces sp. NBC_00461 (assembly GCF_036013935.1). Classification (NCBI taxonomy): domain Bacteria; kingdom Bacillati; phylum Actinomycetota; class Actinomycetes; order Kitasatosporales; family Streptomycetaceae; genus Streptomyces; species Streptomyces sp. NBC_00461. The sequence continues at coordinate 1,356,213 of NZ_CP107902.1, forward strand.
ACGCTGTGCGTCCACACCGGCCGGCCGGTCCTGGTGCGGCACGTCAGCGAGGACGATCTGCCGCGCATCGCCCGGGACGCCGAGGCCGGTTCGCTGCTGGCCCGGGCCGGCGTCCACTCCTATCTCGCCGTGCCGCTGATCGCGCACGGCGAGGTGCTGGGCGCCCTCGATCTCAAGCGCACCAACAACCCGCTCCCGTTCGACCAGGACGATGTCGTCCTGGCCTCCGAGCTGGCGGGCCGTGCGGCCGTTGCCATCGACAACGCCCGCTGGTTCCAGAGCGTGCGCAACACCGCCCTCACCCTGCAGCGCAGCCTGCTGCCCGACCACCCGCTGCAGCACTCGGGGCTCGAACTCGCCTCCCGCTACCAGCCCGCCCAGGCCACCAGCGAGGTCGGCGGCGACTGGTACGACGTCATTCCGCTGAGCGACGACCGGACCGCCCTGGTCGTCGGCGACGTCATGGGCAACGGCATCGACGCCGCCGCCACCATGGGCCGGCTGCGCACCGCGACCTGCGCCTACGCGGAACTCGACCTCGACCCCGGCGCCGTGCTCCAGCACCTCGACAAGATCACCTGCGATCTGGAGCACTACATCGTCACGTGCATCTACGCCGTCTACGACCCGCGTACGAGGCTGTGCCGCATCGCCAACGCCGGACACATGCCGCCCGCCCTGGCCGGCCCGGACCACGCCCCCGAGCTGCTCGACCTGCCCTCCGGCGCACCGCTCGGCGTAGGCGGCATCCCCTTCGAGGCCACCACGGCCCGTCTCGACCCCGGTGACCTGCTGGTCCTCTACACCGACGGCCTGGTCGAGACCCGTCACCACTCGATAGACGACCGTCTGGACGTCCTGCTCAGCTTCCTCGACGAGCCCCACCGGCCCCTGGAGGAAACCTGCGACCTCCTGCTGTACGGCCTGCGCCACCCCGACGACTACGACGACGTGGCCCTCCTCATCGCCCGGGCGCTGTAGGGAACCCGGGTGGCGGGACAGGCGTTCTCGTTCATGAGTTCGCGACCAGGGCAGCCCCGCCTGCCCGCCGGTGACAGGAACCAGGGGGACACGATGAGCGAAAAGGCCCGCAAGCTGTTCGAGGCGCTCGACCTCGACCACAACGGGACCCTGACCCGCGACGAGGTGATCATCGCCCTGCGGACGAAGGGCCCGACGCTCGCCGCGTCGGGGGATCTGCCGTTCTGGGCCCTGGGAGACGCCGACGCCTCGTCCGCCCTGTTCGACGCCGCCGACCAGAACGGGGACGCGGTACTGACCCTGGAGGAGTTCGCGGCGGTGGTGGACCGCCGTTTCGGCTGGCACTGAGGCGAGGAAGTGCGGCACGGGGGCAGTTCCGTTCAGCTCCCGTCAGTCAGCTCCGAGCCGGGGTGAGCGCCCCGTCCGGCACGCGCTCGTCGGGCTTCCTTCCGTCGAGGATTCGTCCCCGTGCCGATACCGCGGCCGGAGTGAGGTCGTCCGGTCGGGGAGGTAGGTGCGCCCCATCAGGCGGCGCAACGGGGTGACGCGGCTGCGGATCTGTGCGGACTTGCCGGTGTTCATGGAGCCACCCTGCGTCGCGGCAGCCCGGACAGCCAGGTCCCTCCGGCGCGCAGGATCACCGGTCCCGGTAGCAGTGCCACCACGATCACCGGGAATACGCCGGCCGCCGACGTTCCACCCACCCGAACACCATCACCGATCCCGCCGCCGCGAACGCGCACCAGGTGGAGACGAACTCCAGCCGCCACAGCGTCCAGCTCACCAGCGCACCCGCCGCGGCCAGGACGCCGAGCCTCCTCAGCAGGCGGTCGCCGGAGAGCAGGAACGCGCCGACCGTGGCCAGCAGATAGCCCGCGGCAAGTAATCCGGCGTGCGGCAACCCGATGACGTAGCCGACGGTGTGACCGCGGATCTCGGCCCGCACCGGTCGGGTGGCGATGCTGTACGCAAGCGCGGCGGCGGTCGCGAGGCCGGCGACGAGGGGAATCGCCGACCGGGCTCCGGCCTGCCGCGGCACGGCGCAGGCCACGGCCACCGGCACCCACACCGCCAACAGCGGAAAGGCGATCACGGCCCAGGCGACGGTGGCCGGTCCCGTGCCCCCTCCGACATGCCAGACCCAGGCCTCGACCAGCTGATGAACCCCGAGCAGCAACGGCAGCGTGGCAAGCGGCAGATCCCCCGTCCGCTGCGTCCGCGCCACGCAGGCCACACCGACGCAGGCGATCCCGGCACCCGCGACGAGATCGGCCGTAGCACTCCAGCACATGGCACCACCATGGCGTCGACCGTGCCGCGACGCCATGAGACGCCGATGTGTCCAAGGAGCGGCCCACTCTTCGAAAAGAGCACGAGCCCAGGCCACCCACCGCGTTCGCTTCTATGGTGGGGACCACACACTGACGGCCGGCGCCGAGGCAGGCAGGGCATGAGGGAACCGCAACAGATCGACTACGCGGCGGTCTTCCAGGCCCTGCCCGGCATGGTGGCCCTGCTCACCCCCGACCTCGTCTACGTCGACGCCAACGACGACTTCGTACAACTGGCCGGGCGCCCCCGTGAGCAGCTGCTGGGCCGCTACATCTTCGACGTCTTCCCCGAGAACCCGAACGATCCGGCCGCGGCCGGCATGCGGGAGACCCGGGAGTCGATGCTGCGCGTGGTGGCCACCGGCGAGCGCGACACCATGGCCGTGCTCCGCTACGACATCCAGGACGCCGAGCGCCCCGGCCACTGGCGGGAGCATTTCTGGAGCCCGGTCAACGCCCCCGTCCTCAGCCCCGACGGGCAGGTGGCACTGGTCCTGCACCGGGTGGAGGAGGTCACCGAGCTCCTTCACGCCACCGGCGTCCGGGCCGACAGCGGCCGGGCGCGCGTGCTGGAGGCCGAGCTCTACACCCGGGCCCGGGAACTGCAGGACGTCAACGAACGGCTGCGCAAGGCCCACGCCCATGAACGCGAGGTCGCCCTCGCCCTGCAGACGGCGATGATGCCCGCGCCGAGACACACCGGACAGCACCCGGCGGCCGTGCGCTACCGGCCCGCCGTCGGCGGCCTGAACGTGTGCGGCGACTGGTACGACCTGGTGGACCTGCCCGTCGGCCGCATGGCGGTCGCCGTCGGCGACGTCGTCGGCAACGGCCTGGCGGCCGCCTGCGCCATGGGCCAGCTGCGCAGCGCCCTGAGTGCGGCCACGCGTGTCGCCGAGGGCCCGGCGCAGGCCCTGGAAGTCCTCGACATGTACGCCTCCTCGGTCGACGGGGCCGAGTCCACCACGGTGGCGACGACCTTCATCGACTGGAACAGCCGCACCATCACCTACAGCTGCGCCGGCCACCCGCCGCCCGCCATGCTGCGCTCCGACGGCACCGTGGTCTTCCTGGACCAGGCCACCGACCCGCCGATCGACGCCCGCCCCGAGCACGTCGAGCGCCCCCAGGCGCGCGCCCCCTTCGCCGAGGGCGACACCCTGGTGCTGTACACCGACGGCCTGATCGAGCGGCGCGGCGAGGACATCGACACCGGCCTGGGCCGCCTCGCCGACTGTCTGGCCCGCCACGGCCGGGCCGCGAGCGAGCCCCTGGCCGACGCCCTGCTGGCCGACCTCCTGCCCGCCACGGGCAACACGGACGACACCGCCCTGGTCGTCGTCGGCCTGTGACCCGTTCGCCGGGCACGCCCGGGTCAGTACTGCACATGGCACCTCCGGCGTCCCCCAAAGCGCGAAAGACCTCCTCCTTTGACATCGTCGCGGGTCTTTGCGGCTAGGGCCTGTTGCGAAAGTGGCGTCTGCCTCACGACGCCCGGCCACGCACTCTCGCCGCACCGCCCGAAAGCCCGAGTACGCCCAGTACGAGGGCTTCCGGGCGGCCCGCCGAGAGCACGCACCGGACGCCGCGCGGCCGCCCTTCGGGCGACGACGCCACTTTCACAACAGGCCCTAGGCCGCCTACGGATTGGCCGCAGTCTCACCCGTCACTGAAGGAGGTACACCGCATGGTCGGCAGACATGCCGCGGGCACGCGCCGCGCAGCCCTGACCGCACTCGGCGCACTCGTACTCACCGGACTCCCCGCCGCCGCGGAGGCCGCGCCGCCCCCCGCGCCGGGGCCCGCGCGCACCACCACCGCCGCACACACGCTCGGCGCCGACAGGCCGTCGGCCCAGGTGCTGCGTGCGATGGTGCGCGACCTGAGGCTGACGCGGTCGCAGGCGGTCGCCCGGTTGGTCAACGAAGCCGAGGCGGGCGCCCGTGCGGGCCGCCTCCACAACGCCCTGGGCGGGCACTTCGCCGGGGCCTGGGTGAGCGGCGCGACCTCCGCCGAACTCACCGTCGCCACCACCGACGCGGCGGACGTGACCGCCATCCGGGCCCAGGGCGCGAAGGCCACGGTCGTCAAGACGCCGTTGAGCACGCTGCAGACCGTCAAGGAGAAGCTGGACGCGGCCGCGCGCCGCGTCCGGAGCCGCGACACACCGGTCTGGTACGTCGACGTACCGACGAACCGGGTCGTGGTCGAGGCGAGGAGCCGGTCGGCCGCCACCGCCTTCGTCAAGGCCGCGGGCGTCGAGGGGCGGGGCGTGGCCGTGCGGGTGACGGCGGTCCGGCCCCGGCTGATGACGGACATCGTCGGCGGTGACGCCTACTACATCGACGCCACCGCCCGCTGCTCCGTCGGCTTCTCCGTCTCCAAGGGCCAGCAGCAGGGCTTCGCCTCCGCCGGCCACTGCGGCACGCCCGGCGCGAAGACCACGGGCTACGACAAGGCCGACCAGGGCACGTTCCAGGCGTCCACGTTCCCCGGCAAGGACATGTCCTGGGTGGGTGTCAACAGCAACTGGACCGCCACGCCCGACATCAAGGGACAGGGCGGGCAGCGGACGCAGATCGCCGGCTCGGTGCAGGCACTGGTCGGGGCGTCGGTCTGCCGGTCCGGTTCCACCACCGGATGGCACTGCGGCACCATCCAGCAGTTGTCCGCGACCGTCGACTACGCCGAGGGCACCGTCAGCGGTCTGACCCGGACCAACGTGTGCACCGAGCCGGGTGACTCCGGCGGCCCCTTCGTCTCCGGCGCCCAGGCCCAGGGCGTCACCTCCGGAGGTTCGGGTGACTGCACGAGAGGTGGGACGACCTTCTTCCAGCCGGTCAACCCGATCCTGAGCGACTTCGGCCTGACCCTGAAGACCGCGGCCGGCCAGGCCGGTGCCCCGGCCCCGCAGGACAACGCGGCGGCGGACGCCTGGTTCGCCGGTCGCGTCTACGAGGTGGGGACGACGGTGACCCACGCGGGCGTGCGCTACCAGTGCCTGCAGAGCCACCAGGCGCAGGGAACGTGGTCGCCGGAAGACACTCCGGCCCTGTGGCAGCGGATGTAGCGGTCATACGACTCGTACGGCCCATACGGCACTGCCGGTGCGGGGGCGTGGCTCCCGCACCGTCCGCCTCTCCCCCACAGCTCCCGCATCTCCTACAGCTCCGCGAGGAGTTCGTACGCGATGGTGACGAACGGGTCGTGGGCACGGAAGCGGCGCGTGCACAGTGCGGCCAGGGCCGTGCCGGTGTCCGGCCTGAAGCCCAGGAAGGCCTGCTGGCCCAGGGTGGCCCCGCCGTGGAAGTACATGGGTCCGGCGTCGGTGGGGTGCCTGAACCACGCCATGGTGTGTACGTGCACGTGCCCCGGACCACGTCGTAGCACCGGTGTGCGGACCGACCACAGGGCGCCCGGCAGCGGGGAACCGGACGGGTCGAGGTGGGCTTCGAGGAAGGTGAGCAGGTCGTGGGGGGTGGCCCGGACGGCACCCGCCGCCTGGAAGCCGCCCGCGTCGAAGGCGGGCACGGGTGTGCGGCCGTCCTTGCCGTGCCCCACGGCGTCGGTGTCCGGGCCACGGGCTCGCAGCGCGGTGTCGCCGAGGGCGAGCGGACGCAGGACGTGTTCGGTGAGCAGGTCCTCCCACGGCGTGCCGGTCGCCGCCGCGACGGCGTGACCGAGCACGGCGACACCGAAGTTGGAGTACCGCCAGCGGGTGCCGGGCCGGTGCCCGGGCCGATGGCGCAGGAACGCCTCGACCACACGCCCGGCCGGGTAGCGGGCGTAGGGGGCGGTGTGCCAGGCGGGCAGGGCCCGGACGTAGAAGTCGGCGGGCAGCCCGGGCAGTCCGGAGGTGTGGGTGAGGAGGTGGGCGAGCGTCACCGGGGACGCTTCGGTCCGCCTGGCCGGGTCCAGGCAGGCGGCGGCCGGCTCGCCGCCGGACAGCAGACCGCGCCGGATCAGCTGTGCCAGCGCCAGTCCGGTGAACGTCTTCGAGGCGGACCCGAGTTCGTAGCGCAGGTTGTGACGGGGCGTCGACGTTGGCGGGGCGCTGCCGCCGCCGTGGAGGGTGCGGCGACCGTGCCGGGAGACGGCGAAGACGGCGTCGGGTGCGTCGACGGCGGCCACGGCCGCGACCAGCCGCTGGTGCAACTCCGCGTCGGTGGTGCCCACTTCGCCGCTGCCGGGCCGATCGCCCGCCGGGAGGTCCGCCTCGTCGTGCGGGTCTCCCGGCCAGGGCTCTGTCCGGGTGGCCGCGAGGATCCGGGTGGTCATGAGGGGGCGTGCGCCAGCTCGGTCAGGGCGCGGGAGGTGGCCAGTACGGAGGCGAAGGCGGCGACCAGTGTGGGGTGGTACACGAGGTCGAAGACCTCGTCGGGATCGCCCTCGGGCATGTCCCGTACGGCGGGCATGGCGCCGTCGGGCCGCTGCGCGGCGGCGAACGCCTCCCAGGCCCGCTCGTCGAGGGTGGGGCGGGGCAGACAGGCGTCCACGACGAGGAGTTCGCCGAGCAGGTCCCAGCGCTTCAGGTCCAGCCAGTCGTCGATCCAGACTGGCAGCCAGGTGGCGAGGTAGTCGGCGATGTCCGGCGGCAGCCCGTCGGGGTTCTCGCCCCAGTCGGTGAGGTGGAACACCGTGTGGGTGACGTCGTAGGCGATGTGCCCGGAGACTGTCCAGGGCTCGGGTGTGCGGGCCAGCCAGGTCGCGCCGACGAGGTCCGCCTCCGGCGGGCGGGGCGGGAGGCCGAAGCGGCGCTGGAACGCGGACATTCCCAGGCGCCGGGTCGGGTCGAGTTCGAGGGACGCCCAGCTGCGCAGCCCGTGGTTAAGGACGGTGGCGCGCTCCACCTCTGGCTCGCTGTACCCCAGTTCCTTGTAGGGGAGGTACACCTCGAACGGGACGGGTGAGAGCGGCTCGATGCGCTGGCCGCGGGCCAGCATGCGGCCGCCGTCCAGTGTGTGCCGCCAGGTGTGGTCCACCAACCGCCGTGCCAGTTCGGCCTGTTGTGATCCGGCGACGCCCTCGCGGAACAGAACCCGGCAGATCAGGGCGAGTTCACCGACCGGCTTGAACCGCTCCAGGAATCCCACTTCCGGATCGACGTCGGCTTCCAGACGGAATCCGTCGCGATGGGCCCACAGCCACTCCAGGGCGCGGACGCCGACGGTGTGCAGGAGACGGGTGTCGGTCATCCGGGCACTCCTTCGAGACGGCCGGTGAGGCACTCGACCGTCAGTGCCGCCGCGAAGGCGGCCATCAGGGTGGAGTGGTAGCAGTGGAGGAACTCCGGCTCGGCGTATGTTCCGGGGTCGTGACCGGGGTCCGGGTCGTCCACCCGGAGCGCGCCCGAGTCGTGTTGTGCCCGCGCGATCCGGGTCCAGGCGTCGTGGAGCATCGCCGGGTCGGGCGGGCGGGGCAGGCTCGCCGCCACGATCAGCAGTTCGCAGCCGAGGTCCCACATCCCGGCGTCGAGGCAGCCGTCGAGCCACGGCGGCAGCCAGTCGGCCAGGTAGGCGGCGAGGTCCGCGGGGATGCCCTGCGGGGTGCGACTCCAGTCGGTGAGGTGGAAGACGACGTGGGTGAGCGCGTATCCGGACGAGCGCTCGAACATCCATGGTTCCGGCAGTCCGCCCAGCCAGGTGCGGTTCAGTGCCTGTGCGGCCTGCTCGGGCCGTTGGATGCCGCTGCGCCGCTCGGCGCCCAGCAGACCGAGCCGGCGGGTCGGTTCCTGCTCGGTGAGCCGCCAGCCGCGGGTGCGGGCCACCGTCGCGGCGGCCGTCTCGTACCCTGCGTGCCGCAGCCCGGCACCGGCGAAGACGGAGTACACCTCCAGCGGGTACGTGGCGAAGGGCTCCAGCCTCTGCAACCGCAGGAACAACTCGCCTTCGCCCGTCTGCTGCCAGGCGAACGTCAACAGGTCGGACACGCAGGCGTGCAGCGGGTCCGAGGGCTCCGTGTGCAGACGCACGCTGGCGCAGGTCTGGGCCAGTTCGCCGAGCGGTTTCCAGGTGCGGTCGACCTGGCCGTCGGCGGTGAGGGCGTCGTCCCGGAGCGCGAAGTCGTCGCGGTGCGCGGACACCCAGGCGAGTGCGGCGACCTCCACGTCCCGGGCCGTCCGGAGGTCGGCTGCGGTCATACGAGCGCTCCGGCCCACCGCATCGCGCGGGCCGCCTCCACCTGCAGCGCCACGCGCGGATCGCTGCCGCCCATCAGCTCCACGAAGTCCAGCCCGCTCTCCAGCCCGAGCGTGTCCGGCACCCCGTCCAGCAGGGTCAGCCAGCGTCCGGCGCCGGCGGCCTGCTGCCAGTCCCTGCGGCGCACCGCGCGGACGAAGCCCCGGGCGACGTCGGCCGGGCGGCTTTGCGCCGCACGGGCCACCGCACCGGCCACCACGCGGTCCTCGCCCGGCACCGCCAGCGGCGCCAGGACGGCGAGTTGGTGCGTCAGGACCTGCCAGGTGGCTCCGTCGAGCCAGCGGGTGTCGGGTTCCGGGTCCGTCTCGTTCATGGGTGCGGAGGGTGCGGTCGGGTCGAGTCCGCGCAGTGTGCGGCTCATGGCCCAGTGGCTCCACATGACGGTGGGCGCCGCGTCGTCTCGGGGCGGGAAGGCCGCCACGGTCCGCCGGAACGCTTCGAGGGTCTCCGGGGCGGGCGGGGTCCGGGTCAGGACGTGCGGCAGCAGCAGGTCCGCTCCCAGTACGCGCACGGCGGCGAGGGCGAGGCTGCCCTCGGGGCCGTCGGGCGAACCGCTGCCGGGCAGCCCGACGTGGTCTCCGCCGCGGAGGGCGCAGACCACGTCGGACGAGAGGTCCTGCACCGCGCCCTGCAGGAGGGCGGAAGTGCCTGACTGCTCCATTCAGCTGCTCCCGTCGGCTCGCTCAGCCCTTCTTGGGGCGGGGGGTCGGCGGCGACAGCAGCAGCTTCGTCTCTCCGGAGAGAAGCGCCAGCGCGGCGCACTCGCGACTGTCACGGTAGACGCCGTCGGGCTCGGCGGGGTCGAGGGCCGACTCGATGTCGACGCTCTGGATCCCCGTGGGTTCCGCGACCGTCCTGTCCGTGGAAGGCATACGACCATCTCCTCTGGGTTGCCTACCAGTCCTCGTAACCCAGAGCACCACAACGCCACAGAGCGCGCAAATGGTCACAGAGGCCGCATTGGTAACCCTTTCAACAACGCGTCCGGGCCGCCCGTACCCAACTGGGCATCCCCACGCACGTGTTGGCGAGCGGCTGCGGTGTCACAGGTATTCGGTGGCGGCGTCCAGCAGCCAGTCCGTGAGATAGCCGGCGAAGGACGAACGCACCAGTACCCAGAATCCGCCGCGGGGTTCGTCCCGGGCGACCAGTACGACCTGGGTACGGCCCAGGCTCGTCTGGGCGCAGCGTCCGGTGCCGAAGGCGCGCGGGTGCAGGTCGAGCGCGCAGCCGTGGGCCAGCAGGTCACGGGCCCGGGGGCCCGCGACCAGGAGCGTGGTGCGCTGGGCGGAGACGTCGGTGACGGAGACGGAGGCGGCCTCGTCCGCGGCGGCCTCCCGGATCCGGCCCTCCAGGTCCCGCCGACTGTCCGGCGGGCCCACCACCAGCCATTCGTCCGGGCCGAGCCACAGTGCCGTCAACTCCCCCGCGCGGACGACCGTGTCGGGTTCGAGGGGCAGTTGCAGGCCCAGCGCGAGGCCGACCGCGTCCGCCGCTCCTCCCTTGGCGTCGAGACGGACGTTCACCTGGGCCAGGAAGGGGAGTTCGGCCAGCCGAACCGCGCCCCGGGAGGCGCGTGTGGCGGCGGCAAGCCGGTCGGCGGCGTGTGCCAGGGGGCTGCGGGGCGGGGCGGAGAGCCTGGTGTCAGCCATCGCGGCGGGCTCCCTCGGGGTCGTAGAGGACGGGGCTTGCGACCGTCACCGGAACCAGCCGGTCGCCCACGGGTGCGTAGAGCCGCTCGCCGATGCGCTCCCGGCCGCCCTTGACCAGGGCCAGCGCGAAGGTGCGACCGAGGGCGGCGCTGCGGTAGCTGGAGGTGACATGGCCGAGCATCGGGACGGGCGGCGCGGGCAGCACGCCGTCGGCGACCAACTGTGTGCCCTCGGGGAGGAAGGTGCCCGGGTCCTCGGGGAGCAGGCCCACCAGGTGCTTGCGGTCGGGGCGGACGGCGTCGGCGCGGGCGAAGGAACGCTTGCCGATGAAGTCGGGCTTCTTCTTCGACACCGCCCAGCTCATGCCGAGGTCCTGCGGGGTGACCGTGCCGTCGGTGTCCTGGCCGATGATCGGGTAGCCCTTCTCGGCGCGCAGGACGTGCATGGTCTCGGTGCCGTAGGGGGTGATGCCGTGCGGGGCGCCGGCCTCGTACAGCGCTTCCCAGAGGGCGAGCGCCTCCCACGGTGACACGTTGATCTCGTAGGCGAGTTCGCCGGAGAAGCTGATCCGGCAGACCCGGGCCTCGATGCCCGCGACGGTCGTCTCGCGCCAGGCCATGAACGGGAAGTCGTCGTTCTCCACGGCGAGTTGAGGTGCGAGCGCGCCGAGGACCGCGCGGGACTCGGGGCCGACCAGGGCGACGGTGGCCCACTGCTCGGTCACGGAGGTGCAGTGCACCTTCAGCTCCGGCCACTCCGTCTGCAGCCACTCCTCCATCCAGTCCAGTACGGCGGCCGCGTTGCCCGTGGTCGTGGTGACCAGGAAGCGGTCCTGGGCCAGGCGGATGACCGTGCCGTCGTCGAAGACCATGCCGTCCGGGTGGCACATCACGCCGTAGCGGATCATGCCGACCTTCAGATTGCTCATCATGTTGGTGTAGAGCCGGTCGAGCAGGACGGCCGCGTCCGGGCCCTGTACGTCGATCTTGCCGAGGGTGGAGGCGTCCATGAAGGCGACGCCCTCGCGGGCGGCGGCGCATTCGCGCAGCACGGCCGTCTCCATGTCCTCGCCGTCCTGCGGGTAGTACCAGGGGCGCTTCCACTGGCCGACGTTCTCGAAGAGTGCGCCGTGCGCAACGTGCCAGTGGTGCAGGGCAGTTGTGCGGACCGGGTCGGACAGCGCGCCACGGTCGCGTCCTGCGAGCGCGGCAAAGGAGACCGGAGCGTACGGGGGACGGAAGGTGGTCGTGCCCAGCGCGGAGATGTCCACGCCGAGCAGTTCGGCCACGACGCCGCTGGCCAGGACACCGGAGGTCTTGCCCTGGTCGTTGGCCGTGCCGGCTGTCGTGTAGCGCTTGGTGTGCTCGACCGAGCGCATTCCGGCGCCCGTCGAGCGGGTCAGGTCGTCGACGGTGACGTCGCGTTGGAGGTCGACGAAACGGGGGGCGCCTTCCCGGCCGGGCACGGTGAACACCTGCATGGGAGGCGTCGGCCGTGGTTGGGCGGGCACCTGCGGGAGCGCGGGAGGACCGGCCGCACAGCCCTCGGCCTCGATCGCTCGGGCCCCGGCGGCCGCGCCCTGCGCGACGACGGCGTCCAGGTCGAACACACCGCTCGCGCTGCCCGCGACCTCGACGGCCTGGCGGCAGGTGTCGGGGACGAAGGTGCCGAGGGCGTCGTCGTGGCGCAGCCTGCCGCCCGCCTGGCTGAACAGGTGCGCGACGGGGTTCCAGCCGCCGGAGACCAGCAGCAGGTCGATGGCGAACTCCCGCTCCCCCGTGGTCTTTCCGTACGGGGCGACGGTCACCGCCGTCAGCCGCGCCTCGCCCTCCGTGCCGGTGACGGCGTGCCCCGCCAGCACCTCGATGCCGGCCGCACCGGCACGCTCCGCCCACTCCCCCGGCTCCGCGCGGGTGTCGACGATCGCCGTGACGTCCACGCCGGCTCTGTGCAGGTCCAACGCCGCCGCGTACGCGCTGTCGTTGGTGGTGAACACGACGGCGTGGCGGCCGGGCAGGACCGCGTGACGGTTGACGTAGGTGCGGGCCGAGGCGGCCAGCATCACGCCGGGGCGGTCGTTGTCGGCGAAGGCCAGTGAGCGCTCGTGGGCTCCGGTGGCGAGGACGACGCGGCGGGCCCGGATGCGGTGGACGCGCTCGCGGGAGACGTTGTCGGGGGCGGCGGCACCGAGGTGGTTGGTGCGGCGTTCCACGGCGAGGAGGTGGTTGTCGTCGTAGTAGCCGAAGACGGTGGTGCGACGCAGGACACGGACGTCGGGGGCGGCGTCGAGCTGTGCGGTGATCTCGGCCGCCCAGTCCCGGAGTTCGCCCGTGCCGAGGAGGCTGCCGCCGGTCTCCGGCTGGTCGTCGGCGACGATGACGCGAGCGCCGCTGCCGGCTGCCGCGGCCGCCGCCGCGAGGCCGGCCGGTCCCGCGCCGACGATCAGCAGGTCGCAGTGGGTGTGTACGGCGTCGTAGCGGGCGGGGTCCGGTTCGGTGGCGAGGCGCCCCTGGCCGGGGAGGCCGGTGGCGACCAGGCCGTCGTAGAGCTCGACGGTCGTGGCGGGGAGCATCGGCTCGGGGAAGGGTTTCTCGATCTGGACAACGGCGTTCGGTTCTTCGACGCCGGCGGAGAAGATGCCGCGGGGGCGGCCCAGCTTGATGCTGGTGCCGGCCTGGATGACGCCGTTGGCCAGGAGGGCGGAGGCGAGGGTGTCGCCGCGGAAGCCCTGGTACTCGGTGCCGTCGAAGACGAAGGTGAGGGGGGCGTTACGGTCGACTCGGCCGCCGGAGGCCAGGCGGTGCGGTTGGCTGGCGAGCCGTGCCGGGGGCTCTGCCCCCGGGCCCCCGGTCGGCCCTGAACAGGCCTCGTCCTCAAACTCCCCCAGCCGGACTGGATGTGCCGGACTCGGCTCAGGAGTGACCGCCTGCGAGGCAGGGGTGGCCTGACTCGGCCCAGTAGTGGCCGGTCGCTCCTCCCCTGCCCGGTACACCGTCAGGAGTTCGTTCGTCGAGGTGTCCCGTACCGCGTTGAACCAGCGGCGGCAGCCCGCCGCGTGGCTCCAGCGTTCCGCGAAGGGGCCCTTGGGGTTGGCGCGGAAGAAGAGGTACCGGGCCCACTCCTCATCGGTCAGGGCCGCGGGGTTCTCCGGGTACGGCACATGGGCCTGGCCGCCGTAGTGGAACTCGGCCTCGTCGCGGGGCCCGCACCACGGGCAGGGGATGAGCAGCATGGGTTCGGCTCCCTAGTGGGCCACCGCGGCCGCGCCGTGCTCGTCGACGAGCGCGCCGGTGGTGAAACGGTCGAGCGAGAAGGGGGCGTTGAGAGGGTGGGGGGTGTCGTGGGCGATGGTGTGTGCGTAGACCGAGCCGACGCCCGGGGTGGCCTTGAAGCCGCCCGTGCCCCAGCCGCAGTTGAGGTAGAGGTTGTCCACCGGGGTGAGGCCGACGATCGGCGAGGCGTCCGGGGTGACGTCGACGATGCCGCCCCAGGTGCGCAGGACATGTGCGCGGGCGAAGACCGGGAAGAGCTCCAGGGCCGCCGACATCTGCTCTTCGATGATGTGGAACGCGCCGCGCTGCGTGTAGGAGTTGTACGAGTCGATGCCCGCGCCCATGACCAGCTCGCCCTTGTGCGCCTGGCTCACGTACACGTGCACCGCGTTGGACATCACGACGGTCGGGTGCACCGGCTCCAGCAGTTCCGAGACCAGCGCCTGCAACGGATGGCTCTGGAGCGGGAGTTCGATGCCTGCCATGGCGGCGAGCACGGAGGTGTGGCCCGCCGAGCACAGCGCCACCTTGCCCGCCGCGATCGGGCCGAGAGTCGTCTGCACGCCGACCACCCGGCCGCCGACGATGTCGAGGCCGGTGACCTCGCAGTTCTGGATGATGTCGATCCCGGCGGCGTCCGCCGAGCGCGCCAGGCCCCAGGCGACGTGGTCGTGCTTGGCGATGCCGGCGCGCGGCTGGTAGGTGGCGCCGAGGACCGGATAGCGCACGTCCGGGGAGATGTTGACGATCGGGCACACCTCCCGGACCTGCTCGGCGTCGAGCCACTCGGCGTCCACGCCGTTCAGGCGGTTCGCCTCCACGCGGCGCACGCTGTCGCGGACGTCCTGGAGGCTGTGCGCCAGGTTCAGCACGCCGCGCTGGGAGAAGAGGATCGGGTAGTCGAGCTCGTCGGCGAGGCCCTCCCACAGCTTGAGGGCGTGCTCGTAGATGCCGGCGCTCTCGTCCCACAGGTAGTTGGAGCGGATGATGGTGGTGTTGCGGGCCATGTTGCCGCCCGCGAGCCAGCCCTTCTCCAGCACGGCCACATTGGTGATGCCGTGGTTCTTCGCCAGGTAGTGGGCGGTGGCCAGGCCGTGGCCGCCACCGCCCACGACGACGACGTCGTACGAGCGCTTGGGCTCGGGCGTGCGCCACAGCCAGTCGGGGTGCTCGGGGAGCTCGGCGCCGGGGGTGCGGGGGCTCATCGGACGTCTCCGCGTGTGGACGGATCGGACAGGTGCGGGTAGAGCGGGTGCTTGGCCGCCAGCGCCTGGGTGCGGGTGCGCAGGGCGGTGGTGTCCGGCTCCGGCTGGAGGGCGAGCGCGATCACGTCGGCGACCACCGTGAAGTCCTCCTCGGTGAAGCCGCGGGTCGCGAGCGCCGGGGTGCCGATGCGCAGGCCCGAGGTGACCATGGGCGGGCGCGGGTCGAAGGGCACGGCGTTGCGGTTGACGGTGATGCCGATCTCGTGGAGCAGGTCCTCGGCCTGGCGGCCGTCGAGTGCCGAGTCACGGAGGTCGACCAGGACGAGGTGCACGTCCGTGCCACCGGTCAGGACCTTCACCCCGGCCGTCGCCGCGTCCGGTTGCGTCAGGCGCTCGGCCAGGATGCGGGCGCCGGCCAGCGTACGGGCCTGGCGTTCGGTGAACTCCGGTGACGCGGCGACCTTGAAGGAGACCGCCTTCGCGGCGATGACGTGCTCCAGCGGGCCGCCCTGCATGCCGGGGAACACCGCCGAGTTGATCTTTTTCGCCAGGTCGGCCTCGTTGGTGAGGATGACTCCGCCGCGCGGACCGCCGAGCGTCTTGTGCGTCGTCGTGGTGGTGACATGGGCATGGGGTACGGGGTTGGGGTGCAGCCCGGCCGCGACGAGGCCCGCGAAGTGCGCCATGTCGACCATCAGCAGTGCGCCCACCTCGTCGGCGATCCGCCGGAAGGCCGCGAAGTCCAGCTGCCTCGGATACGCCGACCAGCCCGCGATGATCATCTTCGGGCGGTGTTCCTTGGCGAGCCGCTCGACCTCGTCCATGTCGACGAGGTTGTCCGCCTCGTCCACGTGGTACGGCACCACGTTGAGCATCTTGCCGCTGTAGTTGAGGCGCATGCCGTGGGTGAGGTGGCCGCCGTGCGCGAGGTCGAGGCCGAGGACGGTGTCGCCGGGCTGGAGCAGCGCGAAGAAGACGGCGGTGTTGGCCTGGGCGCCGGAGTGCGGCTGCACGTTGGCGAAGCCCGCACCGAAGAGGGACTTGACCCGCTCGATGGCCAACCGCTCGGTGACGTCGACGTGTTCGCAGCCGCCGTAGTAGCGGCGGCCGGGGTAGCCCTCGGCGTACTTGTTGGTCGCGACCGAGCCCTGGGCCTCCATCACGGCGGCCGGTGCGAAGTTCTCGGAGGCGATCATCTCCAGGGTGGACTGCTGGCGGTGCAGTTCGGCGCGCAGGGCCGCGTGGACCTCGGGGTCCAGCTCGGCCAGCGGGGTGTTCAGTGTGTTCATACGGCGTTCGCGTTCCTCTCAACGGCCTCGACGACGGTTGGCGAGCGTCGATCCCTCACCCGCGAAGACGGGACATCGTCGGGTCGAACAACGGCTCCTCGGCCACGACCGCCTCGACCCGCTCGTCGAAATAGCCGACGTGCAACGTCGTTCCAGGAGCGGCGAGTTCACTCGGCAGCCACGCATAGGCGATCCCCTTGCCGATCGTGTAGCCGTACGCCGCGCTGGTGACGTAGCCGACGGCGCGGTCACCGTCGTACACCGGCTCCTTGCCCATGACGACCGACCGTGGATCGCCGATGGTGAGGCAGGTCAGCTTCCGCCGTACGTCCGCCTTGCGCCGCTCCAGCGCCGCCTTGCCGATGAAGTCGTCCTTGTCGAGCTTGACGGCGAAGCCGACACCGGCCTCGTACGGGTCGTGCTCGTACGTCATGTCGGTGCCGAAGGAGCGGTAACCCTTCTCCAGGCGGAGGCTGTTGAAGGCGCCGCGCCCTGCGACGATGCCGCCGAGGGGCCTCGCCGCCTCCCACAGGGTGTCCCACAGCTTCTGGCCCTGGTCGGCGGTGGTGTAGAGCTCCCAGCCGAGCTCCCCCACGTACGACAGGCGCATGGCGGTGACGGGGACCGAGCCGATGTAGGCGCGCTTGGCGCGGAAGTACTTCAGGCCGGCACCGGAGAAGTCCTCGTCCGTCAGGGGCTGCAGGACCTTGCGGGCCAGCGGACCCCACAGGCCGACGCAGCAGGTACCGGGCGTGATGTCGCGGACCTGGACCGTGCCGTCGGCGGGGAGGTGGCGGGTGAACCAGTCGAGGTCGAGGTTGCCGTTGGCGCCGACCTGGAAGAGGTCGCGGGCCAGGCGGGCCACGGTGATGTCGCTGCGGATGCCGCCGTCGTGGTCGAGGAGCAGGGTGTACGTCACCGACCCGACCGACTTGGCGACCTTGCCGGTGACCAGCCGCTCCAGGAAGGCGGCGGCACCCGGGCCGGTCACCTCCAGGCGCTTGAGGGCCGTCATGTCGTACATCGCGACGGTCTCGCGGGTGACCTGGGCCTCGGCCCCGACGATGGGC
The DNA here is from genome assembly GCF_036013935.1 of Streptomyces sp. NBC_00461. Taxonomy (NCBI): domain Bacteria; kingdom Bacillati; phylum Actinomycetota; class Actinomycetes; order Kitasatosporales; family Streptomycetaceae; genus Streptomyces; species Streptomyces sp. NBC_00461. The sequence continues at coordinate 1,373,210 of NZ_CP107902.1, forward strand.
GACCAGTACTGCGCCGCCCAGTCGTTCGGGGTGGGGATGGAACGGCCCTCCACCAGGCCCGCGTTGGCCTCGTACCACTGCGGGCGCTCCCAGCCGTTCGCCTCCAGGAAGAAGGCGCCCTGCTCCTGCTGGCGGGTGTGGAAGGGGCTGGTGCGGATCGGGCGCGGCTTCCCGGACGGCTGGAGGGGGTGGAGGATGTCGTAGACCTCCACGAAGTTCTGGCAGTCGCGGGCCAGGACGTACTCCGGGGAGAGCTGGTGCGGCTCGAAGCGGTTGACGTCGCACTCGTGCAGGTCGAAGGACGAGCAGTGGCCGTCGACCAGCCATTCGGCCATGGCCCGCCCGACGCCCGCGGAGTGCGTGACCCAGACCGCCTCGGCGACCCAGAAGCCCTTGACGTCCGGGGACTCGCCGAGCAGCGGGAAGTTGTCGGTGGTGAAGGAGAACAGGCCGTTGATGCCCTCCTCGACCTTGGCCTCCTGCGTCGCGGGGAGCAGGGACTGCGTCTCGGTCCAGGCGGGGGCGAAGTCGTCCTCGGTGAACTTCAGGACGGACGGCATGGCGTCGGCCTCGTCGACGGAGAGGATCTCGTCGGCGGTGGTGGGCATCGGGCGGTGGCCGTAGTAGCCGATGCCGATGCCGTCGAAGCGGTCGCGGTAGTAGAGGTCGGCGTCCTGGTGGCGCAGGATCGGGCGCACCGCCTCCTCGGTCCGCCCCGCGAGCGCCGGAACCGGGCCGGTCCAGGCGAGTTGGTGGGCGAGCGGGGTCAGCGGGAGGTTCATGCCGGCCATGCGGGCGATCTTCGGGCCCCAGATGCCGGCGCAGCACACGACGATGTCGGCGGGGATCTCGCCCTGGTCGGTGAGGACTCCGGTCACCTCGCCGTCGGCCTTCAGCACGTCGAGGACCTCGTGGCGGGGCAGGACGCGGACGCCGCGATCGGTGGCCCGGCGGATCTGCGCCTCGACGGCGAGGACGGCCTTGGCGAGGCCGTCGGTCGGGATCAGGAGGCCGCCGAGGACCCGGTCCCGGTTGACCAGGGGGTGCTGCTCGACGCACTCGTCGGTGGTCAGCAGGCGGGCTTCGATGCCCCAGGCGGTGATCCAGCCGTGGCGGCGCCGCAGTTCCGCGAGGCGCTCGGGGGTGGTCGCCACTTCGAGGCCGCCGACCTGCAGGAAGCAGGGCTTGCCGTCGACGTCGAGGGAGCAGAGCTTCTCGACGGTGTAGCGGGCCAGTTCGGTCATCGTCTTGGAGGAGTTGGTCTGGAAGACCAGGCCCGGGGCGTGCGAACTGGAGCCTCCCGTGGCGGGCAGCGGGCCCTGGTCGACCACGGTCACTTCGGTCCAGCCTCGCGCGGAGATCTCGTCCGCGAGCGCCGCTCCCACGACGCCCGCTCCGATGATCACCACTCGGGGTCCCGCCATCGCCGCACCTCCGAAATCAAAACCCTAGAGTTGCTGTCTGCGCAACATGGTTCAGGTTGCGCAACTCAATGTGCCTGTCGCGGGGAGGGGGTGTCAAGGGGTCCGTGATGTCGGAAAACGGCCCGGAACACAGACCGGTGCACAGGCCGAACACGGGCCGAACACGGGCCGGAACACGGCAATGCCCGGCGGGCGGTGCGTACGGCTACGCACCGCCCGCCGGGCATGTTCGACCGGCGTTTCCACCCGGGCCCGACCGGGCCCGTTTCCGCCCGGGACTACTTGATCCAGGCGTCCACCTTGTCCTTGTTGGCCTCGACCCACTTCTTCGCCGCCGCCTCGTCGGACAGCTTGTCCTGGGCGATGTACTTGGCGACCTCGTTCTGGTCGTCGTTCGTCCAGTTGAAATTCTTCACCAGGTTGTAGGCGGGGCTGCCCGACTTGGCGAACTTCGTGCTGACGATCTTGTTCAGGTTGTAGACCGGGTAGTCGCAGGCGACCTTCGCCGCGTCGGCGTCACAGCCCGTCTTGTATGGGGGCAGGCTGACCTTCTTCAGCGGGACCTCGGACAGGAACCACTGCGGCTCGTAGAAGTAGCCGATCACCCACTTCTTGTTCTTCTCGGCGTCCCGGAAGGCGGTGATGAGCGCGGCCTCACTGCCCGCGTACACCACCTTGAAGTCCAGGTTCAGGTTCTTGACCAGCGCCGCGTCGTTCGTGACGTACGACGGGTCACCGTCGAGGAGCTGGCCCTTGCCGCCCGACTCGGACGTCTTGAACTTCGACGCGTACTTGTCGAGGTTCTTCGAGTCGAGGATGTCGGGGTGCGCCTTGGCCAGCCACGGCGGCACGTACCAGCCGATGATGCCCTTGTTGCCGGTCTGGCCGGCGTCCACGGCGGTCTTCTGCTGGTCGATGTACTTCTTCACCAGGTCGGCGTGGCCCCAGTTCTCCAGGACCGCGTCGACCTCGCCGGTGCCGAAGCCCTGCCAGGCGATCTCTTCCTTCAGGTTCTTCTTGTTGACCGTGCAGCCGAGGTTGTGCTGCGCGACGTACGCGACGACCGCCGCGTCCGCCTCGTAGCCCACCCACGGGTTGACGGCCAGGTTGAAGGTGCCGCACCTGCCCGAGCTTCCCGAGCCCGCGGAGGAGCTGTCTCCGACCTTCGCCCCGCCGCACGCGGTGAGGGTGAGGCCGAGGACGGCCAGGCCGGCCGCGCCGGCTCGCCAGTGTCTTGCCATGGTGTCGTGCTCCTTAAGCGGTGGCGCGGCGCGCCGCGGCCTGAGTGATCCGGTCGAACATGACTCCGAGAAGGACGATGGCCAGACCCGCGGCAAGCCCCTTCCCGTACAGCTCCCCCCGTGAGAATCCGGCCACGACGTCGTAGCCGAGGGCGCCCGCACCTACCAGGCCGCCCACAACAACCATCGACAGCACGTAGATCAGGCCCTGGTTGGTCGCAAGCGTCAGGGCGCTGCGTGACATCGGCAGTTGAACCTTGGTGATGATCTGCCAGGTGTTGCACCCGGCGGAGGTCGCCGCCTCCACGGTGGTCTCGGGCACCGCCCGGATCCCGTCGGCGATGATCTTCATGGCGACGGGCGCCCCGTAGACGATCGCGGCGACGATGGCCGTGAAGCGGGTGGCGCCGAACAGCGCGAGGAACGGCACGAGATAGACGAACGGCGGCATGACCTGGGCCGCGTCCAATGTGGGCCGGATCATGCGGTCGGCCATCATGCTGCGGCCCATCCACACCCCGAAGACGATGCCGAGGATCATCACGAGCACCGTCGCGACGAGCGTCGAGGCCATCGTCGTCATGGCGTCCGACCACACACCGGTGGCGACCAGCAGGCCCACGCACACGGCCGTGGTGACTCCGGACCTCCAGCCGCCGAGGACCACGGCGAGCGCGACCAGCACCGCGCCGACGAGCCACCACGGGGAGTCGGTGAGCAGTGTCTGGAACGGGTTGAGCAGGCCGTTGGTGATGGTGTCGCGGAAGGCGTTGGTCAGGCCCGACAGGTTGTCCTGCACCCAGTTGGCCGCGGTGTCCGTCGCGCTCGCGATATGACTCCCGACGGCGCCGTCACCGGGGAAGTCGGCCGCCCAGAGGTAGGTGTGCGACAGGTAGATCAGGACCGCCGTGACCACGGCGCCGGTGCCGAGCAGCGGCCGCCGCCACCTCTCGAAGCGGTTCTTGGAGTTGCGTGCGTGCTCCTCGCGCGCGCTGGCCGCGGTGGTGACCCGGTCCAGGACGATCGCCATGATCACGATGGCGAGGCCGGCGTTGAAGGCGGTGCCGACGTCGAGCGACTGCAGTGCCTGCAGGACGTTCACGCCGAGGCCCGGTGCGTTGATCAGGGCCGCGATGGTCACCATGGCCAGGGCGGCCATGATGGTCTGGTTGACGCCCATGACCACGGTCCGCTTGGACATCGGCAGCAGGACCTTGAGCAACGACTGGCGTCGGGTGGCGCCCAGGGAGTCGGCCGCCTCGACCGTCGTCTTCGACACGTTGCGGATGGCGTGCGCGGTGATGCGGATCGTCGGTGGGGCCGCGTAGATCACGGTGGCGATCGTGGCGGAGGCACCGCCGATGAGGAAGAACAGGGTCAGCGGCGCCAGGTAGACGAACGTCGGCATCGTCTGCATGAAGTCCAGGAAGGGCGTCATGAACCGGTTGAACCGGTCCGAGAGACCGGCCCACACCCCGAGCGGGATCGCGAACAGCAGCGCCACGAACACCGCGCACAGGATGAGCGCCAGGGTGTCCATGCTCTCCTGCCACAGGCCCTGCAGCCCGAAGAAGGTGAAGCCGGCCACGGCCAGCAGGGCGACCTTCCAGTTGCCCACGGCCCAGGACACGAATCCGGCGAGGCCCACGACTCCGAGCCAGCCGATCTCCGGGACAGGGCGGGCGCCGGACGGCTGCGAGATCAGGTGCTGGACGAAGGTCACCAGGTTGTCGATGACCAGCCGGATCTCGTTGAAGAAGTACAGGAAGAGCGGGTTGGAGTTGCGGTTGGCCCCGATGGAGTCGTTGAAGTCGTTGATCCACCGGTGCAGGTCGGTCAGATCGGCCACCGCCAGGGACAGGGTCTGCCGGCCGCGCAGGACGGCGAACAGCACCAGCCACACGACGAGGATCGCGCCGATCACCATGGGCCGGCTGACCTTGCGGGCGGCCCTGGCGGGCGCGGCCGGTTCGACGGCCTCCGTCTTCTCGGGTTTCTCCATGGCGACGGTCATCACGCGCCGCCTTCCCCGGCGACCACCGCGAGGATCTCCTCGTCGCCGACGATGCCGAGCAGCTTGCCGTTCTCGACGACCTTGACCGGCTTGTCGGCTGCCAGGACGGCCCGGGTGGCCTCCTTCACCACGACGTCCGGGCCCAGCTCGGGGCCGTCCAGCTCGTCGCCGTCCTCCAGCTCGCGCATGATCCACCGCAGGGTGAGCACGTCGCCCCGCGGCACGTCCTTCACGAACTCGCGTACGTAGTCGTCGGCGGGCGCGCCCACGAGCTCGTCGCCGGTGCCGCACTGGACCATCTTGCCGTCGCGCATGATGAGGATGCGGTCGCCCAGCTTGAGCGCCTCGGAGAGGTCGTGGGTGATGAACACCATCGTCTTGCCGACCTCGTGGTGCAGCCGGATGACCTCGTTCTGCATGTCCCGGCGGATCAGCGGGTCGAGCGCGGAGAACGGCTCGTCGAAGAAGAGGACGTCCGGGTCTCCGGCCAACGCCCGTGCGAGACCCACGCGTTGCTGCATACCGCCGGAGAGCTGGTCGGGGTAGGAGTTCTCGTAGCCGGAGAGACCGACCAGTTCGACGACCTCCAGGGCCCGCCTGGTGCGTTCGGCCCTGCTCATGCCGCGGATCTCCAGGCCGAAGCCGACGTTGTCGACGACCCGGCGGTGGGGCAGCAGCCCGAAGTGCTGGAAGACCATGGAGAACTTGCGGCGGCGCAGCTCACGCAGGGTCTTGTCGTCCACGCCGCGGATGTCCTGGCCCTCGAAGACGATCTCGCCCGCCGTGGGTTCGATCAGCCGGGTCAGACATCGCACCAGCGTGGACTTGCCTGAGCCGGACAGGCCCATGACGACGAAGACCTCGCCGGGCGAGACGTCGAAGCTGACGTCGCGCACGGCGGCGGTACATCCCGTGCGGTCCATGAGCTCGCGGCGGGAAAGCCCGCACAGCTCCTCGGACTCCGGCACCCGGTCGGCCTTCGGCCCGAACACCTTCCACAGCCTGCGCACGGATATGACCGGAGTCCCCTCCGAGTCCTTGGGCGTGCCGCGCCGTTGCGCCACCTCGGTCTGTGTTGGGGTCACGATCGACCTCTTTTCGGCGTTCAGCCGCGGAACCAGCGCTGCGGCCGGGGTTGGATGTTCTGCCAGATGTGCTTGGGCTCCCGGTACTCGTCCAGGCCGGACGGTCCCAGTTCCCGGCCCACGCCCGAGTGTCCGAAGCCACCCCATTCCGCCTGGGGCACATAGGGGTGGTAGTCGTTGATCCACACCGTGCCGTGGCGCAGCCGCCGGGCGACCCGCTGGGCCTTGCCGGCGTCCTGCGTCCAGACGGCACCGGCGAGTCCGTACTCGGTGTCGTTGGCGATGCGTACGGCGTCGTCCTCGTCGGTGAAGCGTTCGATGGTCAGCACGGGCCCGAAGGACTCCTCGTGCACCACCCGCATGTCCTGGGTGCACTCGTCGAGGACGGTCGGCGGGTAGTAGTGGCCGTTCGCGAGGGCGGGGTCGTCGGGCCGCTGCCCGCCGCAGCGCAGCACGGCGCCCTCGGCGAGCCCGGCCGCGACATACGCCTCGACCTTCGCCAGGTGCTGGGCGGAGATCAGCGCTCCGGTCTCGGCCTCGGGGTCGAAGGGCCCGCCGAGCCGGATCTGCCGGGCGCGGCGGACGACCTCGTCGACAAGGCGGTCGTGCAGCGAGTCCTCGACGATCAGCCGGGCACCCGCCGAGCAGACCTGCCCGGAGTGCAGGAAGACGGCCGTGAGCGCGAAGTCCACGGCCGTCTCGAAGTCGGCGTCGGCGAAGACGACGTTGGGGTTCTTGCCGCCGAGTTCCAGGGCCACCTTCTTCACGGTGGCGGCCGCGGTGGCCATGATGCGTTTGCCGGTCTCCAGGCCTCCGGTGAAGGAGACCATGTCGACGGCCGGGTCCTCGGAGAGCGGGGCGCCCACCTCCGGCCCGGTACCCAGGACCAGGTTGGCGGCGCCGGCCGGGAGCCCGGCCTCCTCCAGTGCCTTCATCAGCAGGATCGAGGTGGAGGGCGTGAGCTCGCTGGGCTTGAGGACGATGGTGTTGCCGGCGAGGAGAGCCGGGGCGACCTTCCAGCTGGCCTGCAGCAGCGGGTAGTTCCAGGGGGTGATCAGTCCGCACACGCCGATCGGCTCGTACACGACGCGGCTGACGGCGTCGTCGCGGCCGGTGTCGATCACCCGGCCGGCGTCGGTGCCGCCGATCCCGCCGTAGTAGCGGAAGCAGGAGACGACATCGGCGATGTCGTACTCGCTCTCCACCAGTCGCTTTCCGGTGTCCAGCGATTCGGCGCGCGCGAACTCCTTGGCGTCGCGCTCCAGGATGTCGGCGGTGCGCAGCAGCAGGGCGCCGCGCTCACGCTCGGGGGTGCGGGGCCAGGGTCCCTCGTCGAAGGCTCGGCGGGCCGCGGCGATCGCCGCCTCCGTGTCGGGGCGCGTGCCCTCCGCCACGGTCGCCACGAGGGCGCCGTCAGCGGGACAGCGGATCTCACGGTGACCGCCGGCCACCGGCTCCCGCCATTCTCCGCCAACATACAGGTCTGCCACGAGCCAAGCCTTTCAACAGAATTCGTTGCGCATCGTGCATCCAATTGCTTGTGGTGGAACACCCTGGCGAATGTCCAGACACACGTCAAGTAGTTGGCGTATGACGATTTGACTGTGCGACCTGTTGCCCGGCCCCCCTTGACCGCAAGCGGGCGCCGAGCGGACCATGTTGCGTATCGCTCACCTTGTTGTGCAATACGCACCGACGGAGGCCGACGTGTCCCCCAAGTCCCCTCGATCGCAACCCGGCCGCGAGTACGTCCTCACTCTCTCCTGTCCCGACAGTGCGGGACTGGTCCATGCCGTGAGCGGCTTTCTCGTCAGGAACTCCGGCAACATCCTCGAAAGCCAGCAGTTCGACGATCGTCTTCAGGACCGTTTCTTCATGAGGGTCCATTTCGAGGTTTCCGATCCGAACGCCGGTCTGCAAACACTGCGTTACCGGTTCGGCCCCGTCGCCGAGGCCTACCGGATCTCCTGGAGCCTGCGGGACGCCTCGACCCCGACCCGGACGCTGATCATGGTGTCCAAGTTCGGCCATTGCCTCAACGACCTGCTCTTCCGCCGGCGCACCGGCGCCCTCAACATCGAGATCCCGGCGATCGTCTCCAACCACCGGGACTTCGAGAGCCTGGCGGACACCTACGGCATCCCCTTCCACCACGTCCCGGTCACCAGGGACACCAAGGCCGAGGCCGAGGCGCGGCTGCTGGAGCTGGTACAGGAACTGGACGTCGACCTGGTGGTCCTTGCCCGCTACATGCAGATCCTCTCCGACGACCTGTGCAAGCAGCTCGAAGGCCGTGCCATCAACATCCACCACTCCTTCCTGCCCAGCTTCAAGGGCGCCCGCCCGTACGACCAGGCCTACGCCCGCGGGGTGAAGCTCGTCGGGGCGACGGCGCACTATGTGACGCCTGACCTGGACGAGGGCCAGATCATCGAGCAGGACGTGGTCCGCGTCGACCACTCGCTCGACCCGGGTGAACTGGTCACGGTCGGCCGGGACGTGGAGGCGCAGGTGCTGGCCCACGCGGTGAAGTGGCACAGCGAGAGCCGGGTGATGGTGGAGGGCAACCGTACGGTGGTCTTCCGCTGAACGGCACGGCATCGGTGGGCGGCCCGGATCTCCGGCCCGCCCACCGATGTCGTATACGGCCTTCAGCCGCTCGGCCCCGCAGGCGCTCGGTCCCGCAGCCGGTCAGCCGCTCAGCCGCTCAGCCGGTCCAGCAGCGCCCGCCTCCACCGTTCGGTCTCGGCGATCTGGTTGAACGTGAACAGGTGCAGGCCGGCCACCCCCGCCGACGGCGCGGTGAGCGCCGCTTCCGTACGGGCCAGGAGCTTGTGGGGCGAGTAGCCGCCGGGCGCCGCGAACCGCAGGAACCACGACGGGTGCCTGGCCAGGAAGCGCGTGGACTCCCCCACGCCGATCTTCGTCGCCATCGCGAGCAGTTTCGCCCGTTGCACGGGGCCCGCGACACCCAGGTACACGGGCAGGGTGACGTGCCGGCGTCGTATACGAGCGAGCCACTCCCCCAGCACGCGCGCGTCGAAGCAGAGGTTGCTCACGATGTACGCGGCGTGCTCGCGCTTGTCCCACATCGCCTGGACGGTGACGTCGTCGTGGAGGAGGGGATGGCTCTCGGGATAGCCGGTGATGCCGACGCGGCCGAACGGACTGCCCATTTCGCTCAGTCTGCGCAGCACCGGCAGAGCGCCGTCGTAGACCCCGGCCGGCGGATCCGCGTCGCCCGCCGGGACGAAGACGTCGTCCACGCCCACCTCAAGAAGCCGGTCGACGACGTCCTTCAGGTGTGCGTCGTCGCGCAGCAGCCGCGCGGGCACGTGCGGGACGACGCGGTAACCGCGCGCCGCGAGCCGGGTGGTGAGGTCGAGGGTCGGTTCCAGGCCCTTGACCGGCGACGCCGTGACGGTGACCGGGACGTCGTGCGGGACATGGGCGAGGACCTTGTCCTCGGTCGCCTTCGAGGGGAGCACTTCGTAGCGGACGCTGTCGAGCAGCGCCCTGAGTCCTTCGGTCGCCACGCTCTACCCGGTCTGCTTCTGGGCGTCACGGTGGCGGTAGTACGCGGCCTTGGAGGCGGGCAGCGGCTCCTTGCCGAGGATCAGGTCGGCGGCCTTCTCGGCGATCATCATCACCGGTGCGTAGATGTTGCCGTTGGTGACGTAGGGCATCACGGACGCGTCGACCACGCGCAGGCCTTCCACGCCGTGCACGCGCATGCTGGCCGGGTCGACGACAGCCATCTCGTCGGTGCCCATCTTGCAGGTGCAGGACGGGTGCAGGGCGGTCTCGCCGTCCTTGGCGACCCAGGCGAGGATCTCCTCGTCGGTCTCCACGGACGGGCCGGGCGAGACCTCGCCGTCGTTGTAGGGGGCGAGCGCGGGCTGGTTCAGGAGCCTGCGCGCGACGCGGACGGCCTCGACCCACTCGCGGCGGTCCTGCTCGGTGGAGAGGTAGTTGAAGCGCAGCGCCGGGTGCTCGTTCGGGTCCTTGCTCTTGATCTTCACCGAGCCGATGGCGTCGGAGTACATGGGCCCGACGTGGACCTGGTAGCCGTGGCCGCCGGCCGGCACGGAGCCGTCGTAGCGGACCGCGATCGGCAGGAAGTGGAACATCAGGTTGGGGTAGTCGACGTCCTCGTTGCTGCGGGCGAACCCGCCGGCCTCGAAGTGGTTGGTCGCCGCCGGGCCCTTTCTGAACAGCCACTGCAGGCCGATGAAGGGCGCCCGCCACTTCGCCAGATACGGCTGCATGGAGACGGGCTGCTTGCAGGCGTACTGGATGTACACCTCCAGGTGGTCCTGCATGTTCTCGCCGACGCCCGGCAGGTCGTGGACGACGTCGATGCCGAGGGCGCGCAGCTCCTCGGCGTTGCCGACGCCGGAGAGCTGCAGCAGCTGCGGGGAGTTGATCGCGCCGCCGCAGAGGATGACCTCCTTGGCGCGGACCTGCTGGAGCGCGCCCCTGCCGCGCCGGTACTCGACGCCGACGGCACGCTTGCCCTCGAAGAGGACGCGGGTGACGAGGGCGCGGGTCCTGACCGTGAGGTTGGGACGCTTCTTCGCCGCCTTGAGGTAGGCCTTCGAGGCCGACAGCCGGCGTCCGCGGTGGACGTTGCGGTCGAACTGGGCGAAGCCCTCCTGGCGGTAGCCGTTGACGTCGTCCGTCGGCGCGTAACCCGCTTCCTCGGTGGCCTTGAGGAAGGCGCCGAAGAGCGGGTTGGTGGCCGGGCCGCGTTCGAGGACGAGGGGGCCGTCGTGGCCGCGGAACTCGTCGTCCGGGTCGGCCGCGAGACAGTTCTCCATGCGGCGGAAGTAGGGCAGACAGTGCGCGTAGTCCCAGGTCTCCATGCCGGCGTCGGCGGCCCAGCGCTCGTAGTCCATGGGGTTGCCGCGCTGGAAGATCATGCCGTTGATGCTGCTGGAGCCGCCCAGCACCTTCCCGCGGGCGTGATAGACGCGCCGGCCGCCCATGTGGGGCTCGGGCTCGGACTCGTACTTCCAGTCGTAGAACCGGCTGCCGATGGGATACGTCAGCGCCGCGGGCATGTGGATGAAGACGTCCCACGGGTAGTCGGACCGGCCTGCCTCCAGGACCAGCACCCGGTTGGCCGGGTCCGCCGAGAGCCTGTTCGCCAGCGCACTGCCGGCCGAACCGCCGCCGACGATGACGAAGTCGTATTGCAGGGGAGCCATGGTGCCTCGTCTCGCTCGCGCCGTAGATACGCGACGCATGCTAGTACCCGTAGCGCTATGCGCACTAGGTTGCGAGCCACGCAACTTGCGGGGCGCAGACGCACAAGGCCACGGCGTGTGCCGTGGCCTTGCCCACTTCCGTCCGGTCGGTCGGGGTGCGCGTCGCGGTCAGGCGCCCACGAGTTTCTCGAAGAAGAACTCGTGCTTGAGGAACGACGTCTCGTGTTCCGCCCCCGGGTACGGCGGGATGAGCTGGGCGGCCTGGATGAGACGCCAGCCGTCCTCCAGCGCGGAGACGCCCGTCTCGTACGGCGGCTCATCGCTGTCGCCGGTGGTGGGGCGGGTGGTGCCGGTGCCGTCGTAACGGGCCCATCCGACGACCGGGGAGTCGAGGGCGGACGTGTTCAGGTACAGGACGAGGACCTGCTGCCGCACGGTGTTCGAAGTGGTCACGCCTTGCTCCTCTGCGCGGGTCGGTTGGAGATTCGGGTGGCCCAGTACTCGATGTCGAAGTCGGGGTCGGCGGACAGCGAGCGCCAGAGCTTGATCCTGTTGTGGACCTCCAGCCGGCCGGTGGCTCCTTCGTACCAGGGGAAGGTGCGCGCCAACTCCTCACTCGCAGCCGGGTCGTGCAGGTCCGCCGTGTCCCAGAGCCGCACCTGCGGCACGGTCGGGTTGAAGCGGATCTTGTACATGTGGCGGACGATGTCGCTGTCGTTGCGCCGTCCTCCGTGCCAGATGCCGTGGTGGAGCAGCATGACCGTGCCGGCCGGGCACGTCAGCCGGGTCTGGCCGCGCAGGTTCTGGTAGCGGCCGGTGTCGGTCTCGTTGATCCGGCGCAGATGACTGCCCGGGACGACCAGCGTGCCGCCCATGTCCGCGGTGACCTCCTGCGGGTAGTACATGAGCTGCACGTCGAAGGCGTCGGGCCGCAGGTCGATGATCGCGTCGGCGTGCAGCGGCTGCGCGCTGCCCTCGCGCGGTGCGCGGGTGTGCACGAAGTGATGGTCGACGGTCGGATCCGGGCCCACCAGGCTCTCCAACGCGCCTGCGACGGCGGGGAGTTCGACGAGCCGTCGGGCGAAGGACCCCTCGGGGAACGCCTTCGGCACAGGGGTGCCGTAGGGCACGGAGGGCAGTCCCTCGGCGAAGACGCCGAGCGCCTCCTCGTTGAGGTGCTGGGGCACGATGCCGTCGAGGCGCAGGAAACCATGTGCCACGAACCGCGCCACCTGTGCGGAGCTGAGCAGTTGCTGTGTGGTTGGCATACGGCAACCGTAGGAAGAGACGCTTCCGATGTCGTGGGCTGTAATCAGCGAGCACTGGTAATTTTCCACCATGACGCACACGGTGGAGCTGGCGCTCGACCTGCCTCCGCAGGTGGAGAACTCGGGCGTGGGCGTCCACGGACACGCCGGCCCGCACGACGTGTTCCGACTGCCGCGGCTGTGGCAGCTCCATCTCTACGGCTACTCGGGCACCCTGGAGTTCGGCGGCTTTCGGCATCCGATCCGCCCCGGGCACGTGAGCCTCGTGCCGCCCGGCGCAGAAGTGCACTTCCACTACGACACCTCGCCCAGCCAACACCTGTACGCCCACTTCCGGCTGCCGGGCGAGGGCGAGCGGCACCGCGTCCCGGTCATGCAGGACGCCGGCCCGGACGCCGCGATGCTCACCACTCTGCTGCGCCAGACGGTCGCGGCCGGACCGCAGTCCCCGGCGCGGGCCGCCGCGGAACTGTGGACGGTGCTGTGGCGCACGACCGGCCTGGCCGGTGCCTCCGGGAACCACGAGGGGTCCCGGCACCCCGCCCTGCGCACGGCCATGGTCCACATCGAACAACGCCTGGCCGACCCGCTGAACGTCCCGGACATCGCCCGCGCCGCCGGGATCTCGCACACCCATCTGACGCGGTTGTTCCGCGAGGACACCGGGCTCACGGTCGTCGGCTACATCCGGCGCCGCCGCGTCGAGCGCGCCCGGCACCTCCTGATCGCCTCGACGCTCGCCATCCCGGCGATCGCCGCAACCGTCGGCATCCCCGACCTCCAGGCCTTCAACAAGACGTGCCGCAAGGAACTGGGCGCCTCGCCGCGCGCCGTCAGGCGGACAGGGGCCCCGCGACCCGCTCAGCCCCGGCACTGATGAATCAGCCTCTACCAGGAGAAACGACCTGGTCAGCGTCGCGACGATAAACACGTTGTGCCGTACTGCGCGTATGGTTTCGTTGTGAGCAACCACAGCACGGATACCGAAACGTCAAATTCGCAGGCCGGCGGAGTGCAGTCGGTCGACCGGGCCATCAGCGTCCTCGAGATCCTCGCCCAGCGCGGGGAGGCGGGTGTCAGCGAGGTGGCCGCCGAGATCGATGTTCACAAATCCACCGCGTTCCGCCTGCTCGGCGCCCTGGAGGCGCGCGGCCTGGTGGAGCAGGCGGGTGAGCGTGGCAAGTACCGGCTGGGATTCGGCATCGTCCGCCTGGCCGGCGCGGTCACGGGTCGTATCGACATCACCCAGCAGGGCCGCCCGGTGTGCGAGCGGCTCGCCGAGGAGATCGGCGAGACGGTCAACATCGCGGTGCTGCAGGAGCACTACGCGATCAACCTCTACCAGGTGCGCGGCCCCGGAGCGGTCACCGCGCACAACTGGGTCGGCCAGCTGACCCCGTTGCACGCGACGTCGAGCGGCAAGGTCCTGCTGGCGTACCTGCCGGCCAAGGAGCGCGCCACGCTGCTGTCCGAGGCCGGCCTGAAGAAGGTCACGCCGCACACCATCACCTCGAAGACGAAGCTGGAGAAGAACCTCGCCGAGGTGCGGGAGGCCGGCTACGCCTGGACCAAGGAGGAGCTGGAGATCGGCCTGCACGCCATGGCCGCGCCCGTCCTCGACCCGGACGGCGAGGTCATCGCGGCGGTCACGGCGTCCGGGCCCTCGTACCGGTTCACGCAGGAGCGGATGCGTGAGCTCGCCCCGGTGCTGATCAAGGGTGCCGAGGAGATCAGCCACCGGATGGGCTACCTGGGCTGAGTCACCCCTGGGGAGCACCCAGACGCTCGTTGACCCAGTCGTGGAAGGCGCCTATGTGGTGCTCGCTGGGTACCAGCACACCGCCCTTGGCGTACAGACGCGAGCTCATTCCGGGCTGCGTGCGCTCACAGGCGTCGAAGTCCTGGCGGTTGACCCGGTCGAAGAGCTCCACGGACCGGCTTACGTCCTTGCCGCTGTCGACGACGTGCGGGAGGTAGAGCCAGTCGCACTCGACGATCGTGCGGTCGGCGGCCACCGGGTACATCCGGTGGAAGATCACATGGTCGGGGACGAGGTTGACGAACACCTGCGGCCTGACGGTGATCGCGTAGTAGCGGCGGTCCTGGTCCTCGGCGACACCAGGGATGCGGTCGAGGCCCTCGGAGCCGTCGACGGTGAAGCCCCGGACCTCCTCGCCGAACTCGGCGCCGTGCCCGACGTAGTACTGGGCCGCGTACCCGTCGGCGAACTCGGGGAGCACCTCGGTGAGTTCGGGGTGAATCGTGGCGCAGTGGTAGCACTCCATGAAGTTCTCGATGATCAACTTCCAGTTCGCCCTGACGTCGTAGACGATCCGCCTGCCGAGGGAGAGGTCCTCGATGCCGTAGCGCTCGATCGACTCGACGTCGCCGAGACGGGCCACGACCTCGCCGATGATTTCGTCCTCGAAGGAGGGCGGGTTCTCCGCCAGGCAGACCCAGACATAGCCGAGCCACTCGCGCACGGCCACGCTCACCAGGCCGTACTCGGTGCGGCCGACGTCGGGCATCTTGGTGAGGTTGGGCGCCGCGACCAGCTTGCCGTTCAGGTCGTACGTCCAGGCGTGGTAGGGGCACTGGAAGGCCCGCTTGACCTCGCCGCTCTCCTCGGTGCAGAGCTTGGCACCGCGATGCCGGCAGACGTTGAAGTACGCACGGATCGAGGAGTCACGCGATCGGGTGACGATGATGCTCTCGCGGCCCACGTCGACGGTGCGGAAGGCGCCGGGCTTCGCGAGCTCGGAGGCGCGCGCGACACAGAACCACATGGTCTCGAAGATGCGCTCCTGCTCCTGCGCGAAGATCCCGGGATCGGTGTAGGAGGAGCCGGGGAGGGTGGCGATCAGGCTGTCCGGCAGGCTGGTCGAGGTCACGGTGCACTCCTCGGGAAACGTCATGGAGGGGTCATTCACGCGCCGGGAAGATCGACTCCGGACGGTGTTGTGTATTGAGCAACGCTGCGTGCCATGTGCAACGGCAGCATGGGATGCCGCCGGGGTGGTGTCAAGAGAGGGCGGCGAGCTGCTTGCGCCAGCGCGTGAACAGCCGGGGCTGGTTCATCCCGAGCACGGCGACCGGGGTGCCGGCTCGCCGGTAGACGGCCAGGACGTCGCGGTCGTCCGCGGCGCCTTCCTCCACGGTCACGCTGTCCGCGCCGGCCGCGTGCCCGGCGAACTGGATCTTCACGCCGTACTGGTCCGACCAGAAGTACGGGGGCCGGGGCACACCCGGTTCCACCGCGCCGCCGGCCAGCAGCGTGGCGATGGCGGCGTCGGGACGCTCCCGGGCACCGGTCCAGTGCTCCACGCGGCGATGGGCACCCGCGCGGGGGTCGTACCAGTTGGCGCAGTCGCCGACCGCGACCACGCCGGCCAGGCCGGTACGGCCGTCAGCGCCGCACTTCACGCCGTTGTCGAGCACGATGCCCGAATCTTCCAGCCACTCGACGCACGGACGCGCACCGACGCCGACGACGACGATGTCCGCGGGCACACTGCGACCGTCCTCCAGCAGAACGGCCTCGACCTCCCGCTCCCCGCCGAGCCCCTTGACGCCGACCCCGCACAACAGCCGTACGCCGTGGTCCGCGTGGAGCCCGGAGACGACGGCGCCCATGGTCTCGCCGAGCGGTCCGGCGAGCGGCGTCGGGGCCGCTTCGATCACCGTCACGTCGAGTCCGAGAGCGTAGGCGGTGGAGGCGACCTCGGCGCCGATGAAGCCGCCGCCGATCACGACCAGCCGTCCGCCGCGGGCCAGTTCGTCCCGCAGGGCCCGGGCGTCGTCCAGGGTGCGCAGGGTGTGCACTCCGGCGAGGCCCTCGGCGCCCGGCAGACCGCGCGCGGCGGCTCCGGTGGCGATGACGATGCCGTCGGCGCGGACCTCGCCACCGGAGGAGAGCCGGACCGCGCGACGGGCCCGGTCCAGTCCGGTGGCGCGGGCGCCGAGCAACCACTCCGCCCGCAGGTCCTCGTCGTCCGTCTCCAGCACGAGTTCCGCCTCGCCGATCGTGCCGGCCAGGAACTCCTTGGACAACGGCGGCCTGTCGTACGGGCGGTGGAGCTCGTCGCCGATGACGACGAGCCGCCCGTCGTAGCCCTGCCTGCGCAGTGAGCGCGCCGCCGACAGACCGGCCAGCGACGCGCCGACCACGGCGACGGTCCTCACGCGGGACCCCCGGCGAGCCGGGCGGCGACGCAGGGCGGCAGGTTGGGGGCGTCCGTGGACACCCGGACGTAGATCATGCCGTCCTCGACCGCGACCTCGTGCGTCCGGACCGGAAGCTTGGCCGGCGGAGAGTCCACCGCACCGGTCCTCAGGTCGAACTTCGAGGCGTGCAGCGGGCATTCGACCTCGCAGCCCTCCAGCCAGCCGTCGGCGAGCGAGGCGTCCTGGTGGGTGCACGTGTCGTCGATGGCGAAGACCTCGCCGTCATCGGTATGGAACACCGAGACCGGCGGATCGATGTCGAGCCGGAAGGCCTCACCTCGCGGGAGATCCGCGAGTCGGCACGCGGGAATCATCATGACACCTCGGTGCGTATAGCGAAACGGATTGCGGTAAGCGCAACGCCAGTTTGAGGGCCGCTCCGAACCGTTGTCAAGGCGTCAAAAGGCCCGGTTCGGGCGGGTCGGCCGCTCGGCCCGCGGGCAGCCCGAAGCGCCCGAACCACCTGCGGAAACAGGCGGAACGGGCGCCACGGAAAGGTCACCCGGGGGCGGTCAGAAACCGCGGTCGATCCACTCCTGCAGGTGCGGGGCCTCGGCGGCGACGGTGGTCGTCCCGCCGTGACCGGTATGGACGACGGTGTCGCCGGGCAGCGTCAGCAGCCGCTCCCTGATCGACTCCACGATGGTCGGGAAGTCGCTGTACGACCGTCCCGTCGCCCCTGGCCCGCCCGCGAAGAGCGTGTCACCGCTGAAGAGTGCCGTGAGGCCCGGCACGTACAGGCAGACCGCGCCCGGGGCGTGACCGGGGGTGTGCAGCACGGTCAGCTCGACGCCGGCCACCGCCAGGAGCTGCCCGTCGGCCAGTTCGCCGTCGGGGTCCCGGTCGGGGTGGGTCTGCTTCCACAGCGGCAGGTCGTCGGGGTGCAGCAGGATCGGTGCGCCGGTGCGGGCGGCCAGTTCGGGTGCGGCGTCGACGTGGTCGTTGTGGGCGTGGGTGCACACGATGGCCCTGAGCCGTCGGCCGCCCACCACTTCGGCGATGGCCTCGGCGTCGTGCGCCGCGTCGACGACGATCACCTCGTGGTCGTCGCCGATGACCCACACGTTGTTGTCGACGTCCCAGGTGCCGCCGTCCAGCGAGAACGTGCCCGAGGTGACGAGGTGTTCGATGCGGGTCCCGGCCATCACAGCACCACCACCGAGCGCAGCACATCCCCGCCGTGCATCCGCTCGAAGGCCTTCTCGACCTCGTCCAGAGCGATGGTCTCGGTGACGAATGCGTCCAGGTCCAGACGACCCTGGAGGTAGAGGTCGATGAGCATCGGGAAGTCGCGGGAGGGCAGGCAGTCGCCGTACCAGGACGACTTCAGCGATCCGCCCCGCCCGAAGACGTCCAGCAGCGGAAGCTCCAGCTTCATCTCCGGGGTCGGCACGCCGACCAGCACGACCGTGCCCGCAAGGTCGCGGGCGTAGAAGGCCTGCTGGTACGTCTCCGGGCGGCCCACCGCCTCGATCACCACGTCCGCGCCGAAGCCACCGGTCAGCTCGCGGATCGCCTCGACCGGGTCGCCCTCGCGCGCGTTGACGGTGTGGGTCGCACCCAGCCTGCTCGCGGTGGCGAGCTTGCGGTCGTCCACGTCCACCGCGATGATCTTCGCGGCGCCGGCCAGGCCGGACCCCACGATCGCGGCATCCCCGACACCACCGCAGCCGATCACCGCGACGCTGTCACCGCGCCCGACGTTGCCGGTGTTGATCGCCGCGCCGATGCCGGCCATCACGCCGCACCCCAGCAGACCGGCCGCCGCCGCCGACGCGGCCCGGTCGACCTTGGTGCACTGCCCGGCCGCGACCAGCGTCTTCTCCGCGAACGCCCCGATGCCCAGCGCCGGGGAGAGCTCGGTGCCGTCCAGCAACGTCATCTTCTGCTTGGCGTTGTGGGTGTTGAAGCAGTACCACGGGCGTCCACGCAGGCAGGTGCGACAATTCCCGCACACCGCACGCCAGTTGAGGATGACGAAGTCCCCTGGCGCCACGTCGGTGACACCCTCGCCCACCGACTCCACGACACCCGCCGCCTCATGCCCCAGCAGGAACGGGAAGTCGTCGTTGATGCCGCCCTCGCGGTAGTGCAGATCGGTGTGGCAGACGCCGCAGGCCTCGACCTTCACCAGCGCCTCACCCGGGCCGGGATCGGGCACGATGATCGTCTCCAGGCTGACGGGGGCGCCCTTGCCCCGCGCGATGACTCCACGGACCTGGTGCGTCATGGCCACTCCTCGACTGAAGTTGCTCAATGCGGCACACATCTCATGTGCCGCAACACAGCATCGTGGAGTGCCGACCGGGGGTCAAGGTCTCGGAAGTGCCGCCCGGCCGGTGGGAGCAGCAGCCGGAGAGACACGTGAGGGACCCCGGTACGGATTTCGTCCGTACCGGGGTCCCTCACGTCCGCGTCAGGCGCAGGCTCAGCCGATCTCGACGAGCAGGTCGCCGCCCTCCACCTGCTGGATGCGGTTGATGGCCAGCCGGGACACCCGGCCCGCCTTCGGGGCGGTGATCGCGGCCTCCATCTTCATCGCCTCGATGGTGGCCACGGTCGCGCCGGCATCCACCTCGTCGCCCTCGGCGACCGCGAGGGTGACCACACCGGCGAACGGCGCGGCGACATGCCCCTGGTTGGCGCGGTCGGCCTTCTCGGTGACCGGGATGTCGGAGGCGGCGGCGGTGTCGCGCACCTGGATCGGCCTCAACTGGCCGTTCAGGGTGGACATCACGGTCCGCAGGCCGCGCTCGTCGGCCTCACCGACGGCCTCCAGCTCGATCAGCAGCCGGACGCCGGGGTCGAGGTCGACGGCGTACTCCTTGCCCGGGCGCAGACCGTAGAAGAAGTCCTTGCTGTCCAGCACGCTGGTGTCGCCGTAGGCCTGGCGGTGTGTCTCGAAGTCGCGGGTCGGGCCGGGGAACAGCAGGCGGTTGAGAGTGGTCCGGGGTTCCTTCGCGAGGCCCGTGCGGTCCTCCGGCGTCAGCTCCTGGACGGGCCTGGGCTCGGCGCGGCCTTCGAGTGCCTTGGTGCGGAAGGGCTCCGGCCAGCCGCCGGGCGGGGTGCCCAGCTCGCCTCGCAGGAAGCCGATGACGGAGTCGGGGATGTCGTAGCGGTTCGGGCTCGCCTCGAAGTCGGCCGGATCCACCCCGGCGCCCACCAGGTGCAGAGCCAGGTCGCCGACCACCTTGGAGGAGGGGGTGACCTTGACCAGGCGGCCCAGCATCCGGTCGGCGGCGGCGTACATCGCCTCGATGTCCTCGAAGCGGTCGCCGAGACCGAGCGCGACGGCCTGGGTGCGCAGGTTGGAGAGCTGGCCGCCGGGGATCTCGTGGTGGTAGACGCGCCCGGTCGGGGAGGCGAGGCCCGCCTCGAAGGGAGCGTAGATGCGGCGGACGCTCTCCCAGTACGGCTCCAGGTCGCCGACGGCCTGGAGGTCGAGGCCGGTGGGCCGCTCGGAGTGGTCGGTCGCGGCGACGATCGCCGACAGCGACGGCTGCGAGGTCGTACCGGCCATGGAGGCGACCGCGCCGTCCACCGCGTCCGCGCCGGCCTGGATCGCGGCGAGGTAGGTGGCGAGCTGGCCGCCCGCGGTGTCATGGGTGTGCAGGTGCACCGGCAGGTCGAACTCGCGGCGCAGCGCGGAGACGAGCGTGGCGGCGGCCGGGGCGCGCAGCAGGCCCGCCATGTCCTTCACCGCCAGGACATGGGCGCCGGCCTCGACGATCTGCTCGGCGAGGCGCAGGTAGTAGTCGAGGGTGTACAGGCGCTCGTTCGGGTCGGACAGGTCGGAGGTGTAGCAGAGGGCGACCTCGGCGATCGCCGTGCCCGTCTCCCGTACGGCCTCGATGGCGGGCCGCATCTGGCCGACGTCGTTGAGCGCGTCGAAGATGCGGAAGATGTCGATGCCGGTGGCGGCGGCCTCCTGCACGAAGGCGTCGGTCACCTCGGTCGGGTACGGGGTGTAGCCGACGGTGTTGCGCCCGCGCAGCAGCATCTGCAGACAGATGTTGGGGACGGCCTCGCGCAGGGCGGCCAGGCGTTCCCAGGGGTCCTCGGCCAGGAAGCGCAGCGCCACGTCGTACGTCGCGCCGCCCCAACACTCCAGGGACAGCAGCTCGGGCAGGGTGCGGGCGACCACGGGGGCGACCGCGAGGAGGTCCTTGGTGCGTACCCGGGTGGCGAGCAGGGACTGGTGGGCGTCGCGGAAGGTGGTGTCGGTGACGCCGATGGTCGGCGACTCGCGCAGCGCGCGGGCGAAGCCCTCCGGGCCGAGTTCGACGAGCTTCTGCCGGGAGCCCGCGGGCGGCTCGCCCGCCGGCAGCGCGGGCAGCTTGGTGCCGGGCTCGATCAGTTCGGGCCGCTCGCCGTGCGGCTTGTTGACCGTCACGTCGGCGAGGTACGTGAGCAGCTTGGTGCCGCGGTCGGCGGAGGAGCGGGAGGTCAGCAGGTGCGGGCGCTGCTCGATGAACGACGTCGTGATCCGGCCGGCCTGGAAGTCGGGGTCGTCCAACACCGCCTGCAGGAAGGGGATGTTGGTGGCCACGCCGCGGATGCGGAACTCGGCCACCGCACGCCGGGCCCGGCCGATCGCGGCCTTGAAGTCCCGGCCCCGGCAGGTGAGTTTGACCAGCATGGAGTCGAAGTGGGCGCTGATCTCCGTACCGGCATGGGTGGTTCCGCCGTCGAGGCGGATGCCCGAGCCACCGGGCGAGCGGTAGGCGCTGATGCGGCCGGTGTCCGGGCGGAAGCCGTTGGCGGGGTCCTCGGTGGTGATACGGCACTGAAGGGCCGCGCCGTGCAGCTTGACCGTGTCCTGGGACAGCCCCAGGTCGGCGAGACTCTCGCCGGAGGCGATACGCAACTGGGCCTGGACGAGGTCGACGTCGGTGACCTCCTCGGTCACCGTGTGCTCGACCTGGATGCGCGGGTTCATCTCGATGAAGACGTGATTGCCGTCGCGGTCGAGGAGGAACTCCACGGTGCCCGCGTTGCGGTAGCCGATCTCGCGGGCGAAGCGCACGGCGTCGGCGCAGATCCGGTCCCGTAGGGCCGGGTCGAGGTTGGGCGCGGGGGCCAGCTCGATGACCTTCTGGTGGCGGCGCTGGAGGGAGCAGTCGCGCTCGAAGAGGTGGATGACGTTGCCCTCGCCGTCGGCGAGGATCTGCACCTCGATGTGGCGGGGGTCGACGACGGCCTTCTCCAGGAAGACGGTGGAATCACCGAACGCGGAGGCGGCCTCGCGGGACGCCGCCTCGATGGACTCGCGCAGCGCGGCCGGGTCCTCGACGCGGCGCATCCCACGCCCGCCGCCACCGGCGACCGCCTTCACGAACAGCGGGAAGCCGATCTCCTCGGCGGCGCGGACGAGTTCGTCGAGGTCGTCGGAGGGGGCCGAGGAGCCGAGCACCGGGACACCGGCCGCGCGGGCGGCGGCCACGGCACGGGCCTTGTTGCCGGTCAGTTCGAGGGTCTGCGCGCTCGGCCCGACGAACGTGATGCCGGCCTCCTCGCAGGCCTTCGCCAGCTCGGGGTTCTCGGACAGGAACCCGTAGCCCGGGTACACCGCGTCCGCGCCCGCCTGCCGCGCGGCACGGACGATCTCCTCCACGGAGAGGTACGCCCGCACCGGATGCCCGGGCTGGCCGATCTCGTAGGCCTCGTCGGCCTTGAGCCGGTGCAACGAGTTGCGGTCCTCGTGCGGGAAGACGGCGACGGTCCTCGCGCCCAGCTCATAGCCGGCGCGAAACGCCCTGATCGCGATCTCACCACGGTTGGCGACCAGCACCTTGCGGAACATCGCCGCTCCCTTCAGCCTGCCGATGACGTCCCCATGGTGTCGGGGACGCCCACGTCACGCCATGTGAGCCGGGCCACTCAGTTCAAGATGTGATCTCGGTTGCCGCCTTTCTGATTGCCTCGCGGATGCGCGGGTAGGTGCCGCAGCGGCACACGTTCTCGATGCCGTCGATGTCCTCGTCGGACGGCTGGGGTGTCTTCTTCAGCAGGGCGGCGGCGGCCATGACCTGGCCGGGCTGGCAGAAGCCGCACTGCGAGACGTCGCACTCCAGCCAGGCCCGCTGCACCGGGTGCAGGGTGTCGCCGTCGGCCAGCCCTTCGATGGTGGTGACCTGGCGGTCGGCGCAGTCGGCGACCTTCACCACACAGGGCTGGATCTCCGCACCGTCGAGATGGCTGGTGCAGGCGCGGCAGACGCCGACGCCGCAGCCGTACTTGGGACCGGTGACGTGCAGCAGGTCGCGCAGCACCCACAGCAGCGGCATGTCGGCCGGGGCCTCGACGGTGACGTGTTCGCCGTTGAGGACGAAGGAGTAGGAGGGCATCAGTACCTTCTCGGAACGTCACAGGACATGAGCGGGTCAGAACATCAGCGGGTCAGAACGTGAGCGGGAAGCGACGCGGTCTGGTGCCGGTCGCCCGTGCGTAGGCGTTGGCCACGGCTCCGGAGGCGGCCGGCACGCCGAGTTCACCGGCGCCGCCCGGCTCACCCCTGGACGGCATGATGTGCGCCTCGAAGTGCAGCGGGGCGTGCCCCTGGCGGGCCCACCGGAAGTCGGCGAAGCTGCCCTCGCGCACGGCACCCCGGTCGATGTGCAGCCCTGCCTGCAGCACCGTGGAGATCCCGTCGATCGCCGTGCCCATGAGCTGGGCCTCCAGACCGCGCGGGTTGATCACCGTGCCGACGTCGGCCGCCATCACCACCTTGGTCACCCGGGGCTTCTTCGGGTCGGTGGCGTCGATCTCGACCAGGCAGGCGACGCAGGACCCGTACTCCTCGTGGACGGCGACGCCCTGCCCGTGCCCGGCCGGCATGGTCCGCCCCCAGGCGCCGGCTGCGGCGACCTTGTCGAGTACGGCCTTGACGGCCTTGTTGCGCAGAGTCGTACGGCGGAAGGCGACCGGATCCCGGCCCAGGCTCCGTGCCACCTCGTCGACCATGATCTCCTGCGCGGTCCGTACCGTCCCGGAGTCCACCGACCGCCAGGCGCCGAGCGGCATCGCGAGTTCGACGCCGCCAGAGTCGCCGGAGACGCGGCCGAAGTTGTAGAGGCCGGACTCGCTGGGCAGCGGAGCGGCGAGCGGGCGACGGAAGGCGGCCCGGCTCGCGGTGGCCTGTCTGCCGTAGGACTCGTTCACGGAGGCCGTGGCATGGGTGAAGGCCACCACTCTGCCGTCGGCGTGGCTGGCGCGGATCCTGTGGTGGTCGGCGGGGCGCATCCTGCCGTGCCGGATGTCGTCGCCCCGGCTCCACATCAGCTTGACCGGCCGGTGTGCCGCCTTCGAGATCAGGGCCGCCTCCATGGCGGCGTCGTGGTTCAGCCGCCGCCCGAAGGATCCCCCGCCCCGGATGACATGGACCTTGACCGCGGACGCGGGCAGTCCGACCGTGGCGGCGATGTCGTCGCGAGCCTCCATCGGTGACTGGGAGGAGAACCAGATCTCGGCCCGGTGCGCCTGCACGTCCGCGATCGCGGTCAGTACCTCCATCGGCGCGTGGCTGACGAATGCGAACTCGAACTCGCCCTCGACCTGTGCCGTTCCGCGTGGCGGGGTACCGAGGTGCGGGACCGCGGCCCGCAGCCGGGCGCGGATGCCGGCGTCGGACAGGGCGGCCAGCGGGCCGGCCGCCCACTTGATCTTCAGGGCGTCCCTGGCCTGGAAGGCGTGGTGGAAGCTCTCGGCCACCACGGCGACCCCGCCCGGGACCCTGACGACGGCGTGCACGCCGGGAAGGGCGCGGGCCGCCCGGTCGTCGACCGAGACGATCCGTCCGCCGAGCGTCGGCGGCCGTGCCACCACGGTCGGCTTCGCCCCGGCCACCGACAGGTCTCCGGTGTACTTCGCTTTGCCGGTGACGATGTCGCGGGCATCGACACGGTTCGTCGGCCGGCCGATCACCTTGTGCCGGGACGCCGGCTTGGGCTTGGCGGACACGGCCGCACGGCGTATGCGGGCGGCGCTCGCGCTGAGGGAGCCGAAGGTGGCGGTGCGGCCGTCCGGGGCGATCACCATCGTGTCCCTGGTGCGCAGGCTCCAGGCGGGCAGGTGCCAGCGCTTCGCGGCGGCGGTGACGAGCCTGGCCCGTGCGGTGGCGGCGAGTTGGCGGGCCGGGCCGTACAGCGAGCCGACCGAGTTCGAACCGCCGGTGTTCTGGTTGCCCTTGGTCCGTGCGTCGGCGAGCGGGATGTCGACGTCGGCGAGGCGGGCGTCCAGCTCCTCGGCGACCATCATCGCGACGGCGGTGGTGATGCCCTGGCCGACCTCGACGCGCGGCAGCCGTACGACGACCTTGTTGGCCGGGGTGACCTCCAGGACGAGCATCTCGTCGTCGGCGCCGGTCACCAGCACGTCTGAGGGGCCGCGTCGGGGCTCCGAACCCTCGGCCGAGGAGGTGTCGCAGGCGAGCGGGGCCGCGATGGTGAGGGTGGACGCGGCCAGCGAGTAGACCATGAACCTTCGGCGGGACACCGCGTGCCGGGGGTTTTCCGCGTCCCGGGCCGGGCCTGTGGCCGCGGACTCTGTACCGTCCACCAACACTCCTCACGGGTCGTCCGGTTGATACGTCAACAGGTATGAGGTGCAAGTGGTCCTGTGGGTTGCCTGAGAACCGGCCGCCGAACAGTTCCGGCCTGTCGCGCGCGGCCTCGCCTCCCGGGCCGCCTGTCCTCCGTAGGCTCTGGATCCGTAGAGGAGCCGTGCGACGGACGTCCCGTCCCCAACCTACGGAGAACCATGGCCGACGCCAGTCCCCAGGCCCGTGCCGTTTCACTGTTGGGCCGCCCCAAGCTGTGGCTCGTGCCCACCGTCCTGACCGGACTGCTCGCCCTGTTGCTGGCCCTGCTCTACATGGGCGGCATCGTCAACCCGCAGGGCAACCTGCACCATCTGCCGATCGCCCTGGTCAACGGCGACACCGGCAAGCCGCCGGCCGGGCAGCGGCAGAACGCGGGCACCCAGCTCGCCGCGGCCATCACGTCCGACAAGGCCGGTGACCAGGCCGACTGGCGCACCCTCAGCCGCGCACAGGCCCAGGACCAGCTCGACTCCGGCAGGGTCTACGGCGCCCTGGTCATCCCGCCCGACTTCACCGCGTCCATCACCGCGCTCACCACCGCCGACGCCACCGCACGGCCGACGCTGACGGTGCTCACCAACCCCGGCAAGGGCAGCCTGGGTTCCTCCCTCACCAGCAAGATCACCACGGCAGCGGCGCACCAGGCCTCGGTAACCATCGGCAAACAGCTCTCCGCGGCCGCGGCGCCCCGGGCGAACGCCACGACCAGGCTGCTGCTCGCCGACCCGATCAACGTCGTCACCCAGGTCGGCCATCCGATCGGCGGCCACAGTGGCCTCGGGCTGAGCGCCTTCTACTACACGTTGCTGCTCGTGCTGGCCGGATTCATGGGCGGGAACGTCATCAGCAACGGCGTCGACACCGCCCTCGGCTACGCCGACACCGAGATCGGCCCCTGGCACACGCGCCGCCCCACCGTGCCGATCAACCGCACGCAGACCCTGCTGCTGAAGATGGCCATGACCGCGGGCATCACTGTCGTCAGCGTGTCCCTGGTCATGCTCGCCACCATCGCCATCCTGGGCATGGACGCCACTCACATCCCGCTGCTGTGGATCTACTCCTACTGCGCGACCCTCGCCGTCGGCCTGGGTGTGCAGGCCATCAACGCGGCCTTCGGCGGGATCGGCCAGCTGGTCTCCATGTTCGTGTTCATCGTCCTGGGCCTGCCGTCCTCGGGCGCCACCGTGCCGCTCCAGGCGGTCCCGGGCTTCTACCGCTTCCTGTCCAATTTCGAGCCGATGCGCCAGCTCAGCGACGGCGTCCGCGCCATCCTCTACTTCGACGCCCGCGGGGACGCCGGCCTGACCCACTCCTGGATCATGATCGCGATCGGTGCGGCCGCGGGCCTGCTCTTCGGCTTCGCGATGACGCGCTACTACGACCGCAAGGGCCACAAACGCCTGACCCCGCAGCCTGCTTGAGGTTCAGCGGTCGGTGCGGGCGGGTGCCGACCAGTCCTCGTCGGTGAGGTCGAGGAGCCGCGCGATCGTGGCGGTGTCCGGCAACGGGCCGTGGTCCCCGGTCACCTTGAGCGCGGACGAGGCCGTGAGGTGGCCGAGGCGCAGGGCACGCCGCATGTCGTGGCCGTCCAGCAGCCCCGCGAGGAAACCGGCGGCGAAGGCGTCGCCCGCGCCGACGGGCTCCACGACTTCCGTACGCAGGGCAGGCACGGTGCACACACCACCGCCGCCGCCACCGCCACCCTCGGCAAAGGCGTGCGCGGCCCGAGCGCCGTCCTTCACCACCAGGATGCGCGGACGCCCCAACAGCCGCCGTACGTCGGCCGGTTCGAGATCCGCGCCCCACAGGTCCTGCGCCTCGTCGAGGCCCACGAAGGCGATGTCGGCTCGGTCGGCCAGCTCGCGCAACACCGTGGCGGCCGTGCCGTCCGGCCACAGCGCGGGGCGGTGGTTGACGTCGAAGCTGATCGCGTACAGGCGTTCGCCACGCGGTGTGCCGAGCGCGCGTTCCACCAGGTCCCGGCAGGACGGGGAGAGCGCGGGGGTCACTCCGGTGAGGTGCACGAGGGCCGCGGACCGCACCCTCGGGTCGTCCAGGACGTCGGGCCCGAGCGCCGAGGCCGCCGAACCGCTCCGGTAGTAGTGGACACGGGTGCGGTCGCGGCCCGGGTCCTTCACCAGCAGTCCCGTGGGCCGCTCGGGGTCGGTCCGTACGCCGGTGACGTCGACGCCCGCAGCACCCACGGCCGCGCACACCCTCCGCCCGAAAGCGTCGTCACCGACGGCCGAGAGCCAGCAGACGGAACGGCCCAGATCCGCCAGATACATGGCCACATTGGATTCCGCCCCGGCGACGGACAACCGCAGTTCCCCGGTGCTGTCGAGGGAGTCGGGCGGGGTGGGCGCAAGGGCCGCCATGGTCTCGCCGACACACACCACGGGCCCCTCGTCGGGGCGCCACATGCTGTTCATGCCGCTCATACCACCACCTCCGGTGACGGGTGGCAGGCGGCCGCCGACGCGGGCGGTCTGCGCTCCGGGAGCGCCCCGAAGGGGCGCGGGCAACTGCGCGACCGGCCACGATGATGACGCAGCCGCCAGATGACCCGACTCGGCAGTTCCAGCGGCGCGTTGGTGCCCGTCCGGTCGGCGACCGGCGCCGCCGCGCACAGAGGGACAGGCAGTCCGGCCGGTTCCTCCGCTGGTGCGGCGGGCAACCAACCCGCGAGAACGTCGACGAGCACCGTCCCGGTGCCGGTCCGGCCCATGCCCTCCCCAGGCCTCTGCCGGTCCGGACGCATGGATTCGCTCACCGCGCGAACCCCCCCACGACGGCCCGGAACGCGCGGGCGCGCTCGCGCAGGTCGGTGATGCTGCCGCCGTCCGCCGCGTCCCCGATGAGGGGTGAGCCGACGCCGACCGCGACGGCCCCGGCGGCCAGATAGCCGCGCGCTGCCGCCTCGTCGACGCCGCCCACCGGCACGAACGGCTCGTGCGGGAAGGGCCCGCGCAGCGCCTTGAGGTAGGCGGTCCCGCCGGCCTGCTCGGCGGGGAAGATCTTCAGCGCGGCGGCGCCGAGGCCACGGGCGGTCACGATCTCGGTCGGTGTCATGACCCCCGCCAGGACGGGCATGCCCAACTCCCGTGCGGCGTCTACGCCTTCGCCGAGCGCGGGCGTGACGGCGAAGTCCGCGCCGGCCCGGTGGGCGACCCGGGCGTCCTCGGCGGTCAGGACGGTGCCGGCGCCGAGAGGGCGGTCGGGGCCGAGTGCCTGCCGGGCCTGTTCGATGACGGTGAGGGCGTCCTTGCCGGTCAGCGACACCTCGATCAGTTCGATGCCCTCGGCGGCGAGGGCCAGTACGGTGCGCAGGGCGGCGGCGGGGTCGTCTCCGCGCACGATGGCGACGAGGCGGTGGGCGGCCAGAGCCGCTCGCAGATCCATGAACACATGCTCCAATTCGCTGGGTTTTAGCGGCAGTTGCAGTTCGCGGTCACCGTGAGCCGCCAGTGCACCTCGCCGGATGCCGTCACCTGGGCCGCGTCGCCGGGGCCCGCCTCGGCGAGGTCGAAGACTCGGCCGAGCATGGGCTCGACGCCCGTACTCCGATAGGGGCCCGTGGCGGGGAAGCCGCCGAGGTTGCGCCACAGGGCGATCGACAGCGGTTGCCCGTCGGCTTCGAGGGCGAACGACAGCCGGTCCTCGTCGTCGTGGACGCAGGCACGGGAGGCGTCGACGACCGCGCCGACCGCGGTGCCGTCGTCCGGGCCGAAGCAGTCCAGGCGCCGTCCCTGTGGGGCAGGCCAACTGCCTTTCACCCAGGGCCCGTTCGCCGACGGGTACAGACGGGTGCCCGCTCCGTCGGGCAGCTGCACACTCGCCCGCTCGGAGAGGTCGAGCAGTGCGTGCGCGGCCCACACGAACCGGAAACCGGGATCGGCCGTCAGGACGTAGTCGACCCGGGCACCGTCCTGGACGGTCCGGGTGAGCGAGAACCGTTCACAGTCCACGCTCTCCGTACCGCCCCCGCTCCCGTCCCCGTCGCTCCTCCAGGCCCGTGACCAGGCATCGCCGTGGTCCGGCGCGCCGCGGACCGTCGGCACGCACTCCTCCAGCCCGCCCGCGTCCACGAACGCGTCGCCGGGGGACACGTGCTTGCGCCCGACCCCCTCCCTTCGCCACAGCCACTCGCGTCCGCCCGCGCGCAGCGAGGTCCAACGGCCACCGTGGGCCGGGTCGGTGACGATGTCCAGGGAGCCCATCGTCACCACTCCGCGAACGAACCGTCGGCATGCCGCCACACCGGGTTGCGCCAGGCGTGTCCGGTGCGGTCGGCCGCGCGTACGGCGGCCTCGTCGACCGTGATGCCGAGGCCGGGGGCGTCACCGCGGGGCGCGTGCCCGTCCACGAACCGGAACGGCTCGGGGTCGACGACGTACGAGAGCAGGTCGGCGCCCTTGTTGTAGTGGATGCCGCGGCTCTGTTCCTGGATCAGGAAGTTCGGTGTGGCGAAGGCGACTTGGAGGCTGGCCGCCAGCGCGATCGGGCCGAGCGGGCAGTGCGGGGCGAGCTGGGCGCCGTAGGTCTCGGCGAGCGAGGCGATGCGGTGCACCTCGGAGATGCCGCCGGCGTGCGAGAGGTCGGGCTGGGCCACCGCGACGCCCGCGGCGAGCACGGGCAGGAACTCGGCGCGCGAGTAGAGGCGTTCGCCGGTGGCGAGCGGCACGGAGGTCGAGGTGACCAGGCCCGGCAGCAGATGGCTCTGCTCGGGGACGACGGGCTCCTCCACGAACAGCGGGTGCAGCGGCGCGAGTTCGGCGAGGACGCGGCGGGAGCCGGCGGCGGTGAACCGGCCGTGGAAGTCGACGGCGACGTCCCGGTCCGGGCCGAGGGCCTCGCGGGCGGCGGCCACACGGGCGACGACGGCGGCGGTCTCGGCGGCGGTGGCGACCGGTGAGGTGGCGCCGGCGCCGTTCATCTTCACGGCGGTGAAGCCGGCCTCCACCTGGGCGGCGATCTGCTCGGTCAGCTCGGCGGGTTCGTCGCCGCCGACCCAGGCGTAGACCCGGACCCGGTCGCGCACCGGACCGCCGAGCAGGGCGTGCACGGGGGCGCCGTAGGTCTTCCCGGCGATGTCCCACAGGGCCTGGTCGAGGCCGGCGACGGCGCTGGAGAGGATCGGGCCGCCGCGGTAGAAGCCGCCCTTGGTGAGGACCTGCCAGTGGTCCTGGATGCGCAGCGGGTCCTGGCCGACGAGGTACTCGGCCAGGACGTCGACGGCGGCCCGGACGACCTCGGCGCGCCCCTCGACGACCGGCTCTCCCCAGCCGACCACGCCGTCGTCGGTCTCGACCCGGCAGAACAGCCAGCGCGGCGGGACCAGGAACGTTTCGATACGGGTGATCTTCACTGGGGGCGGGACCCTTCCGTCTCGTCGGCGGTGCCGATCCGGTCCAGGTCGCGGCCGGCCTGGTCGAGCAGGGCCCGCATGGCGGCCTCCGCGGCCAGCGGGTCCCGGTCGCGGACGGCGTCCAGGACGGCGCGGTGGGCCGGTATGGGGTCCTCGCTGTGCGGGGAGCTGTGCACGATGCGGTCGCGGTGGGCGAGACCGGACTCGATCACCATCTCCATGCGTTCGAGGAGTTCGTTGTGGGTGGCGGCGAGCAGGGCGCGGTGGAAGGCGAGGTCGGCCTCCACGGCGTGGGCCGCGCCCGCGTCCTCCTCCCCCATCGCCGCGATGGCGCCGTCGAGGGCGGCGAGGTCGGCGTCGGTGCGGCGCTCGGCGGCGAGGCGGACGGCGGCGGGCTCGATGATGGCGCGGACCTCGGCGAGGTTGTGCAGCAGTGCCCGCTCGGCGTCGCTCGTGCGGCCGCCCTCGAACTGCCAGCGCAGCACGTCGGCGTCGAGCAGGTTCCAGTCGGCGCGGGAGCGGACGAAGGTGCCGCGCTTCTGCCGGGCGTCGACCATCCCCTTGGCGGCGAGCACCTTCAGGGACTCCCGCAGGGCGGTGAGGCTCACGTCCAGTTCGCTCTGCAGCGCCACCAGATCGAGCGTGGCCCCCTCGGGGATGTCACCGCCCAGGATGCGGCGCGCGAGGGCTTCCACGGTCTGGCCGTGCACGCCTCGGCGGGCGTAGGGCGTCATGTCGTACAGCCTTTCTGCTTCGTCTGCTGCGCGGTGGGCGCGGTCATGCGGAGGCCTTCACGACGCTCCAGCCGCCGTCCACGACGAGACTGGTGCCGGTGACGTAGGAGGCCTCGTCGGCGGCGAGGAAGGCGATGGCCGCGGCGACCTCCTCGGGGGTGCCGAAGCGGCGTGCGGCCGTCTCGGCGACACTGCGCTCCCGCTCCTCGGGCGGCACCCGGTCCCAGGCCGCGGTCAGGATCGGCCCCGGTACGACCGCGTTGACGCGGACGTCGGGCCCGTACTCGACGGCGAGCTGCCCGCACAGGGAGAGCAGGGCGCCTTTGGAGGCGGCGTAGGCAGGATGCCCGGGAATGCCCTTGTGGGCGTGGACGGACGAGGTCAGGACCGCCGTCCCGCGGCGGGCCCGCAGATCGGGCAGCAGCGCGCGGAATCCGAGGAAGCTGCCGGTCAGGTTCACGTCGAGCTGCCGCTGCCAGGACGGTAGTGACATCTCGTGCGCGGGCGTGACGTCGACCGTGAAGGCGTTGCTGACGAGGACGTCCACGGGCCCGAAGGCGTGCGCGGCGACGACGACCCGCGCCCAGTCCTCCTCGACCGCGACATCGGCGGCCACGAACCGGGCCCGGCCACCGTCCTTGCCGATCCGCTCCGCCACGGCCTCGCCCTGCTCCGCGGCGACGTCGGTGAGCACGACGGCGGCTCCCTCCTCGGCGAGGCGTGCGGCGGTCGCGGCTCCGATGCCGGAGGCCGCTCCGGTGACCACGGCCGTGCGGCCGGTGAAGCGGGCGCCGTGCCGTCGTGCGGGCTGGTCCATCGTGGGGTTCGACTCCTTCACGAGAAAGGGCTTGTCCGAAACATAAGGGGATCACTCACGTGTCAGCACGACGAGGTCGGCGTCGTACTCGGCGCTCCAGGTGAAGGGCAGCCCGTAGTGGAGCAGATGAGCCCCGCTGTACGGCGTCCCGGTCACCGTGTCCCGGTAGCGCGCCGCCGGGTCCAGTCCCCGCAGCCGGAGCCGGTCGGGGCGGCCGGGCATCAGCGGGGCGCCGTCGAGGCGTCCGGTGCCGAGCGCGGCGACGACCGTGCGCTCGCCGGCGTCGTACTGCACCCCGCAGGTGCTGTCCTCCGGGGTACCCAGGAGCCGGGCCTCTCCGTGGTGGACGACGTCCCGCACCTCCTTGTACCGGGCGATCCACCGCGCGGCCTCGGCCCGCTGCTGAGGTGTCCAGGCTCGCAGGTCGGCGCCCACGCCGAGCACCCCGCACATGGCGTTGACGAAGCGGAAGGCGAGACTGCGCGGGCGCGGGTCGAAGACGCCGGGGGCGTCGCTGACCCAGGAACTCATGACGTGCGGGGCGTGCGCGTGCAGGAAGCCGTACTGGACCCGGAGCCGGTCCAGCGGGGCGGTGTTGTCGCTGGGCCACACGACGTCGGTGCGGGCGAGGGTCGCATGGTCGGTCCGTCCGCCTCCGCCCGCGCAGCCCTCGACGGTGACGTCGGGGTGGGCGGTGCGCAGGTGGTCGAGGACGCGCAGGTATCCGGCGACGTGCCCGGCGTCGAGGTCGAGGCGGTCGGCGGGTCCGGCGCCGGGGCGGCCGCGCTCGGTGGGCGGCCGGTTCATGTCCCACTTGAGGTAGCTGATGTCGTACTCGGTCAGCAGGCGGTCGAGCGTGGTGACGACGAAGTCCTGGACGTCGGTGCGGCCCAGGTCCAGGAGCAGTTGGTTGCGGACCAGACGGGCGGGGCGGCCGTCGATGCGGTAGACCCACTCGGGGTGCGCGGTGTACAGACGGCTCGTGGGACTGACGGCTTCCGGCTCGACCCACAGGCCGAAGTCCAGGCCCAACGCCCTTACGTCCTCGACGAATTGACCGAAACCCCGGGGGAAGGCCGCCGGATCCGGGTACCAGTCGCCGAGGCCTCCGGTGTCGTCGGTCCGCCCGGTGAACCAGCCGTCGTCCACGACGAACAGTTCCGCCCCGATGTCGGCGGCCGACTTCGCCAGTTCCAGTTGCCCGGCGGCCTCGACATCGAAGCCGGTGGCCTCCCAGGAGTTGTAGAGCACCCTGCGGGGGCGGTGCAGCCGGTCGCCGGCGAGGTGGCGTTCGTAGCGGTGCCAGACGCGGGAGAGGCCGTCGAGTCCGTCCGGGCTGAAGGCGCAGGCGAGGCGGGGGGTGGTGAGCGTCCGTCCCGGCGCGAGGACGACCGCCCCTTCGTGCGGGATCCGTCCCGCGCGCACGCGCACCGAGCCGCCCGGTTCGGCCTCCGCGGTGATGTGCCAGTTGCCCGGCCATTCGAGCGCGATGCCGTACGTGGCTGCCGCCTCGCCGTCCTGCACGGCGAGCCAGGGCGCGTACGCGTGGCCGGGCGCGCCCTGGTGGCTGCCGATGGTGAACGTCCCCCGGTTCAGGTCGAGTCGAGTGCGCTGGAACTCCTGCGACCACTGCCCGGAGAGATATGTCAGCCGAGCCGCGCCGGTCACCGGGATGTTCACGGCGCCGGAGTCGAACCGCTCAAGTCGCAGTTCCTCCGTGCCGGTGTGCTCGGTCCAGCGGAGGATCACGTCCGTGCCCGGCACGGTCGCGTAGCAGAGGACCGTACGCAGGCCGAGCACGTCATCGGCGAAGGCCAGCCGCAGCGTCCCCTCATCCTCCTCCGCGCCGTCGAACTCCCACCACACGCCCCGCTCCTCGCCCGGACGTGCCGCCACCAGCTCGGCTCCGGTGAACGGCCGCAGTCCGTACGGCAGGTACTCGGCCGGTGCCGCGTCGGCGGGCGTGATGAAGTGGGTGCGCCTGGACCGGTCGAGGGCGGAGGGGCCGTGCTCGACACCGGGCGGGCCCCAGGCGTCGAGTTCCGCCCACGGGCCGTCCGGGGACAGGCGCACCGTGTAGCTGGTGTGCCCGGTGCGCAAGGTCCAGCGCTGGTACGTCACTTGACCGCTCCCAGGTTGAGGCCGGCCACGAAGTGCCGCTGGAAGCGCAGGAAGACGGCGACCGTGGGCGCGGCGGCGATGACGGAACCGGCGGCGATCACGTTCCACATCGACACGTACTGCCCCTGAAGTCCGATGAGAGCGGCCGTGATCGGCATCTTGGTGTCGCTGCGCAGGACGGTGATCGCCCAGAGCAGGTCGTTGAAGATCCAGGTGAAGGACAGGGCGCTGAGGGCGGCCAGCGCGGGTCGGGTCAGCGGGAGGATGATCCGCCAGAAGATCTGCCAGGGTCCGGCGCCGTCGACGACCGCGGCCTGCTGGATCTCGGCCGGGATCCCGCGCATGAAGCCGTGCAGGACGAAGACGTAGAAGCCGACTCCGAAGCCGATCTGCACGCCGATGAGCGCGGGCAGGGTGTCGTAGACGCCCATCATCTCGCTGAGCTTGGAGACCGGGATGAGCAGGATCTGCGGCGGGAGCAGGTTGCCGCCGAGCATGAGGAGCAACAGGGCGCGGCGAAAGGGGAGTTCGTAGCGGCTGAGGGAGAACGCCGCCATGGCGGCCAGGGCGAGGGTCACCAGGACGCAGGGCACGGTGACGAGCAGGCTGTTGATCAGGGCGCGCTGCTGGCCCCCGTCGACCCAGGCCTGGCGGAAGTTGCCGAGTGTGAAGGAGTGCGGCCAACTGCCCAGTCCGTGCGCGGCGATGTCGTCGAAGGAGCGCAGGCTGGTCACCACGACGAGTGCGATGGGCAGCAGCCACAGGACGGCCAGCGCACCGGCGCCCAGGTGGAATCCGGCGGTCGCGGCCCGCTTGCGCCGCACTGCCGTGGAGTTGGCGGACATCAGTCGGCCTCCCGGAAGGCGCGGACGAGGTAGGAGGCGATGACGCCGAAGGCCAGGACGAAGATGACGACGGCCAGGGCGGAGCCGTAGCCGAGTCGGAGGGACTGGAAGGCGGTGGAGTACATGTACGTGCTCAGCAGCTCGGACGAGTGGTAGGGGCCGCCGCGGGTCAGTGACCACACGACGTCGAAGGAGCGCAGCGAGTCGATGACGATGACGGACAGAACGACCGCGTTGACGCTGCGGAGCTGGGGCAGGGTGACGTGCCGGAAGCGCTGCCAGGCGCCGGCGCCGTCGACCTTGGCGGCCTCGTACAGGGCGGGGTCGATGCCCTTCAGACCGGCCAGGTACAGGACCATCACATAGCCGATCTGCCGCCACAGCGCGGGCACGATCACCGCGTACAGGGCGGTGTCCTGGTCGGCGAGCCAGGCGTGGCGGAGGCTGTCCAGGCCGACCGACGCGAGGAGTTGGTCGAGGACGCCGTCGGGCTGGTAGATCGCCTGCCAGACCAGGGCGGTGGCCACCAGCGAGAAGACGACGGGCAGGAACAGGGCGGCCCGGTAGAAGCCGACGCCGCGCCGCTCCTGCTGGAGCAGCAGCGCCGCGGCCAGGCCGAGCAGGGCGGACAGGCCGCCGAAGAGGACGAGCCACAGCACGGTGTGGACGGCCGCGCTGCGGAAGACGTCGTCGTGGGCCATCTCCCTGAAGTTGTCCAGCCCGATGAACTGGGGCGCCGAGACGCCGTCCCACTTGGTGAGGGCCAGGTAGAAGCCCTGCAGGGCGGGCCAGAAGACCCACACGGACTCGGCGAGGAGCGGGATCAGGACGAAGGCCAGGACCAGGGGCGGGGTGCGCCGGGGGCTCCGGGCCCGACCGCCACGGGACGGCGTCGGGACCGGGGGCTTGGGGTGAGGGGCGGTCAGGACGGCCATCTCAGGCGTTCCAGATCTTCTCGGCGTCGCGCTGCCAGTCGGTCAGGATGGAGCCGATCGACTTGGGCTTGGCCAGGAACTTGGTCAGCGCGGTGTCCGCGGTGGGCTGGAGGGCGTCGCTGGAGTCCCGGTTGAAGAACTGGGTGATCTCGGCGGCCGAGTCGACGTGCGCGCGGCCCTTCTTCACCAGCGCGGTCCCGGCGTCCTTGGCGTCCGGATTACAGGGCAGCACGGTCCCGGACGAACCCTTGATGTAGGTCTCCTGGGCCTCGGCGGTGGCGAGGTAGCTCATCAGGTCGAGGACCTGCTCGCGGCGGCCGGTGCGGGCGCTGGCGAAGTAGCCGTCCACGGGGGCCTCTTCGGCGAGCGGGACCTTGGAGTCGACGATCGGGAAGCGGAAGAAGTCGATGTCGTCCAGGGCGCTCTTGGGTGCCGCGTCGGCGAAGAAGGTGCCGATGAGCATCATCCCGGTGTGGCCGTTCAACAAGGCAGTCGTGGCGTCCTGGAAGGGGATGGCGACGCCGTTCGGGTCGAAGTAGGGCAGCACCTCCTGCCAGCGGTCGAAGACCTTGCGCACCTCGGGGTCGTCGAACCTGTGCTTCCCGGCGAGGAGTTCACGGTGGTACTGGGCGCCGTTGATCCGGATGTCGAGGTAGTCGAACCAGGCCGAGGCCACCCAGGGGGTGTTGCCGCCGGCGCCGAGCCCGATCGGGGCGACGCCCTTGGACTTGAGCTTGTCGCACAGGTCGAGGAAGTCGTCCCAGCTCTTGGGGAGTTCGCGCACGCCCCACTTGGCGAAGTGGGACTTCCGGTAGAACATGCCCCACCAGTAGTAGGTGGCGGGTACGAAGACCTTCTTGCCGGCGCTGGAGGTGCACAGGCGGTTCTGCGCCTTGGAGTAGCGCTTGAGGTCGGGCGAGGAGTTCCACACCTCGTCGAGGTCGAGCAGCAGGTTCTTCCTGGCGTAGGCGTTCGCCACCGAGCCGGGGTACCAGGTGTACACGTCCGGCGGGTTGGCCGAGGTCAGATACGTCGGCAGCTGGGTGCGGAAGGTCTCCGCGGCGACCGTGTTGAGGCTCGCGTGCCGGGAGCCCTTCTTGCCGTACGCCGCGACGATGTCCTCCATCGCGGTCTTCGCCTGCGGGGCGGAGAGGTTGGACTGCAGGGTCACATCGCCCTTGGAGGAGCTCTTGCCGGAGGAGGTCGAGGTGACACAGCCGCTGAGCAGTGCCGCTGTCCCGGCGGCACCGAGTCCGGCGAGCAGCCGGCGTCGGCTGGGCTGAAGGTTGGCCATGATTGATTCCTAATTTATTTGAATTGGGTCCGGTGCACATAGCCGTCGACACCGCGGAACACCGCGTCCACGGCTCCGTCCGCTCCGGCGACCGCGCCGAGCGCGCCGTCGAACGCGGCGCTCGGGAACTCCTGCCGTTTGCTCCACCCCTGCCATGCACCGTCGGCGTACCGCTGCTGCCAGAGCGTGTAGTCCGCGGCACGCGCGTACAGCACCACCGCGTCCCCGACGGCGACCAGCGTCGGGCTGCCGCTGACGGTCCCGCCGAGCGAGGTCCACGCCGACCACTCCCCCGACGTGCCCCGCGACCGGGTCCACACGTCGTCGGCAGCCGTGCGTACGGCGACATGGACGCGGCCCTGCGCATCGACGACCGCGGCCGGACGGCCGTACGTCGGCCGGTCACCGGGCGCGCCCAGCGACGACCAGCCGGAGGCCGGCCCGCGCTGCACGATCCGCACGTCGGCTCCGCGCGCGAACAGCGTCCAGTGCGCCGGGTCGGTGAAGGCCACGGACGGCGCATCGGTCAACTGCCCGCCCACGCCCTGCCATTGACCCCAGTGGCCGCCGGTGTGGACCCGCCGGTATGCCCGGTTGTCGGCGCCGCGCACGAAGACGTCGATGCGGCCGCCGGCGGAGGCGTACGCAGCGGGCTGGCCCAGCATCCTGCCCTGCGCGGGACCACCGAGGTCCTTCGTCTCCCCGTCGGCCTGCTGGACTAGTGAGCCGTGCGGGCCCCGGAAGAACGTGGTCAGCCGGTCGCCGTCGCGCACGACGGCCGGGCTCGCCGTGGCCTTCCCGCCCAGGTTCGTGCCGGGCAGGGCGTCGGTACCGGCCAGCTTGAGGAACGCGGTGCCGTGCGCGGGGACCTCCACGGCGTACGACCCCGTGTGCGTGCCCCGGTCGGCGCGCGCCCGCAGGTCGCGGACCTGCACGGGCCCGCCGAGGCCGGCGTCGGCGAACTGCACGGTGCGCTGGGCGGGCTGGTCGGAGCGGTTGAGCAGGACGACCGCGCGCTGCCCGTGCCCCTCAAGGACCTTGCTGTACACGTCGCCGGCCGAGTCGGAAGCCACCCGTACGCCCTGGACGGCGAGCGGGTCCTGGTCGACGGCGATGATCTCCGGGTTGCGGAGCGTCCTGAGCATCGAGTCGGAGAGGTTGCGCGGGTCGGAGCCCAGCATCAGCGGCGAGCCCATCTCGGCCCACATCACGAACTGGCTGGTGGACTCCTCCTGAGTGAGCTCGTACGACCCGTCGGTCATCTTCCGCATCGGGATGAGGTAGTCCGGGTCGTTGTAGTGGCCGGGGCCCTGTGCCTCGGGGTGCCAGGCGTTGGCGTCCATGTTGCGCAGGATGTTGGGCCACTGGCCGGGGCTCGGGGTGCCCCAGGCGATGTCGGTGCCGGTGCGCCAGGAGTCGGCGATCGTCGGGGCGTAGACGTAGGTGTTGTGCGCGTCCTGCTCGGGGGTGTGCGGCAGGCCCCAGTCGTCGGTGAGCGGGTTGCAGAGGTTCAGCAGCATCGTGCGGCCGGACTTGGCGACCGCGTCGCTGAACTCCTTGAACGCCGGGCCCGGATCGAGTTTCGCGCCGATACCGCACAGGAAGTCGACCTTGATCGCGTCGACCTTCCAGTCCGCGAACCGGCGCGCGTCCTGGTCGTAGTACCCGCGGCTGCCGAGGCCGCAGCTCCTGCCTCCGTCATAGGTGCCGGCATCGGTGTAGATGCCCGCCCGCAGTCCGCGTTTGTGCAGGTAGGAGACGAGAGCCGGGATGCCGGAGGGGAAGCGGTCGGGGTTGGCCACCAACTGCCCTTGCGCATCACGGGGGTTGTCGGCCTGCCAGCCGCCGTCGAGCCACACGATGTCGTATCCGCTGTCGCGCAGACCGCTGCCGACCAGCTTGTCGGCGACCGCGCGCACCTCCTTCTCGGTGGGGGCGCCGAGCCCGTAGTAGGTGTTCCAGCCCATGTAGGGCGTCGGTGCCCGGCCGCTGTCGTAGTACGCGGGGGCGCCCTGGTCCTCGGCGCCCTGTGCCGCGACGGCGGGGGTGGCGGTCACGGCGAGAACGGTCGCGATCGCGACGGTC
The DNA here is from genome assembly GCF_036013935.1 of Streptomyces sp. NBC_00461. NCBI lineage: Bacteria > Bacillati > Actinomycetota > Actinomycetes > Kitasatosporales > Streptomycetaceae > Streptomyces > Streptomyces sp. NBC_00461. The sequence goes on from NZ_CP107902.1 coordinate 1,412,477, forward strand.
GTGGCCCATCCATGCAGGGGTGAAGTCGTCACGGCGACGACTGTGGCCGGTGGCCGAAACCCTGTCAATATTAATTACTAATTTATTCAAACAAGCCTGAGACGCCGTGCAACCCTCTTGCAACCTTGCCCGTGCTGCTCTGGACGCATGTCCGAGGAGACCCCGCGCGTCGAACTCACCCCCGCGGCCGCCGACCTGCTGCGCCGACTGCACGCGGCACACGGCCCGCTGATGTTCCATCAGTCGGGCGGCTGCTGCGACGGCAGTGCGCCCATGTGCTACCCGGAGGGCGAGTTCCGCACCGGTGGCTCGGATGTGCTGCTCGCGGAACTGGAGGTCGAGGGGGTGGCGAAGCCGGTGACGTTCTGGATGTCGCGCAGCCAGTACGAGGTCTGGAGCCACACCCGGCTGATCGTGGACGTCGTGGCGGGCCGGGGCAGCGGTTTCTCGCTGGAAGCACCCGAGGGGGTGCGTTTTCTCACCCGTTCTCGCGTCGTCGGCCCATAGCCACCCCACGAGCCCCCTGCATCTGCTGCACTTCCCCTGAGACCTGAGACAGTTGACGATCCCTCAGGGGGAACTGTGACGCATCGTCAGAAGCGTTTCGCAGCAGTCAGATCCGACAGAGCGGTTCGGACGTCAGCAAGATCGGCACTGGCGTTTCTCACGGCATTCGGCGCGCTGGCCGGTGCGGCCCTGGTGGGGGCGGCACCGGCCAGCGGCGTGCCGAGCGCCACCGCCGTCGCGCCGGGAGTCACCTACAAGCAGTACGACATCCAGGGCGTCAAGGGGCCGACCCGCGCCCATGTGCTCACCGTCGACCTGCGCAACAGCCACGTACGCCTGGGCCTGCTGTACCCGGGAGCCGTGGCCGCGCGGGCCCCCGTCTCCAAGCTCGCCGACGCCCAGGGCGCCGTCGGGGGCATCAACGGCGACTTCTTCAACATCACCGAGACCCAGCACCCGGGTGTCGAGGCGACGGGCTCGACCGTCGGGCCGGCGATCGCCAACGGGCACGTACTCAAGGCCCCGGTGCCCGACGGGCAGCGTTTCGGCCCGGCGCTGCCACCCGGCGCCACCACCCGTGACGTGATCGGTGTGGGCGTCGACCGCAAGGCGCGGCTGGACCGCCTGGCGCTCGCCGGTTCGATCCGCACCCCGGTGAGCCGGCTGCCGCTCGGCGGGCTGAACCAGTACGCGCTGCCGGTGAATTCGATCGGCGCCTTCACCTCCGACTGGGGCGGCGCCTCCCGGGTCCGCGCCACGTGCGGCACGGACTCCGACCGGGCCGCCGCCTGCAGCACGAAAACCTACGAGGTGACGATCCGCGGCAACCGGGTCGTCTCCGAGTCCACCACTCCGGGCAAGGGCGCCATCGCCGCGGGAACCACGGTGCTCGTCGGCCGCGAGGCGGGCGCGCGGCAGCTGCGGAGGTTCTTCAAGGGCGAGGCGGTGAAGGTGACGCACCGGCTGGTGGCCGCCACCTCCCGGACCGCGTACAGCTTCGCGCTCGGCGGCTATCCGGTGCTGAAGGGCGGACACCCGCAGGCCGGCCTGGACAACTCGACGTCGGCCGTGCGCACGGCCGTCGGCATCGCGGACGGCGGGAAGCGGCTGTTCCTGTTCGCGCTGGACGGGGCTCCCGCCTACCGCACCGGTCTGACGATCGCCGAAGTGGCCGCCGCCATGCGGTCGTTGGGCTCGGTCGACGCCTTCAGTCTGGACGGCGGCGGGTCCTCGACCCTGGTCGCCCGCGCACCGGGGGCGACGAAGGTCTCCGTACGGAACCATCCGTCCGTCGACCCGGAACGCCCCGTCCCCAACGGCATCGGAGTGTTCTCCACATCGATGTCGTCGTGACGGCCGCAAGCGTCACGGCCGGAGGCTGCTCACGATCTCCGCCGTGGCCGTGACACCGCTGTGAATGGTGGGCGCGATGTTCGTACCGGCGAGATAGAAGCCGAGCAGCGCGCACACCAGCGCGTGGGAGACCTTCAGGCCGCCGTTGCGCAGGAAGATCACCGCCAGGATCAGAAGCAGCAGCACCACAGAGATGGAAATCGCCATCGTCAGACTCCTCCGCTACGCCGTCACGTCCGGTTCACGGCGTTCGGCCGCAAGTGTGGCGTAGCGAAGGGTTCGTCCGGGCGGCTGACCTGTCCTCCGAACGTGTGGTTCTACGCCGCCCGGTGGGCGTCCAGGAACGCCTCCAGGCCGGCGAGGTCGTCGGTGTTGAAGTAGTCGACACCGGCGGCGAGCAGCTCGGCCCACAACGCGTCGCGGGCGGGCCCGGCCAGGTCAGGGGTGTTCCAGAAGCGCACCTTCTGCCCGCGCGCGTGCGCCTGGCGGATGATGCCGCGCAGCTTGTGCCGCTCGGCTTCGGGGAAGGTGCCCTCCCCGAGCCAGGTGAAGTTGAGCTGCCAGTTGTCGCTGATCAGCGGGACGAAGGAGGCGGGCGCCGCGGTGCCGAGGTCGGTGAGCCGGCCGTCATAGAAGGCCCGCCGTACGGTCTGGGCCTCCATCGGCGTACGGGCGGCACGGTCGCCGGAGATCACGTTGGTGATGGCACCGGGGTGGACACGGCCGTGGACACAGGTCGTGAAGAGGTGCTGGTAGCGCTGGAGGTGGCGGTCGAGTTCGAGGTACGTCGACGAGCCCTCGGTCTTGATGTCGATGAGCAGCTGGAGCGGCCGCCGGTAACCCCGGTACACGGAACCGCGGTTGGCCTTGACGATGGCGGCCAGCGGGTCGAGGTAGAGGGATTCGAGGGTGCGTGTCGGGTCGAGCTGGGAGGGGTCGTGGGCGATGAGGAGCTGGTCGCCGACGAGGAAGATGTCGGCCTCGACGCTGCCGAAGCGGTGGTCGAGGGCGTCGAAGAGGGGGCGCGGATGGTCGTAGTCGTTGTGGGCGTGGGCGCGCCACAACGGGCGGCGGTTGTGCTTGTTCCCCTCGGCGAACGCGCTGCCCGCGGGCGGGGGGAGCACGACCGCGGCGGCGGCGCCGAGGGCGGTGAGGGCTCTGCGGCGGGTGATGAGGGCCATGTGCTGCCTCCCTGTGGGGCGGGTCGGAACCACAGGGAGTATGAGACGGATTGGTCTCCAATGAACCTGTACATGCCAGGAGTTGGCCGGACTGCCGCCGCTTGTTCACTCCTTCCGCGTAGCCGCACGAAAAGGCCCGCCCCAGGTGGGGCGGGCTTCATCGGGTGAATACCGGGTGATGTCAGGGGGCTTGCAGGTCGACGAGTTCGGCCACGGCGGCGCGGTGGGTGCCGGCCGTGCCGTAGGCGATCGAGTCGGCCTTGGCCCGCTTCAGGCAGAGGTGGATGGGGTGCTCCCAGGTCATGCCGATGCCGGCGTGCAACTGCAGCGCCTCCTCGGCGGCGTGGACGGCGACGGACGCCGCGTACGCCTGGGCCACGGCCACCGCCACGTCGGCGTCCTCGTCGGCCGCCAGGGCGTCGGCCGCGTTGCGGGCGGCCGCGCGGAGGTTGACCACCTCCAGCCACAGCTGGGCGAGCCGGTGCTTGAGCGCCTGGAAGCCGCCGACGGGTCGGTTGAACTGCTTGCGCTCCTTCAGATAGCGGACCGTCTCGGTCAACGCCCACTGGGCGAGGCCGAGTTGCTCGGAGGCGAGCAGTCCGGCGCCGGCCCGCAGAGCGCGTCGTACGGCGGGCTCGGCGTCCCCGATCCGGCGGGCGCCCGCCCCGTGGAGGGTGACGGTCGCCAGTGGCCGGGTGAGGTCGAAGGAGGTCTGCGGGGTGACGGTCACCGCGTCCGCGTCGACCGCGTACAGACCGCCGTCCTCGGCCGGCACCAGCAGGACATCGGCGACCACCGCGTCCGCGATACCGGTCAACTCCCCGTGCAGGGTGCCGTCTTCGACGCGTACGGCCTTGTGGGCGCTGCCCGGAGCGACGTTCAGCGCGACGGCGAGGGCGCCGATCTTCCGTGCCGACGCCAGCTCGGCCAGCAGGTCGTCGGCCTCGCACGCCAGCAGGGCCTCGGTGGCGACGACGGAGCTGGTGAGATACGGCACGGGAGCGACCGCGCGCCCCAACTCCTCCAGGACAACGGCGACTTCACGGTGCGTGGCGCCCTGGCCGCCCTTGGCCTCGGGCACCAGCAGGCCGGCCAGGCCCATGCCGTCCGCGAGGGCCTTCCAGGCCGCGAGGTCGTGCGGGGTGTCGGACTCGGTGCGTGCGATGACGCCGGGCGCGTCGCAGTGGTCGGCGAGCAGGTCCCGGACGGCGTCCCGCAGCGCCTCTTGCTCCTCCGAGTACAGCAGGTCGGGCTGTGTGCGCCGCGTGGTCATCGGGTCAGGTCCTTCCATGCGACGTCCTTGTCGGTGCGCGGCTCGGCGGGCAGGCCCAGGACACGCTCGGCGACGATGTTCAGCAGGACCTCGCTGGTCCCGCCCTCGATGCTGTTGCCCTTCGAGCGGAGGTAGCGGTAGCCGGCCTCGCGGCCGGTGAAGTCCACCAGTTCGGGGCGGCGCATCGTCCAGTCGTCGTACAACAGGCCTTCCTCGCCCAGGAGTTCGACCTCCAGGCCGCTGATCTCCTGGTTGAGGCGGGCGAACGCGAGCTTCATGCCGGCACCCTCGGGGCCGGGCTGGCCGACGGTGAGCTGCTGGCGCAGGCGTTCGCCGGTGAGCCGGGCGACCTCGGCGTCGACCCAGAGCTTCAGCAGCCGCTGGTGCAGGTCGGCGGTGCGCAGGTCCGGCCGCTCGCGCCAGGTCCTGGCGACCGGGCCGATCATGCCGCCCTCGCGGGGCAGCCGCATGCCGCCGATGGCGACGCGTTCGTTGTTGAGCGTGGTCTGGGCGACCCGCCAGCCGTCGCCGACCTCGCCGAGGCGGTGGGAGTCGGGGATGCGGACGTCGGTGAGGAAGACCTCGTTGAACTCGGCCTCACCGGTGATCTGGCGCAGCGGACGGACCTCGACTCCGGGGTCGGTCATGTCGCAGACGAAGTAGGTGATGCCTGCGTGCTTGGGCACGTCCGGGTCGGTGCGGGCGATGAGGATGGCCCAGCGGGAGTTGTGCGCGCCGGACGTCCACACCTTCTGCCCGTTGACGATCCAGTCGTCGCCCTCACGGACGGCCCGGGTCCCGAGTGCCGCGAGGTCGGAGCCGGCGCCGGGCTCGCTGAACAGCTGGCACCAGACCTCCTCGCCGATCCACAGCGGCCGCAGAAAGCGCTGCTTCTGCTCCTGCGTGCCGTACTTGAGGATGGTCGGGGCGGCCATGCCGAGTCCGATGCCGTTGCGGCGCGCGTCGTTGTCGGGGGCTTCGGCCGCCTCCAGCGCGGCGTCCACGACGGCCTGGAGGGAGCGCGGGGCGCCCAGCCCGCCGAGGCCCTCGGGGTAGTGCACCCATGCCAGACCCGCGTCGAAGCGGGCCTTGAGGAAGTCCAGGCGGTCGGTGGTGGCGGGCGGGTACGCGGACAGCAACTCGGCCGTGCGGCGCCTCAGTTCGGCTGCGTCGGTCATCAGGCGGCTCCGTTCGGAAGCGACAGGGACGGCAGCACGGCGACCCGGCCCGTCGTCACCCCGTCGCCGACCCGCTGTACGGCGGCCGCGGCCTCCGCAAGCGGTACGCGCTCGCTGACCAGCGGCTTGATGGCACCCCGGGCGGCAAGCTCCGTGAGCTGCTCGTGGCAGTGCTGGATCAGCTTCGGGTACTTGGTGCCGTACAGGCCCCAGTGCAGGCCGAGGATGGAGTAGTTCTTCACCAGGGCGTGGTTCAGCCCGGGGCTGGGGATGGTGCCGCTCGCGAAGCCGACGACCACGATCCGGCCCTCGAAGGCGACGACCTTGGTGGACTGGGTGTAAGCGTCACCGCCGACGGGGTCGTAGATGACATCCGCACCGCGGCCGCCCGTGGCCTCCTTGACCGCCGCGACCACGTCCTCACTCTTGCGGTCGACGACGACGTCGCAGCCCAGCTCCCTTGCCGTGGCGGCCTTGTCGGCACCGCCGACGACACCGATGACCCGCGCCCCGGCGGCCTTGCCGAGCTGCACGGCCGCGCTGCCGACCCCTCCCGCGGCAGCGTGGACGAGCAGCGTCTCGCCGGCTTCCAGGTGGGCTCGCCGGTGCAGACCGAACCAGCCCGTCTGGTAGCCGATGTGCAGGGCGGCACTCTCCGCGTCGTCCAGCGAGTCGGGCGCGGGCAGCAGGGCGGCGGCATCCGCGACGGCGTACTCGGCGAAACCGCCGTACGGCAGCGCGGGGTTGGCGATCACCCGACGGCCGTCCTCGGTCTCGCCGCAGATCTCCACGCCCGGTGTGAACGGCAGCGGCGGGCGGACCTGGTAGTGGCCCCGGCACATCAGCACGTCCGGGAAGTTGATGTTCGCGGCACGCACCTTCAGCAGCACCTGGCCGTCACCGGGCGTGGGCCGCTCCACCTCGTCGAGCCGCATCACCTCGCTCGGTTCGCCGTTCTCGTGCACTTGCCATGCCTGCATGCGGTGCCTCCACGGGACTGCGTCGTCTGACCGGGGTCCATCGCATACTAAGCGGTCGCTTGCCTCGGAGGGAACAGGCCTGCCGGGAACGTCACATCCCGCACCTCGTCACAGCCCTACGCGCGGGGCGGGGCACCGTCCGGCTCCGGCGTGACGTCCGGCACGGGCACGCCGTCGAGCGGTATCGGCGGAGCCGCCTGCACCTTGGCGACGGCCGCCGCCACCTGCTCCCGCACCTCTTCCGGGAGCGGGGTTCCGTGGACGGTGTCCATCAGGTCCTGGGCGAGATGGTGCAGCTTGGTGTTGGTGTTCTGGGAGGCCGTGACGAGCACGGTCCAGGCGGCCTCGGCGCTCAGGCTGAAGGAGGCCATCAGGATGCCGCGGGCCACGTCTATGGCCGGACGGGTCCGCATGGCCCGGCGCAGCTGGGCGACCTCGGTACGCAGTTCGTGGTCGACGCCCCTCTGCCCGCTCCGGCCGTCGAGGACCGCGGGGGGCGGAGCGTCGAGACCGTCCGGGCCGGAGTGCGTGAACAGCTCCCCGACGCCGGTGAGGTCGAGCAGCCGCCGGACCACCGGGCTGCAGGCCCGGACGGCGACCGTCTTGCCCTGGTCCAGGGCGTGGTGCCGCAGGTCGAGCAGGACGTTGAGGCCGCCGCAGTCGCAGAATCGGACGGCGCTCAGATCCAGGTCGACCCCGGTGGCCGAACGGCCGAGGATGTCGCGGAGCCCGGGCTGGAGCCACTGGGCACCGATGTCGAGCTCGCCACGCACCGTGACGCTCATCCGGCCGCCCGCCGCCGCGAACCCTATCGTCGCCAGGCTCGGGGGCTGCGCCGAGTGCACACGTTCCGGCATGACCCTTCCCCTCACGTGCTCGCTTGCCTCCGCCTTCAGATTCCCCTCTTCACCCCACATACGTCAACTAATACATGAAACATGGTTCGTGTTTTTGAATGCGCGAATGGTTGCTCGCTAGAGTTGGCACATGGATGGAGTGCCCGAGTCACACACCGGATGGACGTTTCTGACCAATCACGCACGAGTGCTTGCGGCGATCGCCGACAACCAGAGCGCCCGGATCCGCGACATCGCCGCCCACTGCAGGCTCACCGAACGCGCGGTTCAGAAGATCATTTCCGACCTTGAGCAGGACGGCTACCTCTCGCACGTCCGGGAAGGACGCGCCAACATCTACCGCATCGAGCCCGGCAAGGTCCTGCGCCATCCCGCCGAGGCCGGGCTCAGTGTGGCATCGCTGCTGTCCCTGCTCGCCCGGGCCGAGGCCGACCGTTCCGGCTCCCCCGAGAACAGGCCGCACGCCCCGGCCTGATCACCCGCGGGCACGACGGGCGGCCGTCGGACCGGACGGCCGGGGCGCGGTGCCGGGCGGCGCGGACCGTCACGCCCCCTTGGGTCGTGCCCGTACGTGCATCCGCTCCCCCTGCGGCCCGAACAGGCTCAGGAACTCCGCGGGCGCCTGACCCGTCGACCCGAACCAGTGCGGCACCCGTGTGTCGAACTCCGCCGCCTCCCCGGCGCTCATCACCACGTCGTGCTCGCCCAACACCACGCGCAGCCGCCCCGACAGGACGTACAGCCACTCGTAGCCCTCATGGGTGCGCGGCTCGGGCTCCTCCTCCCGCTGCGGTACGAGCACCTTGAACGCCTGGAGCCCGCCGGGCCGGCTGGTGAGCGGCCAGAAGGTGCGTCCGTGCCGGACAAGCGGCTGGAGACGGACCCGCGGATCGCCGACCGGTGGGGCGCCGACCAGTTCGTCGAGCGGCACCCGGTGGGCCTGGGCGATCGGCAGCAGCAGTTCGAGGCTGGGCTTGCGCAGGCCGGACTCCAGGCGCGACAGGGTGCTCACCGAGATGCCGGTCGCCGCGGACAGATCCGCCAGGGTCACCTCCCGCTCCTTCCGGATCCGTCGCAGCCGGGGGCCCACATCCGCGAGAACGTCTTCGGTACTCATCCCCGTATTGCAGAATCAGCAAAGATGTTTGTCAATCCCGCACCCGCGGAGCACGTTGTCGGCATGACCGAGACATACGAAGTGATCGTGATCGGTGGCGGCGCTGCGGGACTGTCCGCGGCTCTCGTCCTGGGCCGGGCCCGGCGCCGCACCCTGGTCGTCGACGCGGGCGAACCGCGCAACGCGCCGGCCGCCCACATGCAGGGCTATCTCTCCCGGGACGGCATGCCGCCCGCCGAGTTCCTGGCGGTCGGCCGTGCGGAGATCACCCGGTACGGCGTGGAGCTGGTGCGGGACCGGGCGGTGGACGCCTCGAAGGACGACGGGTTCGCGGTGGCCCTCGACAGCGGCCGTACCGTTCGCGCCCGGGCACTCGTCGTGGCCACGGGTCTCACGGACGAGCTGCCTCGGGTGCCCGGTCTCGCCGGGCGCTTCGGCCGGGATGTGCTGCACTGCCCGTACTGCCACGGCTGGGAGGTGCGCGACCGGCCCTTCGGCGTGCTGGCCACGACGGCGATGAGTGTGCATCAGGCCCTGATCGTGTCCCAGTGGTCGAAGGACGTGACGTTCTTCCTGCACACGGTCGCCGAGGACGAGCTGTCGGACGACGACCTGCGCCGGCTGGCCGCGGCCGGGGTCGAGGTGGTGCCCGGCGAAGTGGCCGGTCTGGTCGTCGAAGAGGACCGGCTCACCGGGGTACGGCTCGCGGACGGCAGCACGCACGAGCGGTCCGTCCTGTTCGTCGCGCCGCGTGCGGTCCCGCACAACGACCTGTTCCTGCGGCTGTGCGCCGAGCTGCGCGAGACACCCTTCGGCGCGTACCCGGTGATCGACGAGCGGGGCCTGACGACCGTGCCGGGCCTGTGGGCCGCGGGCAACGCGTCCGGCTTCGCCGAGCAGGTCGTGAACGCGGCGAGCCGCGGCTACCGCGCGGGCGCCGCGATCAACGGGGAGCTGCTGATGGCCGACCTCGACGCGGCCGTACGTTCGTAGAACCTTCGCCGTCCGGGTGTGGAGCCGCTGCCTCCGTTGCACCATGGCTGCATGCTGCTTGCCCGGCTGGCCCATGTGTCCCAGGAGGTCGCGGCCACCTCGGCGCGGTCCCGGAAGATCGCTCTGCTCGCCGAGCTGTTCCGGGACGCCGAGGCGGACGACGTGCCGATCGTGATCCCGTATCTGGCGGGGCGACTGCCCCAGGGACGGCTCGGCGTCGGCTGGAAGGTGCTGAGCCGCCCGGTCGCCCCCGCCGCCGAACCGACCCTGACCGTGCGCGAGGCCGACGCCGTGCTCACCGACCTGGGCAAGGTCGCGGGCGCCGGCTCGCAGGCCGAACGGGCCCGGCTGGTCGGGGAGTTGATGGGCGCCGCCACACAGGAGGAGCAGCGGTTCCTGTTCGGGCTGATCACCGGCGAGGTACGGCAGGGCGCCCTGGAGGCCGTGGCCGTCGAGGGGCTGGCACAGGCGACCGGGGCGCCGCCCGGGGACGTGCGCCGGGCCGTGATGCTCGCGGGCTCCCTCCAGACGGTGGCCGAGGCCCTGCTCGCCGACGGCCCGGCGTCGCTCGAACGCTTCCGGCTGACCGTCGGCCGCCCGATCCTGCCGATGCTGGCGCACAGCGCCTCCTCGGTGGCCGAGGCGGTCGGCAAGCTCGGCGCCTGCGCGGTCGAGGAGAAGCTGGACGGCATCCGCGTGCAGGTCCACCGGGACGGCGATTCCGTACGGATCTACACCCGCACCCTCGACGACATCACCGACCGTCTGCCCGAACTCACCACCGCCGCACGGGAGTTGAGCAGTCGGCGGTTCGTCCTGGACGGTGAGGTGATCTCCTTCGGCGAGGACGGTCGGCCCCGGTCGTTCCAGGCGACGGCCGGGCGGGTCGGCTCGCGCGTGGACGTGGCGACGGCGGCCGAGACAGTCCCCGTCTCGCCGGTCTTCTTCGACGCCCTCTCGGTCGACGACCGCGACCTGCTCGACCTGCCGTTCGCCGAGCGCCACGCGGAACTCGCCCGGCTGGTGCCCGAACCGATGCGGGTGCGGCGCACCCTGGTGTCCGGGGCCGAGGACGTGGGCCCGGCCGAGGACTTCCTCGCCGACACCCTGAAGCGCGGTCACGAGGGCGTGGTCGTCAAGGGGCTGGACGCCGCCTACAGCGCGGGCCGGCGCGGCGCGTCCTGGCTGAAGGTCAAGCCCGTGCACACGCTCGACCTGGTGGTGCTGGCCGCCGAGTGGGGCCACGGCCGCCGCACCGGCAAGCTCTCCAACCTCCACCTCGGCGCCCGCGAAGCCGACGGCTCCTTCGCCATGCTCGGCAAGACCTTCAAGGGCATGACCGACGCGATGCTCACCTGGCAGACCGAGCGACTGCAGGAGCTGGCCACAGACAGCAACGATTACGTGGTGACCGTACGCCCGGAGCTCGTCGTGGAGATCGCCTACGACGGCCTGCAGAGGTCCACCCGCTACCCGGCCGGCGTCACCCTCCGCTTCGCCCGCGTGGTCCGCTACCGCGAGGACAAGCGCCCCGAGGACGCCGACACGGTCGGGACGCTGCTCGCCGCACACCCTGAGGTACACCTGTGAGCGGGAAGCAGAGCGCGGGCCTGCTGTTGTTCCGGCACACCAGCAGCGGCCTGGAGGTGTTGCTGGGCCATATGGGCGGCCCGTTCTTCGCCAAGCGGGACACGGGGGCGTGGACCGTCCCGAAGGGCGAGTACGTGCCCGGGGAGGAGACCGCCTGGGACGCCGCGCGGCGCGAGTTCCAGGAGGAGCTGGGGCTGCCGCCGCCCGCCGGCGAGGCGGTGGCCCTGGGCGAGGTCCGGCAGACGGGCGGCAAGACCGTCACGGCCTGGGCGGTCGAGGCCGACCTCGATCCGGCGACGATCGAGCCCGGCACGTTCCGGATGGAGTGGCCGCCGCGGTCCGGGCAGACCCAGGAGTTCCCCGAGCTGGACCGCGTGCGGTGGTTCGGGCTCGACCGCGCCCGCGAGGTGATCGTCACGGCGCAGGCCGCGTTTCTCGACCGACTGGTGGAGCACTCGCCCTGAGCAGACGCACACGCGTTGCGGTCCCCCGCGGCGCGCGGGAAGGTCGTAACACGAGCAGCGCCCCCAGGAGGTCAGCCATGCCCATCGCGACGGTGAATCCGGCGAACGGCGAGACGCTCAAGACGTACGAGGCCATGGGCGAGGAGGAGCTGGAGCGCCGGCTCCAGCTCGCGGAGGCGACGTTCCGCACCTATCGGACGACACCCTTCAGCGAACGCGCCCGCCTGTTGCACGGCGCCGCCGTCCTGCTCGACGAGATCCAGCAGGACATCGCCCGTGTCATGACCACCGAGATGGGCAAGCCCATCAAGCAGGCGCGCGCCGAGGCCGCCAAGTGCGCCAGGGCGATGCGCTGGTACGCCGACCACGCCGAGGAACTGCTGGCCGACGAGGAGCCCGCGGACGCCGACGTGAAGGACTCGGGCGGCTCCCGCGTCCTGGTCCGCTACCGGCCGCTCGGCCCCGTGCTCGCGGTGATGCCGTGGAACTTCCCGTTGTGGCAGGTGATCCGGTTCGCCGCACCCGCGCTGATGGCGGGCAACGTGGGCCTGCTCAAGCATGCCTCCAACGTGCCGCAGACGGCCCTGTTCCTGGAGGACCTCTTCCATCGGGCCGGCTATCCGGAAGGCTGCTTCCAGACCCTGCTGATCGGCTCGGGCGCGGTCGACGACCTCCTGCGTGACGACCGCGTGAAGGCGGCCACCCTCACCGGCAGCGAACCCGCGGGCCGCGCGGTCGCGTCCACATCCGGGGAGATGGTCAAGAAGACGGTGCTGGAGCTGGGCGGCAGCGACCCGTACGTCGTCATGCCGTCCGCCGACGTGGACCGCGCCGCGCAGATCGCGGTCACCGCGCGCGTGCAGAACAACGGCCAGTCGTGCATCGCCGCCAAGCGGTTCATCGTGCACACGGACGTCTACGACCGGTTCACGGAGCGGTTCGTCGAGGGCATGAAGGCGCTGAAGGTCGGCGACCCGATGGAGGAGGACACGGAGGTCGGGCCGCTGTCGAGCGAGCAGGGGCGGGCCGATCTGGAGGAGCTCGTCGACGACGCCAGGCGCAGCGGGGCGCAGGTGCTGTGCGGCGGCCATCGGCTCCGGCGGCCCGAGCTGCCCGGCTGGTACTACCCGCCGACCGTCCTCGCCGGGATCACGCGGGAGATGCGGATCCACCGCGAGGAGGCCTTCGGGCCCGTCGCCACCCTGTATCGCGCATCCGGTCTCGACGAGGCGGTGCTCATCGCCAACGACTCGCCGTTCGGGCTGAGTTCGAACGTGTGGACGCGGGACGAGGCGGAGGTCGACCGTTTCGTACGGGACCTGGAGGCGGGCGGCGTCTTCTTCAACGGCATGACCGCCTCCCATCCGGCGTTCCCGTTCGGCGGGATCAAGCGGTCCGGGTACGGGCGTGAGCTGTCCGGGCACGGAATCCGGGAGTTCTGCAACATCACGACGGTTTGGCACGGTGCGTGAACGTCGCGCGGCTAACATCCCGGTTGTGAACCGCGAAGTGACTCTGCCTCTGATCGTCGACGACCGCGGTACCTTGCAGGTGGCCGCGGCCGATGTGAGCAAGTTGTTGCGGACGGTGGGGGGACGGTGGCTGCACCTGGTCGAGGCCGGGGAGAGCGGGCTCGACGAGGACACGGTGGCGGCGTTGACCATTGAGCTGGCGAAGCTGGCCGACCGGATCGACGTGGCGTGCATCGCTCACAGCAGCGGGAGTGCGCCGTAGGGCCCCGCGCCACTTCAGGCCGGCTGGAGCAGAGTCGCCCAGAACATGGCCTCGTAGCCCTGCAGCAAACGGCCGTAGGCGTGTGCGCGTTCCTCGCTCAGGAACCCCCCGTCCAGGCCTGCCCGGACCGCGGCCGTCGCCCTCCGGTCCAGCTCCGGGGACGGCTGCGCGAAGAAGTCGAAGAAAGCGCAGTCGTTGTCCTTGAAGCCGTAGTGCGTGCGCAGGGCCTCCGCGATGGTCGCGCAATAGCCACCCCAGGCCGAGAAGTTGGCGGTGATCGCCAGGACCGTGTCCGTCGGGGAGGCGTTGAGGGCGAGCCAGGCGACGTAGGACGGGTAGGCCTGGCAGCCCGGCAGCGGCTCGTATGCGCGCGTCCGTGCCTCGTCGACGCCGCACGCCGCCGCGAACGGTTCCAGCCGCTCCCCCGCCAGCGCCTCGCCCTCGGCGAGCATCTCGAAGAACGCGGCCGCCTCCGGCTCCCCGGTCGCGCGCTGCGCCAGGTGCAGGAACGCGCGGCGGTCCGCCGGGATCACCCGGCGCTGTTCCAGAGCGAGCGTCGCGAGTGTGTCGCGGGAGGCCTCGCCGCGGGCGATCAGCGGCACGAGTGCGTTGGCCTGCGGGTCCGGGGCGAGCAGCGCGGTGGTCGTCTCCAGCAGTTCCGTGGCCGTACGCGTCATCGCGTCCTCCATGGGTTCCGATGTGGGACTCCTGGCTTCGACCCTGGCACGGGTCACCGATTCGGAGCAGCCCGACGCGAGATCGTCGCCCGCTCGGGTGATCGTGGACGAACCACCCCGCAGAGGTGAACCACTTTCCGACCTGGGAGCCGCAGGCCTTCCGGACGGCGAAAGCAGGCGCGGTTCATGGCGACTTTGTGCAGACCCGGTTCTGGGCGAAGGCCCGGGTCCCGCCGTCGTCCAGCGGGCGCTCGACGACGCCGAGCTCCTCACCTCGCTGTGCCACCAGCCCACCGACCTGGGCGTCGGATCCCTGCTCTCCAACGGCCTGTTCGGCGACGGGACCGCCTCCGACCTGGACTGCTGCATCATCCACGCCGGCGGCCCGCGCATTCTCGACGACCTCAGCAAGTTCCTGCGGGTCGATCCGCACACCTTCCCGTTCAGCCGGGCCACGCTCACCGAGTACGGCAACATCGCCGGCGCCGCCCGGCTGAAGAGACGGAGTGAGTACGGCATGACCGAAGAAGCCCTCACCGAGACAGTCCCGCCGATCCGGGACTGGCCGGCCCTCGACCTGACGGGCGTCGACTTCGACCCGGTGCTCACCGAGCTGATGCGCGAGGGCCCCGTCACCCGTATCCGGCTGCCCGACGGCGAAGGCTGGGCCTGGCTGGTCACGCGCCACGACGACGTGCGCACGGTGACCGACGACCCGCGCTTCAGCCGCGAGGTGGTCATGGACCGGCCGGTCACCGCGCCCGCCCCGCACTTCATCCCGCAGCGCGGCGCCATCGGCTTCCTCGACCCGCCGGACCACACCCGGCTGCGCGGCTCGGTGGCCGCGGCCTTCACGGCCAAGGGCGTGGAGCGGGTCCGCGAGCGATCACGGCGCATGCTGGACGAACTGGTCGAGGAGCTCCTCCAGGACGGCCCGCCCGCCGACCTCACCGCGGCGGTCCTCAGCCCCTTCCCCATCGCGGTGGTCTGCGAGCTGATGGGTGTCCCGGCGGCCGACCGGCACGCCATGCACACCTGGACCCAGCTGATCCTGTCCTCCTCGCACGGCGCGAAGGTCAGCGAGAAGGCCCAGCACGACATGGGCGCGTACTTCGCGGATCTCATCGGACACCGGGAGGGCAGCTCGGGCGAGGACGTGACGTCGCTGCTCGGGGCCGCCGTCGGCCGCGCCGAGATCACCCTGGAGGAGGCCGTCGGCCTCGCCACGCTCGTCCAGATCGGTGGCGAGGCGGTCACCAGCAACAGCGCCCAGATGTTCCACCTCTTGCTGACCCGCCCGGAGCTGGCCGAACGGCTATGCGACGAGCCGGAGATCCGTCCCAGGGCCATCGACGAACTCCTGCGCTACATCCCGCACCGCGCGGCCGGTCCGCCGCGCATCGCGAGGGAGGACGTGGAGATCAGTGGCGTACGGATCCGCGCGGGCGACCCGGTCCACGTGTCGTACCTGGCCGCGAACCGCGACCCGGAGGTCTTCCCCGACCCGGAGACGATCGACTTCCTGCGCGCCCCGAACCCCCATGTGTCGTTCGGCTTCGGCCCCCACTACTGCCCGGGCGGCATGCTGGCCCGGCTGGAGTCCGAGCTGCTCGTCGACGCGCTGCTGGACGGGGTGCCGGGCCTGAAGCTGGCCGTACCGCCGGACCGGGTGCCGCCCTTCAAGAAGGGGGCGTTGATCCGCGGTCCCGAAGCCCTGCCGGTCACGTGGTGAGCGGCCGGTGACCGCGACGGAGGGCCTGCTGGTCCCGCAGGGCCACGGCAGGGTCGTCCGGACCCCGGCCCAGCGCGTGACCTTCAAGGCCACCGGCACCCACTTGCGCACCGCCTCGCCTTCGAGCCGCGGGTGCGCACCTCCGACAACTGGCAGCGCCGGCGGTCGAGTTCGGGCAGCCGGGTGGTCCGTGCGACACCGGGCACGGTCCCTGTCGGGCGCTACCGGATCGGCATCCCCGACAACGTGCGCGCGATCACCAGCCGCTGGATCTCACTCGTACCCTCGAAGATCGTGTAGATCGCGGCGTCACGGTGCATCCGCTCCACCGGGTACTCCCGGGTGTAGCCGTTGCCGCCGAGGATCTGGACGGCCTGGGCCGTGACCTTCTTCGCGGTCTCGCTGGCGAACAGCTTCGACATGGAGCCTTCGGCGGCCGTGAACTGCTTGCCGTTGACCGCCATCCAGGACGCCCGCCAGACCAGCAGACGAGCGGCGTCGATGGACGTCCGCATGTCCGCGAGCTGGAAGGCGACGCCCTGGTTGTCGATGATCGGGCGTCCGAACTGCTCACGGGTCGTGGCGTAGTCGAGGGCGACCTCGTACGCGGCCCGAGCGGTGCCGACCGCCATGGCGCCCACCGCGGGGCGGCTCGCCTCGAACGTCGCCATGGCAGCGTTCTTCACGCGCTCACCGCCCGCCTTGGCCCGCTCGCGGGCTCGCGCCAGACGCTCGTCCAGCTTCTCCTTGCCGCCGAGGAGGCAGGAGCCGGGGACGCGCGCGTCCTCCAGGACGACCTCGGCGGTGTGCGAGGCGCGGATGCCGTGCTTCTTGAACTTCTGGCCCTGGGACAGGCCCGGCGTGTTCGGCGGGACGATGAAGGACGCGTGGCCCTTGGAGCCGAGCTCCGGGTCGACGACCGCGACGACGACGTGGACGTTGGCGATGCCGCCGTTGGTCGCCCAGGTCTTCGTGCCGTTGAGCACCCACTCGTCCTTGGCCTCGTCGTACACGGCGCGCGTGCGCATGGAGGCCACGTCGGAGCCGGCGTCGGGCTCGGAGGAGCAGAAGGCCGCGACCTTGACATCGTTGGCGTCGCCGTACATCTGCGGGATCCAGGTGCCGATCTGTTCCTCGGTTCCGTTGGCGAGAACGCCCACGGCGGCGAGGCCGGTGCCTACGATCGACAGGGCGATGCCCGCGTCGCCCCAGAACAGTTCTTCCATCGCCGTCGGGATGCCCAGACCGGTGGGGTCGAAGTACTGCTGGGCGTAGAAGTCGAGGGAGTAGATGCCTACCTTCGCGGCCTCCTGGATGACCGGCCAGGGAGTCTCCTCACGCTCGTCCCATTCGGCGGCCGCGGGGCGGATGACGTCGGCGGCGAAGCCGTGCAGCCAGTCCCGGACCTCCCTCTGTTCGTCGTTGAGCTCCATGGTGAACTCGGCCATGTCCCCTCCAGCGGCGGTGCCCTCTATTGTTACTAGCGGTAACCCGAGTCTGTTACCCACGGGTAGGAAAAGTCAACTCCCGATGCCGGGTCGGCAGCCCGTTCGATGCAGAGGGCATGTTCAGTGTTATTTTGCGCAGGCATCACCGAATTGGCACGGGCGGGGAGAGCTCATGGACACCACACAGCGGACCGAGCAGCAACGGTCCGCCGACCGACGTCGGCGCGAACTGCTGGAGGCAGCCGACAGGGTGGTGCTGCGCGACGGCCCTCAGGCCTCGATGAACGCCATCGCGGCTGAGGCAGGGATCACAAAGCCGATCCTGTACCGCCACTTCGGCGACAAGAGCGGACTCTACGCCGCGTTGGCCAAGCGGCACACCGACGCCCTGCTGAACTCCCTCCGGGCGGCCCTCGACGCCCCCGCGGACCGGCGGGAACGGGTCGAGGCCACACTCGACACCTACCTCGCGGCGATCGAGACCCGTCCGCAGGTGTACCGCTTCCTGATGCATCCCGCGGAGGGCAGCCCGACCGGCGACCAGGGCTTCGACGTCGGCAAGCACGCGATTCCGCTGCTGAGGCGCATGGGCGAGGAGTTGGCGCAGGTCATCGAGGACCGGCTGGATCTGGGGCCGGAGGGTCAGCGGCTGGCCCGGGTGTGGGGACACGGGATAGTCGGCATGATGCACGCGGCGGGCGACTGGTGGCTGGGGGAACGTCCGTGCTCCCGGGCCGAGTTGGTGCGGAGCCTGGCCGATCTCCTGTGGGGACGGCTGGCCGCTGCGGGGGACAAGGTCGGCGGCCCGGGGTTCTGACGGCTGCGTTTGCGGCTGAGGGCCGGTGGGGTCGACGTCGTCCACTTCACCGGCGCCAGGAGGCTCGCCTCACCTGTCGCATCAGGCGGCTGTGGCGCCGACCCGTCAGGCGGTCGGCGTAGACCTTGCCCTCCACGTGATCGCACTCGTGCTGCAAGCATCTGGCAAAGAATCCCGTGCCGTGGACCGTCACCGGCTCCCCGGTGACGGTGAAGCCCTCCACCACCGCGTGGTCGTGGCGCTCCGTCCCCGCCTCCAGGCCCGGCAGGGACAGACAGCCCTCCGGGCCCCGGATCACCACTCCGTCGGCCTCCACCAGCCTCGGATTCACCACATGTCCCAGGTGGCGGACCTCGTCGTCGTCCGGGCAGTCGTAGACGAACACCCGCAAGGATTCACCGACCTGGTTGGCCGCCAGACCGACGCCCTGCGCCGCGTACATCGTGGCGAACAAGTCCTCCACCAGGGCGGCCAGTTCGGGACCGAAGTCGGTGACCTCCTCGCACGGGGCGTGCAGGAGCGGGTCCCCGAGCAGGGTGAGGGGCCGGACACGCCCGCGGGTGCCCGGAATGGAGCCGTTTCGCATGGCCGCAAGGGTACGGCGGTTCGGGACGGTGAATGGATCTCGATAGGCTGAGGTCCACACCACGTTGCCGTAAGGCTCCAGGCGCGGCGCGTACGCAAGGAGGATCGAGAACTGATGGCAGGCAACTCGGACCCGCTCACGCCGCGGGCCAAGCTGGCCGTGACCGCGGGCAAGGCGGTCGCGGCGGCATCACGCGCCGCCGGGCGCGGCAGCGGTTCGGTGATCGGCGGCCGGGTGGCGCTCAAGCTCGACCCCGACCTTCTCGCGCGGCTCGCCCAGAACCTGGACGTCACGCTGGTCTCGGCGACCAACGGCAAGACCACGACGACCCGGCTGATCGCCGAGGCGCTGCGCGCCGCGGGCCCGGTCGTGTCCAACGCGCTCGGCGCCAACATGCCCGCGGGCATCACCTCGGCGCTCGCCGGCAGCTCGGACGCCCGGTTCGGTGTGATCGAGGTCGACGAGAAGTACCTCGCCGGCGTCGCCCGGGACACCGACCCGAAGTGCATCGCGCTGCTGAACCTCTCGCGCGACCAGCTCGACCGCGCCGCCGAGACCCGCATGCTCGCGGAAGCCTGGCGCGAGGGGCTCGCGGGATCGAAGGCCGTCATCGTCGCCAACGCCGACGACCCGCTGGTGGTGTGGGCCGCGTCCTCCTCCCCCAATGTGATCTGGGTCGCCGCCGGGCAGATGTGGAAGGACGACGCCTGGTCCTGCCCGTCCTGCGGCGGCGTGATGCAGCGGCCCGGCGACGACTGGTTCTGCGGTGAGTGCGGCTTCCGGCGGCCCACGCCGAGCTGGGCGCTGCGCGGCGACCACGTCCTCGACCCCCACGGGTCCGCCTGGCCCATTCATCTCCAGCTGCCCGGCCGCGCCAACAAGGCGAACGCCGCCAGCTCGGCCGCCGTCGCCGCCGTCTTCGGCGTACCGCCGCAGGTCGCCCTGGAACGCATGTACCAGGTGCAGGCCGTCGCCGGACGCTACGACGTGGTGCAGTTCCAGCAGCGCGACCTCCGGCTCCTGCTCGCCAAGAACCCGGCGGGCTGGCTCGAAACGTTCAGCCTGATCGATCCTCCGCCCACCCCGGTGATCCTTTCCGTGAACGCGCGCGGCGCGGACGGCACCGACACCTCCTGGCTGTGGGACGTCGACTACACGCGCCTGGCCGGCCACCCGATCTGTGTGATCGGCGACCGGAAGCTGGACCTCGCGGTGCGTCTGGAGGTCGCGAACCAGCACTTCCAGGTCTGCGACGACCTGGACCAGGCGGTGCAGATGTGCCCGCCGGGCCGGATCGAGGTCATCGCCAACTACACCGCGTTCCAGGACCTGCGCCGCCGCGTCGGCAACTGACCACTCGGAGGACACAAGTGAGCGACAACAGCCTGCGGGTCGTCTGGATCTACCCCGACCTGCTCAGCACGTACGGCGACCAGGGCAACGTCCTGGTCGTGGAGCGCCGGGCCCGGCAGCGCGGCCTGGACGTGGCCCGCCTGGACGTGCGCAGCGACCAGCCGATCCCGACCTCCGGTGACATCTACCTCATCGGTGGCGGCGAGGACCGTCCGCAGCGGCTCGCGGCCGAGCGGCTGCGCCGGGACGGCGGTCTGCACCGGGCCGCCGAGAACGGCGCGATCCTCTTCTCGGTGTGCGCCGGCTACCAGATCCTCGGCCACGAGTTCATCAACGACCTCGGCCAGCGCGAGCCCGGCCTCGGTCTGCTGGACGTGGTCTCGGTGCGCGGCGAGGGCGAGCGGTGCGTCGGTGACGTGCTCGCCGACATCAACCCGCACCTCGGCCTGCCCCCGCTGACCGGCTTCGAGAACCACCAGGGCGTCACCCACCTCGGTCCGACGGCCCGCCCCTTCGCCAATGTCCGCCTCGGCAACGGCAACGGCACGGGCGACGGCACGGAGGGCGCGTACAACGACACGGTCTTCGGTACGTACATGCACGGCCCGGTGCTGGCCCGCAACCCGCTGATCGCGGACCTGCTGCTGAAGCTGGCACTCGATGTGAACGCACTGCCTCCGACCGACGACCGCTGGTACGAGGCGCTGCGCAACGAGCGCATCTCGGCTGCTCAGCAGCCTGCCTGAGGCCGGGCACGCGGTGTGCGGGAACCAGCCCGTCTGACGGCGCGTCCGCACAGCTGAGCGGGGTCGTCCAGCAGGCGGACGCACGGTACGGCCCCGCCCCCTCCTGCCGTTATGGTGGCGGGGTTCGAGCCGGACAGCGCGGTCCGGTCCCGTGCCACGTTCAATAGCTGAGAAGGTTTTTTCGGGCTATGCGCATTGGTGTCCTCACGTCCGGCGGCGACTGTCCCGGCCTGAACGCCGTCATCCGGTCCGTCGTGCACCGTGCCGTGGCCGACCACGGTGACGAGGTCATCGGCTTCCGGGACGGCTGGAAGGGCCTCCTGGAGTGCGACTACCTCAAGCTCGACCTCGACGCGGTGGGCGGCATCCTGGCCCGCGGCGGCACCATCCTCGGCTCCTCCCGGGTCCAGCCCTCCCATCTCCGGGACGGCGTGGAGCGGGCCAGGGGACATGTCGAGGAGCTCGGTCTCGACGCGATCATCCCCATCGGTGGTGAGGGCACGCTGAAGGCCGCCCGGCTGATGTACGACGCCGGCCTGCCGATCGTCGGTGTCCCGAAGACCATCGACAACGACATCGCCGTCACCGACGTCACGTTCGGCTTCGACACGGCCGTCGGCGTCGCGACCGAGGCCCTGGACCGGCTGAAGACCACCGCCGAGTCCCACCAGCGCGTCATGGTCGTGGAGGTCATGGGCCGCCACACCGGCTGGATCGCCCTGCACTCCGGCATGGCGGCCGGCGCCCACGCCATCGTCGTACCGGAACGGCCCTTCGACATCGAGGAGTTGGCCCGGAAGGTCGGCGAGCGGTTCGAGGCGGGCAAGCGGTTCGCCATCGTCGTCGCGGCCGAAGGGGCCAAGCCGAAGGCCGGGTCCATGTCGTTCGACGAGGGCGGCAAGGACATCTACGGTCACGAGCGCTTCGCCGGGATCGCCAACCAGCTCTCCATCGAGCTGGAGGAGCGGCTGGGGAAGGAAGCGCGGCCGGTCATCCTGGGGCATGTGCAGCGGGGCGGCACGCCGACCGCGTACGACCGGGTGCTCGCCACCCGTTTCGGCTGGCACGCCGTGGAGGCCGTGCACCGGGGCGAGTTCGGCAAGATGACCGCACTGCGCGGCACGGACATCGAGATGGTGTCCCTGGCGGAGGCGGTCGAGACGCTGAAGACGGTGCCGGTGGAGCGGTACGACGAGGCGGAATGCGTCCTCTAGCACGTCGCTCGGCGCGTCACCTCGTGCGCCGCTTCGTACGCCACTGATCTTGTACGGAATTGAAGAGTCCGCCCCCGGTCGCAGCAGCGGCCGGGAGCGGTTCTAGTCTGGGTCCGGACAGACAGCGCACAACCCCCACGAATCAGGAGCCGTTGGATGGATCACAGCGGGCACGGCATGACCATGGATCTGCCGCCGTTCACGCTGGGGCGGGGTCTTCAGTGGTCGGCGGACCCGTTCTTCCTCGTGGCCTGCCTGGTGGGGCTCGCGCTGTACGCGTACGGCGTCGTACGGCTGCGACGGCGCGGTGACAAGTGGTCGCCGGCGCGGACGGTCTCGTTCGTCCTCGGTGTGCTGACCATCGGGCTCGTGATGTGCACGAAGCTGAACGACTACGGCATGGTCATGTTCAGTGTGCACATGGTGCAGCACATGATCATCAGCATGCTGTCGCCGATCCTGATCCTGCTCGGCGCCCCGGTCACCCTCGCGCTGCGTGCGCTGCCGACCGCCGGGAAGGGCCGCAAGGGTCCGCGTGAGCTGCTGCTGATGCTGCTGCACAGCCGGTACATGCGGATCATCACGCATCCGGCGTTCACCATCCCGCTGTTCATCGCGAGCCTGTACGCGCTGTACTTCACGCCGATCTTCGACTCCCTGATGGGCTCCAGGACGGGGCACATCGCGATGATGGTGCACTTCCTCGCCGTGGGTGTCGTGTTCTTCTGGCCGATCATCGGGGTCGATCCCGGGCCGCAGCGGCCGGGTTATCTGATGCGGATGCTGGAGCTGTTCGCGGGCATGCCGTTCCACGCGTTCTTCGGCATCGCGTTGATGATGGCGTCGACGCCGATGGTGGAGACGTTCAGGAACCCGCCCGCCTCGCTCGGCATCGACGCGCTCTCCGACCAGACCGCGGCCGGCGGCATCGCCTGGGCGTTCAGCGAGGTGCCCTCCGTCCTGGTGCTGCTCGCGCTGCTGTTCCAGTGGTACGGATCCGAGCAGCGGCAGGCCAAGCGCTCGGACCGGGCCGCCGATCGCGAC
This sequence comes from Streptomyces sp. NBC_00461, assembly GCF_036013935.1. NCBI lineage: Bacteria > Bacillati > Actinomycetota > Actinomycetes > Kitasatosporales > Streptomycetaceae > Streptomyces > Streptomyces sp. NBC_00461. Next base: position 1,435,321 of record NZ_CP107902.1, read on the forward strand.
GGCGACAAGGAACTCGAGGCATACAACGCCTATTTGGCCTCATTGAACGCACGCGGCCGTTGAAGGCTTCGCCATTCGGAAGCATTCAGTAGCATGAAGTGCATCGGGGGAACCGCACGGGGGAGCGGTAATGACACTTCGCGCATTTATGCAAGGAGCCGGGAAATCGGCGATCGGTAAGATCGCCGTCCTGCTCGTTTTCGTTCTGGCGCTCAGCGGCTGTGACCGAAGTGCGCCACTGCTCATGGTGAAGGCGGTGGCCGCGGGGGTGCCTTCTCTCGCGCCTTTCTTCGACGAGAGCGGCGGTCTGGGCCATGACGCGGTGGTCAGGTCGCAGGCCGTGCAGGAGGCCGTGCACGGGAGTCTGCAGCAAGGGGACACACCAGGCCTGTACGGGGGCACGAGGAAGCCGACCATCTGCGACGTCAAGCAGCTCAAGGCCTTCCTCACGGACCCCGTGAACCGGCAGAAGGCGCAGGCCTGGGCGACCGCACTGGACATCACCACGGCCGGGATCCCGGAATATCTGGACCGGCTCACTCCTGTTCTCCTGCGTCACGACACTCTCGTACAGAACCACGACTACAAAAAGGGAAAGGCCGTCCCCTACAACTCCTTGCTCCAGGCGGGAATCGCCGTTCTCGTCGATGAACAGGGACTTCCGGCTGTGAAGTGCTCGTGCGGAAATCCACTCCGCCCCTTCACGGACGACACGAACAGGATTTCGGTCAAGTTCGAGGACGGCAACAGCAAATGGCGGGGATACCGGCCCTCCTCCGTGGTGGCCGTGCGGCCCGCGCCACGGAGTATGGAGCGGCTCGCCCTGGTCGATGTCGACGATCCCGGCCGGGGCATCGACCGGCCGGTCGGCACGACGGGCGGACACGACCAGACCTTCGACACACGCAAGCAGCGTGCGGTGCCCGACCTCGCCGGGACCACGTTCGGGGACGCGAGCCGACGGCTGGCCGACAAGGGGCTGGCGGTCGGGTACGACGAGAAGGAGCGGCCGCCCGACGACGCACGGGTGACGGCATCGGACCCGCCGACGGGGACCGAGCTCGGGTTCGGGGAGTACGTGACGCTGAGCGTGGCCGGCGGGACGCCGGGAGGCACGTCCGGGGGGAGGTCCGGGGGAACGTCCGAGGGGTCGACCACTCCCCCGGCGCCGCCTTCGACCTCCGGGCCGCCGTCCACCGCACGGCCGGCCTCCCCGTCCTCCCCGTCGCCACCGTCCTCGCCATCCTCTCCGTCGTCACCGTCGTCACCGTCGTCACCGTCCGCCCCGTCGAGCAGCGGGGCGGGGCCCTCGTCCTCCCCGCCGACGTCGAGCGCACCGCCCAGCTCCAAGGCGCCCCCGTCGAGTGAGCCGCCCGGTTCGCCGCCGACGACGGCCAGGTCGTCCCCGGCCGGCGATCCGGTCACCAGCAGCGCACCGCCACCCAGCGCTCCGGTCACCACGAGCGCCCGGCCGCCCGAGACCGTGAGCGCCCCGGCCACGAGCTCTCCGGCCACCAGCGAGCCGCCGGCGAGCAGCGCCCCCGCCACGGGTGAGCCCGCGCTTTCGGGGCCCGCCTCGATCGTCATCACGTAGCGCCCCGCAGAACCCGGGAGTCACCGGATGCATTCAGGATCACCGACGTCGGGAGTGGGCCGGGTCATCGCCGACCGTTATCTGCTGCTGAACCGGCTCGGCAGCGGCGGCATGGGCCGTGTGTGGCTCGCCCACGACCAGAGACTCGCCTGCGAGGTCGCGCTCAAGGAGATCGTGTTCCGGGATCCGGAGCCCGCCGGGGACGAGCGGGAGGCCCGGGTCGCCCGCGCCCGTGCGGAGGCCCGGTACGCGGCGGGGCTGCGCGGCCATCCGCACGTGGTGACGGTGCACGACGTGCTGGAGCACGAGGGGCTGCCGTGGATCGTCATGGAGTACGTGGCGGGCGCCGTCGACCTGAAGGAGCTGGTCGAGACGCGCGGGCCGCTCGCGCCCGCCGAGTGCGCCCGCGTCGGGCTCGCCGTACTGGACGCGCTGACGGCCGGGCACGAGCGCGGTGTCATGCACCGGGACGTGAAACCGGCGAACATCCTGCTCGCGCCGGACCGCACCGGGGCGCCGTACGGCCGCATCCTGCTCACCGACTACGGCATCTCGGTGCAGCCGGACGCCGGGGAGACCCGGTACACGTTGGCGTCCGTGCTGGTGGGGACGTCGGGCTATCTGGCGCCGGAGCGCGCCACGGGCGGGTCGCCGACCCCGGCCGCCGATCTGTTCTCGCTGGGCTGCACGCTCTACCACGGCGTCGAGGGCCGGGGCCCCTTCGAGCGCGAGTCGCATCTCGCGGAGGTCACCGCGGTCGTCATGGAGGAGCCGCGTCCGACCGTGCGGGCCGGCGCGCTGGGCCCCGTACTGCAGGCGCTGCTGGTGAAGGATCCGGGGCGGCGGCCGTCCGCGACGGAGGCGGAGGCGGCGCTGTCGCGGATCGTCACGTCGCAGGCCGAGGCGTACGCCCGTACGCAGACCGACCTCGGTTCGCAGCCGCCCTGGGCCACGATGTCACCCGGGACGCCCCCTTCCCCTCCTCCGCCCGGCCCCGGGCCGGACGGCTTCGGGCCCGTCGTCGTGTCGTCGGCGCCCGCCCACCGCCGCAGCGAGCTGCCGCGGGTCCTGCGGGCCGTCATCGCCGCCTGTCTCGGCCTGGTGCTGGCGCTGGGCGGCGTCTGGTACGCCACGGCGCACCAGAAGAGCGGCGGCGACGGGACCGAGTCGTCGCCGTACGGCACGGCCGTCGGGCTCGCCCGGCCGCTCAAGGACGGGGAGTGCGTGCTCGCGGACTGGCCGGGCTCGGCGCGTTTCCAGGGCACGCCCCGGCTCGCGCCGGATCCGACCTGTACGGACAGGGCTCCCGACGGGCAGGTGATGGCGTTCGTGGCGGCGGCGTCGGTGGATGAGGCACGCAGGCTGGGGCCGGCCCGGTGCGAGCAGCGGACGCAGGAGATCCGGGAACGGCTGGCCGATGTCCGCAGCGTCGCCGTCGTGCCGACACAGGCCGGTTTCGACACCGCGGGACGGCGCACCGCCTGTCTGGTCCTTGGCGCGCACGGGCCGGTGTACGGGCCGCTCGGCGACCGGCGGAAGGTCGGCACGGCCTTCGCCGACACGGCGAACATGCAGCGGCGCGACTGTCTCCGGATCCCTTCCAACCGGGACGCCCGCCTGGCGTCCTGCGCCGGCCCGCACGACGAGCAGGTGCTCGGTTTCACCCGGCTGGGCAAGGGCGTCACGCTCGCCCGAGCCCGTACCGAGTCGGACGCGTCGTGCGCGAAGGACGTGCCGCCGAGCGACTACGGCTTCGACCCGTCGGTCTACACGGCGGGCTCCTGGACCAGCGCGGGATCGTGGAAGTCGGGCACGCATTTCGTCGTCTGCACCGTCCGGAAGCAGAACGGGGGCACCATGGAGGGGGACGAATCCTGAGGAGGGTGTTGCGATGCCCGGTTCTGCGGACAGTTCTACGAAAGTGATGGGGGCCGTCACCGTCGGCGGTCTCGTCGTCGTGACCGCCTACACGGTGGCGCTCGGCTCCAACGGCTGGCTGTGGTTCGGCTGGGTCGTGCTGGGCCTGCTCACCCTCGGGGTGGTGGCGACCCGCAGTACGTGACGCTCACTCCCCGGTCAGCCGCCCGGCCGAGTGCACGCCCGGCTGGTACTTCGGCAGCCGGGCGGTGATCTTCATGCCCGCGCCGACGGCGGTCTCGATGACGAGCCCGTAGTCGTCGCCGTAGACCTGGCGCAGCCGGTCGTCGACGTTGGACAGCCCGATGCCGCCCGAGGGGCTGATCTCGCCGGCGAGGATGCGGCGCAGCAGGCCGGGATCCATTCCGGCGCCGTCGTCCTCGATGACGACCAGGGCCTCGGCCCCGGCGTCCTGTGCGGTGATGCTGATGTGGCTCTTGCCGGCGGGCGCCGACTTGCCCTCCAGGCCGTGTTTGACGGCGTTCTCGACGAGCGGCTGCAGGCACAGGAAGGGCAGGGCGACCGGCAGCACCTCGGGGGCGATCTGCAGGGTGACGGAGAGGCGGTCACCGAAGCGTGCCCGCACGAGCGCCAAGTAGTGGTCGATGGCGTGGAGTTCGTCCGCGAGGGTGGTGAAGTCGCCGTGCCTGCGGAACGAGTAGCGGGTGAAGTCGGCGAATTCCAGAAGGAGTTCGCGGGCCCGCTCGGGGTCGGTACGCACGAACGAGGCGATCACGGCGAGCGAGTTGAAGATGAAGTGCGGGGATATCTGGGCCCGAAGCGCCTTGATCTCGGCCTCGATCAGGCGGGTGCGGGACTGGTCGAGGTCGGCCAGTTCGAGTTGGACGCTCACCCAGCGGGCGACCTCCCCGGCGGCGCGGACGAGGACGGCGGACTCGCGCCGGGCGCAGGCGACGAGTGCGCCGTGCACGCGGTCGTCGACGGTGAGCGGGGCGACGACCGCCCAGCGCACCGGGCAGTCCGGGGTGTCGCAGGTGAGCCGGAAGGCCTCGCCGCGGCCGGTCTCCAGCGGCCCGGCGAGGCGTTCCATGATCTCGGTGCGGTGGTGGTCGCCCACGCCGTCCCAGACCAGGACCTCCTTCCGGTCCGTCAGGCACAGCGCGTCGGTGCCGAGGAGGGTGCGCAGTCTGCGGGCGGACTTGCGGGCGGTCTCCCCCGTCAGGCCCGCCCGCAGCGGCGGCGCGGCGAGGGAGGCGGTGTGCAGGGTCTCGAAGGTGGCGTGCTCGACGGGGGTGCCGAGGCCCCCGAGGCTCTCGGGGCGGGCCGTGCGCCTGCCGAGCCAGAACCCGGCGGCCAGCAGTGGCAGGACGGCCACGCACAGACCGGCGAGGAATCCGCTCATGCCTTCGCCTCCGCCCGCAGCGCCTCCGGCAGATGGAAGCGCGCCAGAATCGCCTCCGTCCCGCTCGGCACCCGCCCGGGGGTGGCCAGGGACACCAGCACCATGGTGAGGAAGCCCAGCGGCACCGACCAGAGAGCGGGCCAGGCGAGCAGCGCGTGCAGCGTGCCGGTCCCCGGGAGGCCCGCCATGGTCACGGCCACGGCCACGAACGCGGAGCCGCCGCCGATCAGCATCCCGGCGGCCGCGCCCGGCGGGGTCAGCCGGCGCCACCAGATGCCGAGAACCAGCAGCGGGCAGAAGGACGACGCGGACACGGCGAAGGCCAGCCCCACCGCGTCGGCGACCGGCAGCCCGCCCACGATGGCACTGGCGGCGAGCGGAACGGCCATCGAGAGCACCGTCCCGAGCCTGAAGTGCCGTACACCGCGCGTCGGGAGGACGTCCTGGGTGAGCACTCCGGCCACGGCCAGGGTCAGTCCGGACGCCGTGGACAGGAACGCGGCGAAGGCGCCGCCCGCGACCAGCGCGCCGAGCAGGTCGCCGCCGAGGCCGCCGATCATGCGGTCGGGCAGCAGCAGGACGGCGGCGTCCGCGTCGCCGGTGAGGGTGAGTTCGGGGGTGTAGAGCCGGCCGAGGGCGCCGTAGAGGGGCGGCAGGAGGTAGAAGGCGCCGATCAGGCCGAGCACGGCGACCGTGGTGCGGCGGGCGGCGACGCCGTGCGGGCTGGTGTAGAAGCGGACGACGACGTGCGGCAGGCCCATGGTGCCGAGGAAGGTGGCGAGGATCAGCCCGTAGGTGGCGTACAGCGGGCGTTCCTCGCGGCCCGTCTCCAGGGAGGTCGACATGCCGCCGTTGGTGCCCCGGTCGGCCCTCGGGACGGGGGCGCCCTCGGCGAAGGTCAGCCGGGTGCCGGCCTCGATGCGGTGGGTGCCGGCGGGGAGGCGGATCCGCCGCTCGTCGTGCGAACGGCCGTCGATCGTGCCGCTCGCCGTCACGGTGAGCGGGCGGTCGAGGGTGAGGTCGAGGCCGTCGTCGACGCGTACGACGCGCTGCTCGCGGAAGGTCGCCGGCTCCTCGAAGGCATGCCTTGGTGCCCCGTCGCCCTGCCAGGCGAGGACCAGGAAGAGCGCGGGGACGAGCAGCGCGGTCAGCTTGAGCCAGTACTGGAATGCCTGCACGAAGGTGATGCTGCGCATGCCGCCCGCGGCGACGGTCGCGACCACGACGAAGGCCACGATCAGCCCGCCGAGCGACTGCGGCGCACCGGTCAGCACCGTCAACGTCAGCCCGGCGCCCTGGAGTTGGGGCAGCAGATACAGCCAGCCGACACCGACGACGAACGCCCCGGCCAGCCGTCGTACCGCGTAGGAGGCGAGGCGGGCCTCGGCGAAGTCGGGCAGTGTGTAGGCGCCGGAGCGGCGCAGCGGGGCGGCGACGAACAGGAGGAGGACCAGATAGCCGGCCGTGTAGCCGACGGGGTACCAGAGCATGTCGGGGCCCTGGACCAGGACCAGGCCGGCGATGCCCAGGAAGGAGGCGGCGGAGAGGTATTCGCCGCTGATGGCGGCCGCGTTGAGGCGGGGCCCGACGGTGCGGGAGGCCACGTAGAAGTCGGAGGTGGTGCGGGAGATGCGCAGGCCGAACGCGCCGACGAGGACCGTGGCCACGACGACGAGGGCGACGGCGGGGACGGCGTAGCTGGAATTCATCGGTCCTCGTTCATCGGTCCTCGACGAGGCGGACGAAGTCCCGTTCGTTGCGCTCGGCGCGCCGTACGTACCACAGGGCGAGCAGGACCATCGGGACGTAGAGGCAGAAGCCGAGGACCAGCCATTGCAGGCGGCGGGCGTCCGGCATGGCGGCGAACACCAGCGGCAGCGGGCCGATCAGCAGGCCGAGGAAGGCGAACACGGCCAGTGCGGCGCGGAGTTGGCTGCGCATCAGGGAGCGGACGTAGGTGTGGCCGAGGGTGGTCTGCTCGTCGATCTCGGTGCGCGGGCGGTAGTAGCCGGAGGCGGGGTACCGCCCGCGCGAGCGAAGCCCGGCACGCGGAAGGGTGCGGCGGGGCGGGCCGGTGACGACGACGCGCCGCTCGGCGGGGTCCTGGCTGGGCACGGTCAGGGCCTCCTCATCAGCAGGTCCCGCAGTTCGCGCGTGTGGCGGCGGCTGACCTGGAGTTCCTCGCCGCCGACCAGGACGCTCACCGTGCCCGCGTCCAGGCGGAGTTCGCCGACGTGACGCAGGGCGACGAGGTGGCGGCGGTGGATGCGGACGAAGCCGCGGGAGCGCCAGCGCTCCTCCAGGGTGGACAGCGGGATCCGTACGAGGTGGCTGCCCCGGTCGGTGTGCAGGCGGGCGTAGTCGCCCCTGGCCTCGACGTGCGTGATGTCGCCGACGGCGACGAAGCGGGTCACACCGCCGAGTTCGACGGGTATGTGGTCGGGGTCGGGTTCGTGCACGGGGATGCGCGGGGCGGTGGTGCCGGTGAGTTCGGCGGCTCGGCGGATCGCCTCCGCGAGGCGTTCCCTGCGGACCGGCTTGAGCACGTAGTCGACGGCCTTGAGGTCGAAGGCCTGCACGGCGAAGTCCTCGTGGGCGGTGACGAACACGACCAGCGGCGGCTTCGCGAACCCGGTCAGCAGCCGGGCGAGGTCGAGGCCGTCGAGGCCGGGCATGTGGATGTCGAGGAAGACGACGTCGATCGCCTCCGGCCCGCCCGGACCGGACTCCAGCGCCCGGTTGATGCGGCGCAGCGCCTCGGTGGCGTCGCCGGCGCCCTCCGCGCCGGCGATGCGGGGATCGGCGTTCAGGAGATAGAGCAGTTCCTCCAGTGAGGGGCGTTCGTCGTCGACGGCGAGGGCGCGCAGCATGAACCCGGAGTGTAGGTGGAATCAGCACGCCAGGACATGTGCCGGGCGTGGACGTTCCTGCTGGATACAGTGCCGACATGAACAGCAGGCCCGCGCCGTTCGACCAGACCGACCGGAAGATCATCAACGCGCTCATGGTCAACGCCAGGACGAGCTTCGCCGAGATCGGTGCCGCCGTCGGGCTGTCCTCCACGGCCGTCAAACGGCGCGTGGACCGGCTGCGCGAGACGGGCGTGATCACCGGGTTCACGGCCACGGTGGAGCCGTCGGCGCTCGGCTGGCGCACGGAGGCGTACGTCGAGGTGTACTGCGAGGGCGCGGCCCCGCCTCGACGGCTCGCGGAGGTGGTCCGCAACCATCCGGAGATCACGGCGGCGATGACGGTGACCGGCGGCGCGGACGCGCTGCTGCACGTGCGGGCGCGGGACGTGGACCACTTCGAGGAGGTGCTGGAGCGGATCCGCGTCGAGCCCTTCATCCGGAAAACGATCAGCGTGATGGTGTTGTCCCATCTGCTCCCGGAAAGCCCGGAGGCGGGCGCCACCCAGCCTGCTCCCGAATAAACATCCGGATGCGCAGCACAGCTGCGCCGGACCGGCCGAAGACGCAGCATTCCTGCGCGGACACGCAATTCTTGTTGCTTGTCGCGCGTCTGGGTCACTTCCTACCTTGGTGTCAACCCTCATCGACACCCCAGGAAGCGGAGGAACCCCTCTGTGTCCGACTCCCGTGTGCCGCGTCGGCGGCGCTTCCTCGTCTGCGAACCCAGACATTTCGCCGTGCAGTACGCGATCAACCCCTGGATGCAACCCGACGCCCAGGTCGACGTGGATCTGGCCCATCAGCAGTGGCAGGCGCTGATCGGCGCCTACCGGGCCCACGGCCACAGCGTGGACGCCGTGGAGCCCGCCCCCGGCCTCCCGGACATGGTCTTCGCCGCGAACTCGGCGGTCGTCGTGGGCGGCCGCGTCTTCGGCTCGCTCTTCCACGCGCCCGAACGGCGCCCGGAGTCCACGTTCTACGACACGTGGTTCAAGAGCGCCGGCTTCGACGTCCACCGGCCCGAGTCCGTCTGCGAGGGTGAGGGCGACCTGGTCTGGACGGGCCGCTACGTCCTGGCCGGCACGGGCTTCCGTACGACCCGCGAGGCGCACCGCGAGGTGCAGGAGTTCTTCGGCCACCCGGTGATCAGCCTGACCCTGGTGGACCCGCGCTTCTACCACCTGGACACGGCGCTGTTCGTCCTCGACGACGACAACGTCTCCTACTACCCGGAGGCGTTCTCGCCGGGCAGCCGGGAGGTGCTCGCGCGGCTCTACCCGAACGCCGTGCTCGCCACCGCCGAGGACGCGATGGCCTTCGGCCTCAACTCCGTCTCCGACGGCCGCCACGTCTTCATCGCGCCCCAGGCCGAGGCGCTCACCTCCGCCCTCACCGACCGCGGCTACGTCCCCGTCCCCGTCGACCTGTCCGAGTTCCGCAAGGCGGGCGGGGGCATCAAGTGCTGCACTCAGGAGATCCGTTCATGACCGCTCCCGTCACCACGCGTACGTCCGCCGACCTGATCCGCGCCGAGGAGCCGGTCCTGGCGCACAACTACCACCCGCTGCCCGTGGTGGTCGCCCGCGCCGAGGGCACCTGGGTCGAGGACGTCGAGGGCCGCCGCTACCTCGACATGCTGGCGGGCTACTCGGCCCTCAACTTCGGTCACCGCCACCCGGCCCTGATCGAGGCGGCCCACCACCAGCTCGACCGCCTGACCCTCACCTCGCGCGCCTTCCACAACGACAAGCTCGCCGAATTCGCCGAGCGGCTGGCCGAGCTGACCGGCCTGGACATGGTGCTGCCCATGAACACGGGCGCCGAGGCGGTGGAGAGCGCCATCAAGGTGGCCCGCAAGTGGGCGTACGAGGTCAAGGGCGTCCCCGCCGACCGGGCGACGATCGTGGTCGCCGCGGGGAACTTCCACGGCCGAACGACGACGATCGTCAGCTTCTCTACGGACGAGACGGCACGGGCGGGCTTCGGCCCCTTCACCCCGGGCTTCCGGATCGTGCCGTACAACGACCTGGCGGCGCTGGAGGCGGCGGTCGACGAGACGACGGCCGCCGTGCTCATCGAGCCCATTCAGGGCGAGGCGGGTGTCGTCATCCCCGACGACGGCTATCTGGCCGGCGTGCGGGAGCTGACCCGCCGCGAGGGCTGCCTGTTCATCGCGGACGAGATCCAGTCCGGGCTCGGCCGTACGGGCCGCACCCTCGCCGTCGAGCACGAGTCGGTCGTCCCCGACGTGCTGCTGCTGGGCAAGGCGCTCGGCGGCGGCATCGTCCCGGTCTCCGCGGTGGTCGCCCGCCGGGACGTGCTCGGTGTGCTGCGCCCGGGCGAGCACGGCTCGACGTTCGGCGGCAACCCCCTGGCGGCCGCGGTCGGCACGGCCGTCGTGGAACTGCTGGAGACGGGCGAGTACCAGCGCCGGGCGACCGAGCTGGGCGTGGTCCTGCGCGGCGGCCTGTCCGCCCTGGCCGGCAAGGGCGTCACCGGCTTCCGCGCGCGTGGCCTGTGGGCAGGCGTCGACATCGACCCGTCCATCGGCACCGGGCGCGAGATCGGCGAGCGGCTCCTTCGGGAGGGGGTCCTCGTCAAGGACACCCACGGCTCCACGATCCGGCTGGCGCCACCGCTGACGATCACCGGGGAGGAGCTCCGGTCGGCGCTGGGAGCACTGGAGCGGGTTCTGGGTTCGTGACCCCGGTGGGGAGTGGGGGCGGCCGGACCCTGGCCCCCCACTCCCCACCGATCCCCCAGCCGGTGCCCGAAGGGTGAAGACTGGGTCAAGAGGTGGTAGACCACTCTCAGCGACAGAGAGGTCGGCCGTGGGCACTCACGAGGAGCAGGACGTCGCCCGGCAGCGGTTCGACGTGGCCGATGCCGTGCCCTTGTTGCTCGACGCACGGGGTGTGGTGGCCAGCTGGACGCGGGACGCCCAGCGGCTGCTGAGGTATACGGCCGCCGAGGTGGTGGGCACCGGGGTCGCCGGGCTGCTGCACGACGAGGACGCCGCGCGGCTGCCCGAGCTGGCCGAGCGGTGCCGCAGGGACGGCGGCTGGGCGGGGCTGCTGACCGCGCGCCGCAGGGACGGGCAGCAGGTCAAGCTCATGGTGCGGGTCACTCCGGCCTCGGAGCTGGGAGGCGCCCGGCGCTGGCTGGTGCTGCTGTGTGAGATGGCCGGGGCTCGGGGCTGGGACATGAGCCGCTCGGTGCTGGAGCAGATGGTCACGGGATCACCCGTCGGCATAGCGATCGTGGACGCGAATCTGCGCTGTGTGTGGTCGAACGCGGCACTGGAGCAGTTCGGCGGCGGCGCCGCCGGTGAGCGGCTGGGGCGGCGGATGTCGGAGATCCAGCCGGGCCTGGACTCCGAGGCCATCGACGCGCAGATGCGGCGGGTGCTGGAGACCGGCGAGCCGGTGTTCGGGTACGAGCAGGTGGGCCAGGTGCGCTCGGCGCCGCACCGGGAGACGGCGCACATGCTGTCGTTCACCCGCCTGGAGGACGACCACGGCCACCCGATGGGCGTGTACTACACGGTCGTCGACATCACCGAGCGCCATCGCGCCCGGCAGCGGCTGGCCCTGCTCGACCGGGCCGGTGAGCGCATCGGCCGCACCCTCGACATCGTGCGGACCGCGCAGGAGCTGGCAGACGTCGCCGTGCCGGACTGCGCCGACTTCGTCTCCGTGGACCTGCTGGAGTCCGTGCTGCGGGGCGCGGAGCTGGCGGCCGGGCCGCTGAGCGCCACGGACCCGGTGCCGTTGCGGCGCGCCGGGCACCAGTCGGTGAACCCGGGCGCCCCGGAGGCGGCCGTGCGGGTCGGCGAGGTGGCCGCGTATCTCCCCGGATCGCCCCCGATCCATTGTCTGGCCACGGGCAGCTCCTGGCGTGAGGAGCGCCTCGATCCGCTCGCCAAGGCGTGGGCCGCCAACAGTTTCGGCGGCCGGGAGGCGACCTTCCTGGAGCTGGGGCTGCACAGCGTGATGATCGTGCCGATCCTGGCGCGGGGCGTCACCCTGGGCGTCACCACCTTCTTCCGGCGCAGGCGTCAGGAGCCGTTCGACGAGGACGACCTGAGCCTGGCCGAGGACCTCGTGTCACGGGCGGCGGTCTGTGTGGACAACGCCCGCCGCTACACCCGCGAGCGCAACGCCGCGCTGGTGCTGCAGCGCAGCCTGCTGCCGCGCCGGCTGCCCGAGCAGAACGCGGTGGAGGTGGCCGCCTGCTACCGGCCGGCCGACGAGCTGACCGGCCTCGGCGGCGACTGGTACGACCTCATTCCGCTGTCCGGCGCGCGCGTCGCCCTGATCGTGGGCGAGGTCCCGGGCCACGGCATCGACGCCGCCGCGGCCATGGGCCGCCTCCGCACCGCCGTACGCACCCTCGCGGCGCTCGATCTGCCGCCGGAGGAGGTACTCGCGCACCTCGACGACCTGGTGGCGCGGACGGCCCGCGAGGAGGGCTTCGAGCCGGACGCGCCGGGGGACGCCGGCATCCAGGTCGCCGGTTCGGGTTGTGTGTACGTCGTCTACGACCCCGTCGACGGGCAGTGCACGATGGCCGCCGCGGGCCATCCCGCGCCCGCCGTGGTCATGCCCGACGGCAGTGTCAGCTTCGTGGACCTCCCGCAGGGGCCGCCGCTCGGCGCCGGCGGCCCGCCCTTCGAGGCGGTGGAGCTGGCCCTCGCGGCGGGCAGCACGCTGGCCCTGCACACCGACGGGCTGCTGGCCCGCGAGGACCAGGACTGGTCCGTGGACGCGGACCGCGACCGGCTGCGCCGGGCCCTGGAGCGCGTCGAGCCCTCGCTCGACCTGCGCTGCCGGGCCGTGGTCGACGCGCTGGTGCCCGCCCGCCCGCACGACGACGTGGCCCTGCTGATGGCCCACACCAGGCTGCTGGGCGCGGACCAGGTCGCGGACTGGGACCTGCCCGCGGATCCCGCCGTCGTCGCCGACGCCCGCAAGGAGGCCGCCCGGCAGCTGGCCGAGTGGGGCCTGGAGGAACTGGTCTTCACCACGGAACTCGTGGTCAGCGAGCTGGTCACCAACGCCATCCGGTACGCCGAGGGCCCCATCCGGCTGCGCCTGATCAGGGAACGGGCCCTGATCTGCGAGGTCTCCGACGGCGGCGCCACCGCACCCCATCTGCGCCATCCGCGCACCACGGACGAGGGCGGCCGGGGACTGCTGCTGGTCTCCCAGCTGACCCAGCGCTGGGGTACCCGTTTCGTACCCGAGGGAAAGGTGATCTGGGCCGAGCAGTCCCTGGAGGAGACTCCGGCCTGATCCGGGGACCCGCCCGAATGTCACAAGGGGTGGGAAAATAGCGTGAACCCGGCGGTGAGGCGGTGGCCATGAACGATGCGGCGATCGACTACGCGGGGGTGTTCCAGTGTCTGCCGGGCATGGTGGCGCTGCTGACCCCCGAGCTGGTGTACGCGGACGCCAACGAGGAGTTCCTCCGGTCGTCCGGGCGGGCCCGCGAGCAGGTGGTCGGCCGCTATCTGTTCGACGTCTTCCCGGACAACCCGAACGACTCGGCGGCATCCGGTATGCGCAATCTGGCGGCCTCGCTGCAGCGGGTGCTGGAGACCGGCCGGCGCGACGCCATGGCCCTGCAGCGCTACGACGTGGAGAACCCCGAGCGGCCCGGGGTGTGGGAGGAGCGCTACTGGAGTCCGGTCAACGCGCCGGTGCTCGGGCCGGACGGGAAGGTGGCGCTGCTGGTGCACCGCGTCGAGGAGGTCACCGAGCTGATCAGGGCGCGGGGCGGGCGCGTCGGCAGCCGGGGCCGGGTGCTGGAGGCGGAGCTGTACACCCGGGCGCGCGAACTGCAGGAACTCAACGAGCGGCTGCGGCAGGCGCATGCCCGCGAGCGCGAGGTGGCCCTCGCGCTGCAGGAGGCGATGCTGCCCGCCCCCCGGCAGGTCGGCCACCACCACGCGGCCGTGCGCTACCGGCCCGCCGTCGGCGCGCTCAACGTGTGCGGTGACTGGTACGACCTCGTCGACCTGGTGGGCGGCGACCGCATCAGCGTGGCGGTGGGCGACGTGGTCGGGCACGGTCTCGCGGCCGCGTGCGCCATGGGCCAGCTGCGCAGCGCCCTGAGCGCCGCCTCGCGCGTGGCCGACGGCCCGGCCCAGGCGCTGAACGTGCTGGGGCGGTACGCGCACGTGGTCGACGGCGCCGAGTCCGCCACCGTCGTCACGACGTTCATCGACTTCGACGAGCGGACCATCACCTACAGCAGCGCCGGGCATCCCCCGCCCGTCCTCGTCCATGCCGAAGGCCGTGTCGAGTTCCTCGACCAGGCCACCGACCCGCCGCTCGACGCCGAGGCCGACCCGGCCCCCAGACCGCAGGCCCGCACGGAATATGCGGCGGGTGCCGTCCTCGCCCTGTACACGGACGGCCTGATCGAACGCAGGGACGAGGACATCGACACCGGCCTGGCACGTCTCGCCGACGCCCTCGGCCGCCACCGCGGTGCGGGCCCCGAGGTCCTCGCGGACGCGGTGCTCCTGGAGCTGCTGTCGCCGGTGGGCGCCACCGACGACACCGCCCTGGTCATCGTGCAGCTGTGACCGGGCGGAACCGATCCGGACAGAGCGGCACCGAGCAGAGGGGGCGGCGTGTACGCAAGGGCCGGGAGCCTGCCAGCAGTTGGGCGTGATCGAGCCATGAATTCGCATCCGGTTGCTGTCTACCGGCCGGTAACTGGAGGCTGGTGCCGCAGTTGTCCCCCCGCTCGCGACGCGGCATCCCGCCGTGTTCCGGCGAACTGCGCCTGCACATACACTGGCAGCCCCACGACACGCCGGTTGACCTGCTGGAACGCGGCGGCACAGGCGATCCGCCGGAGTGAGGAGCGACCCCTTTGTTCTACTACGTGCTCAAATACGTGTTGTTGGGACCACTGCTGAGACTGGTTTTCCGGCCTCGTATCGAAGGACTCGAACACGTACCGGCAACGGGTCCGGCCATCGTCGCCGGCAACCATCTGTCGTTCTCGGACCACTTCCTGATGCCGGCGATCCTCAAGCGCCGCATCACCTTCCTCGCGAAGAAGGAGTACTTCACGGGGCCCGGTATCAAGGGCCGCCTCACCGCGACGTTCTTCCGCAGCGCGGGGCAGATCCCGGTGGACCGCACCGGCAAGGAAGCGGGCCAGGCCGCGATCCGCGAGGGCCTCGGCGTTCTGCGCAAGGACGAGCTGCTCGGCATCTACCCGGAGGGCACCCGCTCGCACGACGGCCGCCTCTACAAGGGCAAGGTCGGCGTCGCCGTGATGGCACTCAGGGCACAGGTCCCGGTGATTCCCTGCGCGATGATCGGCACCTTCGAGGCACAGCCCCCCGGCAAGGTGATCCCGAACCTCCACCCCGTCGTCATCCGCTTCGGCAAGCCCCTCGACTTCTCCCGCTACGCCGGCATGGAGAACGAGAAGGCGATCCTGCGGGCCATCACCGACGAGATCATGTACGCGATCCTGAAGCTGTCCGAGCAGGAGTACGTCGACGAGTACGCCGCCGTCGCCAAGGCTCAGCAGGCGGAGCAGGAGCGCGCGAAGGAGCGCCGGTTCCCGCGGATGCCGCTGCGATAGGGCGGGCAGAGCAACGGATGAGGGGCGGCCGGAGTGTTCCGGCCGCCCCTCACTTCGTTCAACTGCCGGTTACGGCTTGGGCGTTGCGTGCGGGGTGCACGTCACGTCCTGGGTGTCCAGCTTGCCGGTGAGCAGGTAGCTGTCGACCCGAGGGTTGATGCACGGGTTGACGAGACCGGTCACACCGTGCGAGCCCGCGTCCTTCTCGGTGATCAGGCGGGAGCCCTTGAAGCGCTTGTGCAGTTCGACGGCGCCGTCGTACGGGGTGGCGGCGTCACGCGTGGACTGCACGATCAGGACCTGCGGCAGCCCCTTGTGCGTCTTGACGTCCACGGGGCTGGTCTGCTTGACCGGCCAGGTGGCGCACGGCAGGTTCAGCCAGGCGTTGGCCCAGGTCATGAACGGGTACTTCTTGTTCAGCTCGGTGTTGTCGCGGTCCCACTTCTTCCAGCTGGTGGGCCACTTGACGTCCGTGCACTCGACGGCCGTGTAGACGGCGTTGCCGTTCTCCGCGCTGATGTTGCCCGCGGTGTCCGACAGGTCCGGGGCGGCGGCGTCGACCAGCGCCTGGGTGTCACCGGCGACGTACTTGCTGAAGACCGTCGCGACCGGCACCCACGAGGAGTCGTAGTACGGGGCGCTCTGGAAGAACCCGATCAGCTCGGCCGGGCCGACGACCCCGCCGATGGGGTTCTTCTTGGCGGTGGCGCGCAGTTCGAGCCACTTCGCCTGTACCGCGGCGCGCGTGGTGCCGAGGTGGAAGGTGGCGTCGTTGGCGGCGACCCAGTCCTCCCAGTCATTCCAGCGGCCCTCGAAGGCGACGTCCTGGTCCAGGTTGGCCTGGTACCAGATCTTCTCCCGCGAGGGGTTGACCACGCTGTCCACGATCATGCGGCGCACATGGCCAGGGAACATCGTGCCGTAGACGGCGCCGATGTAGGTGCCGTAGGAGACGCCCAGGTAGTTGAGCTTCTTCTCGCCGAGCGCGGCACGGATCACGTCCAGGTCGCGCACGGTGTTGGGCGTGGTCATCTGCGCGAGCATCGCCTTGCCGCTGCGCTCGGCGCACCCGTCGGCGTACTCGCGGGCCAGCTTGCGCTGGGCCAGCTTGTCGGCCTCGGAGTCCGGCACCGGGTCCGCCTTGGGCGCCTTCACGAACTCCTGCGGGTCGATGCAGGAGATGGGCGCGGAGTGGCCCACGCCGCGCGGGTCGAAGCCCACGAAGTCGTACGCCTTGGCCGTGTTGGCCCAGATCGGGTTCTTGGCGGTGACCCGGGTCGGGAAGCGCATGCCGGAGGCGCCGGGGCCGCCGGGGTTGTAGACGAGGGCGCCCTGACGCTCCGCCTTGGTGCCGGTGTTGCCGATGCGGTCGACGGCGAGCTTGATCTGCTTGCCGTACGGCTTGGCGTAGTCGAGCGGGACGCTGACCCAGCCGCACTGGATCGGCTTGGCGAACCCCCAGTCGGCGGGGCAGTCCTGCCAGTCGATGCCGACCGCGGCGGCCCGCTGGGCGGCGATGGTCTCTCCGCGCGCCTCGCGGTCCTGTCCGTGCCGCGAGCCGGAGCTCGCGCTGGCACTCGGCGCCGCGACGGCGCCGGCTATGAGTGCGGCCGTGACGAGCGCTCCGGCCGAGCCGAGCGCCGCAACCCGCCTGTTCCGTCTCATATCCCTCAAGTGGGACCTCCCCCTTCGTCCTTGCAATTGGTAGGGGGATCCTTTCGGCTGTGAAGTCTCCGAGGACAGGGGTCGTTGACCTTCTTTACCAATCCGATAAACGGAGATGACGGTCCCGCTCAGCGGAGATTCAGCCGAGAGCGGCGAGCGCCTCGTCCAACACCCGCCGCAGCCGCAGGGCGTCGGTGGCCACGGCGCTCACGAGCACGGCGGGCCCGGCGAGCGGCACAAGCGCGGCCCCCTCGCCCAGCACCCGGGCCGCCACCGGCTCCGCCCCGAACTCCGGCCGTACGACGACGAGTTGCCCCACGGCCCGATGTCCGCCCAGCACGGCAGGACCGTCCCAGCCGCCCGGCGCTCCGGGTCCACAGGCCAGTTCCTGGTCGAGCAGGGTCCGCCCCTCGACCCGCACGGTAAGACGACTGGTCAGCCGCCCGGGTTCCTCGCCGACCCGCCCGAGCACCTGTTCCTCTCGCAGCACGAGCCGCGCGCCGGCTCCGAGCTCGGCTCGCGTCGTGACGTACAGATCGCTGCCCTTGGCGGAGATCAACTGCTCGGGCAGCCACTCCAGTTCCGCCTCGTCGGCGACGTCGAGCCGCACGTCGTAGTGTGCCTCGCCCTTCGCCTGTCCGGGAAGCGCGATGGTGGCGGCGGCCGACCCGACACGCAGCCGCGCCCCGCGCTCCACCCTCGCCTCCACCGCGAACCGGTCCCCGCCGAGGGGCCCGCTCATCGCCCCGACGAGCATGACCCGCGCCTCGGCGCCACTCCCCCGCGTCCGCCGCAGCGCGAGCGGCCCGTCCCCCTCCAGCGCGGGAAGGGCCGTACCGCCCCTGCCGTCGTCCCGGGCGACGATCCGAGCGGTGGCCCGTACTCCGCTCACGATCACGCCGCCCAGGCGGCGAGCCGCTGCCGCACCCAGTCGGCCACCTCCCGTACACCGGCCTCGGTCCGCAACGACTGCAGGACGACGGGCAGTTCGGCCCGCTGCGCCTTGGCGTCGGCCGCCATCCGCCCGAGGTCGGAGCCGACGTACGGCGCGAGGTCGGTCTTGTTGACGACGAGCAGGTCGGCCGTGGTCACCCCCGGCCCGCCCTTCCGCGGAATGTCGTCACCGCCCGCGACGTCGATCACGAAGATCTGGGCGTCGACGAGCCCCTTGGAGAAGGTCGCCGTGAGGTTGTCCCCGCCGGACTCGACCAGGATCAGATCCAGCGGCCCGACCTCGTCCTCCAGGTCCTCGACCGCTTCGAGGTTGGCGGAGATGTCGTCCCGGATGGCGGTGTGCGGACAGGCTCCCGTCTCCACGGCGGTGATCCGCTCGGGCGGCAGCACAGCTTCGCGCAGCAGGAATTCGGCGTCCTCGCGGGTGTAGATGTCGTTGGTGACGACAGCGAGGGACAGCTCGTCCCGCAGGGCCCGGCACAGTGCGGCGACGGTGGCGGTCTTGCCCGACCCGACGGGCCCACCGAGCCCGATCCGCAGCGCGCGCCGCGAGCCGTCGGGGCGCCGGGCGTCGGCACTGAGGGCGGCGGGGCCGTCGTGGGTGTGAGAGTGGTCGAGATGCATGGAGCGGCTCCTCTTGTTCCTTCTTCGGTGCACTCGTGTCTGTCTTTCCTTCGGTGCACTCTCGGCTGTATTTCTTCGGTGCGCTCTCAGCACGGGTCCGGCCCGTTCAGCCCGTCCGGCGTTTGAGGACGAGGCCGTTCAGGCCGAAACGGGGGTCAGGGGGCGGAGCCCCCAGGGTCGGGACGGGAAGGGGCGAAGGGGGCGAACACACCTACGAGGCGAACAACCGGACGCCCCAGGCGGCATGCAGCTCGGCGGCGATCTCCAGCAACGGCGCCGAAGCCGCGGGCAGTGCATCGACCCCCGCCTCGGCAACGACCCCCGCCGCCTCCACCGCCCGATCCGCGACGCGATCCATCTCGGGCGCCAGCCGCGCGAGCACGCGCGTGGCGTCGAACGGATCAAGACTCAGCAACCGCACGGTCGCGCTCGCCGGCCCGCTCACACTCTCGTACGCCGCGCAGTAGGCCGCGTCCTCGGCCCCCAGCCCCGCCGCCCGAGCCGCAAGCCCCAACACCACCGGCTGATGCGCCCCCTTGGGGAACTCCCTTGCCACGGCGTCGAGTTCGTCCGCGGGCCAGGTCGCCCGAGCGGCCCGCATCAACTGCCGTCCGAGCTTGCGCGCAGCGAGCCGCAGCGCGGGCGACGGCGTGCGGGCATCCGCGGCCGCGTCGAGTTCCACGGGATCCACGCCGAGCGCGGCAGCCGCGGCCAGCGAGGCCGCGACCAGACCGGCCGTGTGCAACCGCCCCCGGCAGAAGCTCTCCAGGCTCGCGTCCCCGGTGATCCGCCCGGCCTTGACGGCCGCCTCGGCCCCGCCGGAGTGCGCGTGGCCGCCGGCGGGAAAGCGCCCGTCGGCCAGTACGAGAAGTGCTGCCCGCGACATCAGGACCACTCCGCCGGAAGGGTCAGAAGAGTCACAGGAGTCGGAGAAGTCGGAGGAGTCATCAGAACAGGAAGTAGCGCTGGGCCATGGGCAGTTCGACGGCGGGCGCCGCCTCGACGAGTTCCCCGTCGATGTGCACGGCGAAGCTGTCGGGATCGACCTGCACCCGTGGCCGCGCGTCGTTCTCGCGCATGTCGGCCTTGGTGACCCCGCGCGTCGACTCGATCGCGACGAACCGCTTGCCGAGCGAGAGCCGCTCCGGCAGCCCGTCCTCGATGGCGAGCGGTGCCACGAAGTTGAAGGAGTTCGCGGCGGGCGCCCGCCCGATCGCCCCGTACATCGGCCGCGGCAGAATCGGCTGCGGCGTCGGGATCGACGCGTTGGCGTCGCCCATCTGCGCGTACGCGATCTGCCCGCCCTTGATGACGAGGTGCGGCTTGACGCCGAAGAACGCCGGCTCCCACAGCACCAGGTCGGCGAGCTTGCCGGTCTCCACCGATCCGACCTCGTGCGCAAGACCCTGCGCGAGGGCCGGATTGATCGTGTACTTGGCGACGTAGCGCCGTACCCGATGGTTGTCGGCACGCCCGTCGCCCGGCAGCGCACCCCGGCGCCGCTTCATCACATGGGCCGTCTGCCAGGTCCGCATGACGACCTCGCCCACGCGCCCCATGGCCTGGGCGTCCGACGAGATGATGGAGATCGCGCCCAGGTCGTGCAGTATGTCCTCGGCCCCGATGGTGGACGGCCGGATCCGCGACTCGGCGAAGGCCAGGTCCTCCGGCACCGCCGCGTTGAGGTGGTGGCACACCATCAGCATGTCGAGGTGTTCCTCGGCCGTGTTGACGGTGAAGGGCCGCGTCGGGTTGGTCGAGCTGGGCAGCACGTGCGGCTCGGAGACGACGGTCATGATGTCCGGCGCGTGCCCGCCGCCCGCACCCTCGGTGTGGTACGCGTGGATGCCGCGCCCCGCGATGGCGGCGAGCGTGTCGCCCACGAACCCGGCCTCGTTGAGCGTGTCCGTGTGGATGGCGACCTGTACGCCGGTCCGGTCCGCGACCGTCAGCGAGGCGTCGATGACGGCAGGCGTCGAACCCCAGTCCTCATGCAGTTTCAGGCCGAGCGCGCCGCCGCGGATCTGCGACAGCATCGCCTCGTGCGAGACCGTGTTGCCCTTGCCGAGGAACCCGATGTTGAGCGGGTACTGCTCCATCGCCTCCAGCATCCGCGCGAGATGCCACGGACCGGGCGTCACCGTCGTCGCCTTCGACCCCTCGGCCGGTCCCGTGCCACCGCCCACCAGCGTGGTGACACCGGCGGACAGCGCCTCGTCGGCGATCTGCGGGCAGATGAAGTGGACGTGCGCGTCGATGGCACCGGCGGTCACGATCCGCCCGTTGCCCGCGATGACCTCGGTCTCGGGCCCGATGACGAGGTCCGGGTGGACGCCGTCCATGGTGTCGGGGTTGCCGGCCTTGCCGATGCCGGTGATCCGGCCGTCGCGGATGCCGATGTCGGCCTTGACGATGCCCCAGTGGTCGATGATCACGGCACCCGTGATCACCGTGTCGGGGGTGCCGTCGGCGCGCGTGGCACGCGACTGGCCCATGGATTCGCGGATGACCTTGCCGCCGCCGAACACGGCCTCGTCACCGGCGAGTCCGGGACCGCCGGAACGATCCTCCTCGATCTCGATCAGCAGATCGGTGTCGGCGAGCCGGATGCGGTCGCCGGTGGTCGGGCCGAACAGGTCGGCGTACGCGGCGCGCGAGATCTCAGGCATCGAGGGCACCTCCGGTCTCGCCGCGCAGGCCGGGCACCACGCGGGCGCCGGCGAGCGGAACGAGTTCGACGTCTACGGGGATGCCGGGCTCGAAGCGCACGGCCGTACCGGCGGCGATGTTGAGCCGCCTGCCGCGCGCGGCGGCCCGGTCGAAGTCCAGACCGGGGTTGGCCTCGGCGAAGTGGTAGTGGGAGCCGACCTGGACGGGCCGGTCGGCGGCGTTGAGGACGGTCAGCCGGATGACCTCGCGGCCCTCGTTGTACACGACGGGCTCGTCCGCGAACAGGATCTCGCCGGGAATCATCGGGGCACCTCAGACGATCGGGTCGTGGACGGTGACGAGCTTGGTGCCGTCGGGGAAGGTCGCCTCGACCTGCACGTCGTGGATCATCTCCGGGATGCCGTCCATGACGTCGTCGCGGGTGAGCAGTTTGCGCCCGGAGGACATGAGCTCGGCGACCGTACGGCCGTCACGGGCGCCTTCGAGGATGTGGGAGGTGATCAGCGCGACCGCCTCGGGGTGGTTGAGCCTGAGTCCACGGGCCCGGCGCTTCTCGGCCACGTCGGCCGCCACGTGGATGAGCAGCCTCTCCTGCTCGTGCGGTGTCAGTTGCACGTCCCACCTCACAGTCCTCGCTCCGGACCGTGCGGGGTCCGGTTGCCTCAGCCCCGGGGCAAAGTCCCTGGTGGCGTGGATCGAGAGGCTAGTTGGACCGGGTTTCAAGCACGTTAACCGAGTTGTGATCCCGCACGCTCATCAACGCCCGCAGACCGTCGCGCAGGACGTCGGCCGGCATCGGCCCGAAGAGGGCCTGCTGTGCGAGGAAGCCCATCGCTGACGCCATCATCGTGCGGGCCACGTGGTCCGGGGCCACGTCCGGCCGCATCGTCCCCGCGTCCTGGTACGCCTGCACGATCCGCGCCCAGGCCTCCTGCACACCGCCGTAGCCGTCGCGCAGAAGGGCCGCCAGCTCGTCGTTGCGGAGTGTCTCCGTCCACACCTGGACGACCAGGCGCGGGAAGGCGGGCCGCCCGTCCACGGTCACGGACTCCTTGGTGGAGAGGACGCGGCTGAGGACCGAGGCGACCAGGAGGTCCGGGGGCGGGGGCGGGCTGCTGCGGGCCGCCTCCTCGAAGCCCTCATGGACCTGGCCGAGCACCTCCCCGACGATGGCCGCGATGAGCTCCTCCTTGCCGCTGAAGTAGCGGTACACGGCCCCGGCGGACAGATCGACCTCCTTCAGCACGTCCTGCATGGACGTGGCGTGGAATCCGTTGCGGGCGAAGCAGCGGGCGGCGCCGTCGAGGATCTGCCGGCGGCGGGCGTCGAGGTGTTCCTGGGATACGCGGGCCATGGTTCCCAAATTAAAACGAACATTCCTTCTTGACAAGGCGCACGGACGGCGGGACGGTGGAGACACCCAAAACGAACGATCCTTCTTTTTATTCTCGCTCCCGCTCCCGCTCCCGCCCCCCTCCCGCTCTCGATCCCGGAAAGGGAACCCCATGCCCACCGACTCCGCTACGCCCACGAAGGCGCACCGCCGACGTCTGATCGCGGTCGTCGTCCTCGTCCCGGTGCTCGCCGCACTGGCGCTGTGGGCCTTCGCCTGGCCCGCCGCCCGCACCGCACCCCGCGACCTGCCGCTCGGCGTGGCCGGCCCCCCGGCCGCGACGGCCCAGCTGGAGAGGCAACTGGGGCAGAAGGAGGGCGCCTTCGAGATCCACCACTACTCCGACGAGACCGCGGCCCGCCACGCCGTCGAGGACCGGACCGTATACGGCGCGGTGGCCGTGACGCCCCAGGGGCCCGAACTGCTGACCGCGTCGGCCGCGAGCCCGATGGTCGCGCAGCTGCTGCGGCAGGCGGTGGGAGAGCAGGCCTCGGCCGCCGGCACGCAGATCCGTACGGTCGACGTCGTGGCCGCCCCGGCGAACGACCCCCGTGGCGCGGCACTGAACTCCAGCGTGCTGCCGCTCGCCCTGGCCGGGATCGCGGCGGGCGCGGTGGTGACCATGCTCGGGCTGCGCGGCGTCCGCGCCGTGGCCGCCCTGGTCGTTTCCGCCGGCCTGGTGGGCGTGGCCGCGGCCTGTATCGCGCACAGCTGGCTCGGGGTGCTCACCGGCGACTGGTGGGCGGAGGCCGCCGTGCTGGGCCTGTCGACACTGGCCGTGAGCGGCGCCGTCGCCGGGCTAGCCGCCCTTCTCGGCCGGGCCGGCCTCGGGATCGCCTCCGGCGTCGTGATGCTGTTCGGCAACCCTTTCTCCGGCGCGGCGTCGGCCCCGCAGATGCTGCCGGAGCCGGTCGGCGCGATCGGGCAGTGGCTGCCACCGGGCGCGAGCACGACCCTGCTCCGCTCGGTGTCGTTCTTCGACGGCGCGGCGGCGACCGGCCCCGTCCTGACACTCACCTGGTGGGCCGTGCTGGGCCTGGGCGCCGTACTGCTCGGCCAGGCGCTCAAGGCGCGCGCCAGGACGGGCGAGCCGGCCGCCGAGCGGGAGCTCGCCCGCGTCGGCTGATCGCCCGTCATATCCGACCGACCGTGCATCCCCGCTGTAGCGGACGGGGGTGCACGGTCTTTTCGTCTATTACGAGGGATCCGCATCCGCCTCTTGTGCAAGGGATCCGTCTCCTACGAGGGACCCGGCCCCCGATGGTGCGCGGCGATGCCGAAGCGCTGCTGTTCGCGGGGAGCGGACGCCGCCTCGCGGACGGTGGAGACCGAGCTGATCACCTGGTCCTCGGCCGGCTCCTGGATCTCCTGGAGTTCCTCGAGTCGTGCGAGGTCAGCGGCGGAGACAAGGGCGACGAGGGGCTTGCCATGCCGCGTCACGACGACGCGCTCACCGCCGTACACCACCCGGTTGATCAGGTCGGCGAGCTCAGCCCTGGCTTGCGTCACCGGAATCTCGTAGGCCATGCCCCCATCATAACGTCACGTACGTCCTGTACATTTTTTACAGACGCCGAAGGAGGGGCACCCATGACCCGACCGACCGCCCGCTATGTCCTGCCCGAGATCACCGAGCGCACGAGCTACGGGCACAAGTCGCTGGATCCGTACTCGAAGCTGCTGGAGGAGCGGATCGTCTTCCTCGGGACGCAGGTCGACGACACCTCGGCGAACGACGTGATGGCGCAGCTCATGTATCTGGAGCACAAGGACCCGGACCGGGACATCGCGCTGTACATCAACTCGCCCGGCGGCTCGTTCAGTGCCATGACGGCGCTCTACGACACGATCCAGTACGTCACCTGCGACGTGGCGACGACCTGTCTGGGGCAGGCGGGTTCCTCCGCCGCGGTGCTGCTGGCCGCCGGCACGCCGGGCAAGCGGTTCGTGCTGCCGGGCGCCCGCGTGGTGATCCATCAGCCGTCGCTAGCCGAGCCCGTCGAGGGGCAGGCCAGCGATCTGGCCATCCAGGCCGAGGAGTTGACGCGGATGCGCTCCCGCCTGGAGGAGATGCTCGTACGGCACACGGGACGCAGCGCGCAGCAGGTGAACGCGGACATCGAGCGGGACAAGATCCTGGATGCCCAGGGAGCGGTGGAGTACGGGCTGGTGGACCAGATCATCCCCAGCCGCCGGACCACCCTCGCCCCGCCCACCGGTCGGTGAGCGCCCGGTGCTCCCGCCCGAACTTCCTCCGCTGCCCGCTCTCACGCGCGCCGAGGGAGAGCTGATCGACCGTTACCTCGACGTGGTCGACCTGCTCGGCCGTATCAATCCGGCGCACGAAGGGGACACGTATCGCGGACTGCGTGCCGCGCAGGCTCTGGTGAGCCAGGCGGCGGCGCTGCGCGACGCGCTGGCGCTGATGCACCGTCGGGGCGAGAACGAGTTGCACGCCCCGACTCTGGGACGCGCCCTCAGGGTGCTGGACGGCGAGCGGCGCACGGCCAGGGTCACCCTGCCGCCCCACACCCCCAGTTGAAGCGGGTTCGACCGGTCCGGACACCTCGCCGCGGCGCGAGGTGTCCGGACCGACGTTCAAACGGACCAAACGGCGTACCGCCTTTTGGTGGACGCGAGGCTCCCTTTTCGGGGCCGTCGGAGTTGCGCAACGCGCGTGGCCCGAGGGCGGAATGATGCGTTCCGCCGCTGGTCCGGGGCTCGTCGGGGGCCTCAACATCCGTTCGAACACAGGGGTGTCCACCCGAACGGGTGAGTGGTGAGTAACAACACAAAGTCACGGTTCCATTGGGTTTTTCTGACTTCTGTAGGTGAAGATCCCTGTCTGACGACAAGACCCCGCCACAGCGGCGGGGCGATCCGGGCGGACGCCGAGTCCTGCCGCCGCACGGATGACCGGTCGACAGGAGTGGATCGGCAGGAGTGGAGGACCCAGGCAAGACGGGTCGCCGGAACGGCCGTCTCCGTAGGGAGACGCCGGGTCGAGCAGCCCTTGGGGTGAAGCCGCGTCAGCGGCCGGGCAACTTCGCCAGCCCGAATCCGACAGGTCATCCTTCACAGGCGGCTGACGAAGGGTTGCGCATGTCTGCGCTCAATCGTGTCCCGTCGCTGATGGCCCGGGCCGGCACGGCCTCGGCGCTCACCATCGCCGCCGTGGGCGGCTCCATCGTGGTCCCGGGTGTCGCTTCCGACGCCGCGGCCGCCACGCCCGCGACGAAGGCACTTCAGATCGCGGCCTCCAAGAAGGGTTCCCCGTACAAGTGGGGCGCCTCGGGGCCGCGCAGGTTCGACTGCTCAGGGCTCACGCTGTACTCGTTCAAGAAGGCGGGCAAGAAGCTCCCCCGGACGGCTGCCCAGCAGTACAACAAGTCCCACCACATCTCCTCGAAGAGCCGCAAGGCCGGAGACCTCGTGTTCTTCCACTCGGGCTCCAGCGTCTACCACGTGGGCATCTACGCAGGGAAGGGGAAGATCTGGCACGCCCCGAAGACCGGGGACGTCGTGAAACTGCAGAAGATCTGGACCAACAGCGTTTGGTACGGCCGGATCAGCTGACTCTCCCGCGGGGGCGACGCCGACCTGACAGGCCGTCGCCCCCGCGGGGCCTTCCACGGGCTCGGCACACAGCCGAGGGGGAAACCCCCGCCGCCCTGCCGCCGGAGCCCTCACCGCGCCCTGACGGCCCCTCTGGACGGGGCCGGGGCACCACGGGCCGTGTCGCCACGCTCTCGCTTCCGCTCTCGCTTTTCGCCCCTCGCGGCCGCGCCGTGCACCTCGGCGCTAGGGCTCCTGCTGTCCCGCTGCCCGCACCGGCTCGGCCGGGACGGTCCACGGAAGTTCGATGGACACCGTCTTGCCGCCCTCCCGGGTGGGACGCACCCGGAGCCTGCCACCGCACTCGGCCGCCAGCCAGCGGACGATCACCATGCCCCGGCCGTTGTCCTGCTGGACGGCGGCGGGCAGCCGTTTCGGGAGACGGGGATGACTGTCGGTGACGCCGATGCGGAGCTGTTCGTCATGGTGGAGCTCGACGTCCACCGTGAAGGTGGGTGACAGCCCGAAGGTGTGCTGTACGGCGTTGGTGGCGAGTTCGGAGACGATGAGCCGGATGGTCTCGGAGGTTTCCGTGCCCGCCGGCAATCCCCATTCCGCCAGCGTGTCGACCACGTAGCCGCGGGCCGCGGCAACCGAGGCGGGATCGCTCGGCAGAGTGACGGATGCTTCCAGATGGTCTGCCATGGCGCGGTCGTCCCTTTCCCACGGGACCGGAGTCCGACACGGAGCGGATGGTTCGAGTACGGTCCCGGACTGGTGCTTCGTCGCCAGAGTGCCATTACCGCAGACGTCACGGGTGGCGATCCACCAAGATATGCATATATCTGTCGCTCAAAGCGGTGAACTCTGCGACGGGAGACCGTATTGGGGTGGCCCGGAGGGAGTAAGGAGTAACGCATGCAGCACGGTCCCGCGGTGCGCCGCCGGAAGCTGGGTGCCGAACTGCGTGCGTTACGCACGAGTGCGGGGCTCACAAGTGGTGAGGCGGCCCGGCTCGTGGGCTGGCACCAGTCGAAGGTGAGCCGGATCGAGACCGGCGCCAGCGGGGTGAAACCGGCCGATGTGCGGTTACTCCTGGACGCCTACACCGTGTCGGACGCCCAACTCCGTGAGTTGCTGATGGTGTTGGCGGGCTCCGACGAGGGAGGCGGCCGGCACCACTGGTGGCACGCCTATCGGGGGGTACTGCCCCCGACCTACCGCGATTTCATCAGCCTGGAGTCCCAGGCGAGCGCAATGAGCACGCTGGAGACGTCCGTCGTACCCGGCCTGTTGCAGACGCCCGAGT
Source organism: Streptomyces sp. NBC_00461 (assembly GCF_036013935.1). NCBI lineage: Bacteria > Bacillati > Actinomycetota > Actinomycetes > Kitasatosporales > Streptomycetaceae > Streptomyces > Streptomyces sp. NBC_00461. Next base: position 1,462,888 of record NZ_CP107902.1, read on the forward strand.
ACGCACGTGAGGTGACCCGTGCGGCGGTGGGCGGGCTGGACGACGAGCGGCTGGACGCCCTGGTCGAGGTGCGCCTGGCCAGGCAGGACGTGTTGCGCGCGGACCGGCCGTTGGAGCTGAGCGCGGTGCTGGACGAGGCTGTGCTGCGGCGCGAGATCGGCGGCCCCGACGTCATGGCGAGACAGCTGCGACAGCTCATCGAGGCGGCGCGTCTGCCTCAAGTGCGGCTTCAGGTACTGCCGTTCGCTGCCGGTGCCCATGTCGGCGTCACCGGGCCTTTCGTAATCTTCTCATTTTCGAGCACTTCTGATCTGGACGTGGTTGTTCTCGACCACTTGACGAGTAGCCTCTACCTCGAGCGGAAAGAAGACCTCCGGGCCTATACCGAGGCCTTCACCGCCCTTCAGTCCCACGCCCTTTCGCCCGAGGACTCGTTGGATCACATCGCCGCAATAAGTGACGGCGCGTAAGGAGGCACCATGTCCGTACTGCCTCGGAACGTACCTTCCAGTACCGATCTGCACGACGTGCGGTGGCTGCGCAGCAGTTACAGCACGGGTGCGAACAACTGCGTGGAGACGGCACTGCCGCACTCCGGCCCCTGGGCCGGGCTCCTCGCCGTGCGCGACTCCAAGGACCCGGCCGGGCCCGCCCTGCTCGTCTCCCCCGGGAGCTGGACGGAGTTCACGGCCGCGTTCAAGGGCTGATCAGTTCCGATCAGGCCTGATCAGTTCCGCATCGTGCGGCACACGGCCGTGTCACGCCGACTCATGGTCGCGTCTCGCCGATCACATCTACAGCGCGTTCGATCTGTGCCTCGGAGAGGTCCGCGCGAGCGGTCAACCTGAGCCGTGAGATGCCGTCGGGCACGGAAGGAGGACGGAAGCAGCCCACGGCAAGGCCTGCCGTACGGCAGTCGGCGGCCCATTGCAGGGCCTCCTCCGGGGACGGCGCGCGCACGGAGACGACCGCGGCGTCCGGGCGTACCGCCTCGTGACCCGCGGCGGTCAGGCGGGCGTGCAGCTCGGCCGCCACCGTGCGTGCCCGCGCCGCCCGCTCCGGCTCACGACGCAGCAGTCTGAGGGCCGCCAGGGCCGCCCCGGCGGCCGCCGGGGCGAGGCCCGTGTCGAAGATGAACGTCCGGGCCGCGTTGACCAGGTGGTCGATGACCCGGGCGGGGCCGAGGACGACACCGCCCTGGCTGCCGAACGACTTGGACAGCGTGGCCGTCACGACGACGTCGTCGGCGCCCGCGAGGCCGGCCGCGTGCGGGGCGCCCCGGCCGCCGTCGCCGAGGACGCCGAGCCCGTGCGCGTCGTCGACCAGCAGTCCCGCGCCGCGCTCCCGGCACGCCTCGGCGAAGGCGGCCAGCGGTGCGGCGTCCCCGTCCACCGAGAAGACCGTGTCCGAGACGACGACCGCCGTGCCCTCGTGCGTCCTGAGCGCCTTGCGCACGGCGTCCGGGTCGGAGTGCGGCACGACCTGAGTGGCGCCCCGGGCCAGCCGGCAGCCGTCGATCAGTGAGGCGTGGTTGCCCGCGTCGGAGACGATCAGCGAGCCGTGCGGGGCCAGGGCCGTGACAGCGGCGAGGTTGGCCGCGTACCCCGAGGAGAAGACCAGGGCCGCCTCGAAACCGCAGAATTCGGCCAGCTCGCGCTCCAGCTCGATGTGGAGTTCCGTCGTACCCGTCACGAGCCGGGACCCGGTCGAGCCGCCGCCCCAGGTCCGCGCGGCCGCCGCGGCGCCCTCGGCGACGGCGGGATGGTGGGCCAGCCCCAGGTAGTCGTTGCTCGCGAGGTCCAGCAGCGGGGAGCCGGCCGGGCGCGGCCGCAGGGTTCGTACGAGTCCGGCGCGACGGCGCAGCTCCGCCTGTTCGTCGATCCAGCCGAACGCCATGGCTCCTCCGGGGCTTTTGTAGGCAGTGGACAGACACTAGCCGGACGGGTCGCACCCCATGGTGTGGCAATACACACACGTCGAAGTGCCTCTGTTGTTCAATCTCTCCTTGGCCGGGAGCGCTTCCGTAAGACAGGATCGGCTCTCATGGACCTGCTGAACACGCTGGTGGACAAGGGGCTTCGGCGCGAGCTGCCGACCCGCGAGGAGGCTCTGGCCGTCCTCGCCACTTCCGACGACGACGTGCTCGATGTGGTGGCCGCGGCCGGAAAGGTACGCCGGCACTGGTTCGGCCGACGGGTGAAACTCAACTACCTCGTCAACCTGAAGTCGGGGCTGTGTCCCGAGGACTGCTCGTACTGCTCCCAGCGGCTCGGCGCCGACACCGGCATCCTGAAGTACACCTGGCTCAAGCCCGACCAGGCCTCCGAGGCGGCCGCCGCCGGCCTGGCCGGCGGCGCCAAGCGGGTCTGTCTGGTGGCGTCCGGGCGTGGCCCGACCGACCGTGACGTGGACCGGGTGGCGGGCACCATCAAGGCGATCAAGGAGCAGAACGAGGGCGTCGAGGTGTGCGCCTGCCTCGGTCTGCTCTCCGACGGCCAGGCCGAGCGGCTGCGTGAGGCGGGTGCGGACGCCTACAACCACAACCTGAACACGTCCGAGTCGACGTACGGGGACATCACGACCACGCACACGTACGCCGATCGGGTGGACACGGTGCAGAAGGCGCACGCGGCCGGGCTGTCGGCCTGCTCCGGTCTGATCGCCGGCATGGGCGAGAGCGACGAGGACCTGGTGGACGTGGTCTTCTCGCTGCGCGAGCTGGACCCCGACTCGGTTCCGGTCAACTTCCTGATCCCGGTCGAGGGCACCCCGCTGGCCAAGGAGTGGAACCTCAGCCCGCAGCGCTGCCTGAGGATCCTGGCGATGGTGCGGTTCGTCTGCCCGGACATCGAGGTGCGCATCGCCGGCGGCCGCGAGGTGCATCTGCGCACCATGCAGCCGCTCGCCCTGAACCTGGCCAACTCGATCTTCCTCGGCGACTACCTGACCACCGAGGGCCAGACCGGCAAGGCCGACCTGGACATGATCGCGGACGCCGGGTTCGAGGTGGAGGGCACCGACCAGGTGACCCTGCCGGAGCACCGGGCGAGCGCGCGGGGCGGCTGTGGCTCGCACGAGAGCGCGGGCTGCGGTTCCCACGAGGGTGCGGGGTGCGGTTCCCACGGGGACGAGGACGGTGGCGTCTGCGGTACGGCGGCCTCGGCCGAGCCGCGCACCGACCTGGTCGCCGTCCGCCGCCGCGGTGCCGGAACGGACCTCGCGCCCAATGCCTGACCTGCCCGTCTCCGAGCTGCTCGAGCTGGACCGGCGGCACGTCTGGCATCCGTACGGCCCCATGCCCGGCCGTGTCGAACCGCTCGTCGTCGAGGCGGCGAGCGGGGTCCGGCTGACGATGGCGGACGGCTCGGGCGAGCTGGTGGACGGGATGTCGTCCTGGTGGTCGGCGATCCACGGCTACAACCACCCGGTACTGAACGAAGCGGCGCGCGAGCAGCTGGGCCGGATGAGCCATGTGATGTTCGGCGGACTCACCCACGAGCCCGCCGTACGCCTGGCGAAGCTCCTTGTCGACATGTCGCCCGACGGTCTGGAGCATGTCTTTCTCGCCGACTCCGGTTCGGTGTCGGTCGAGGTCGCCGTCAAGATGTGCCTGCAGTACTGGCGTTCGCTGGGCCGGGGTACGAAGCAACGCCTCCTGACCTGGCGGGGCGGCTACCACGGCGACACCTGGCAGCCCATGTCGGTGTGCGACCCCGAGGGCGGGATGCACGAGCTGTGGACCGGCGTACTGCCGCGCCAGGTGTTCGTGGACCCGCCCCCGGTCGAGTACGAGGAGTCGTACGCCGAGCAGTTGCGCTCGGCGATCGAGCGGCACGCCGACGAACTGGCCGCCGTGATCGTCGAGCCGGTGGTGCAGGGCGCGGGCGGGATGCGGTTCCACTCCCCCGCGTATCTGCGGGTGCTGCGCGAGGCGTGCGACGCGCACGACGTGCTGCTGGTGTTCGACGAGATCGCGACCGGGTTCGGCCGTACGGGCGCCCTGTTCGCGGCCGGGCACGCGGCCGTGACGCCTGATGTCATGTGCGTGGGCAAGGCCCTGACCGGCGGTTACCTGACGATGGCGGCGACGCTGTGCACGGCTCGCGTGGCCGACGGCATCTCGCGCGGCGAGGTCCCGGTCCTCGCCCATGGCCCGACCTTCATGGGCAATCCCCTGGCGGCGTCCGTCGCCTGTGCGTCGATCGAGTTGCTGCTCGGCCAGGACTGGCTCGGCGAGGTCAAGCGGATCGAGGCGGGCCTGCGGGACGGGCTGGCGCCCGCGCACGCGATCCCCGGCGTGCGGGACGTGCGCGTCCTCGGCGCCATCGGGGTCGTACAGCTGGACCATGACGTCGACATGAAGGCCGCCACGGACGCGGCCGTGCGCGAGGGCGTGTGGCTGCGGCCGTTCCGCGACCTGATCTACACGATGCCGCCGTACGTCACCGGTGACGCGGACGTGGCACGGATCGCGCGCGCGGTGTGCGCGGCGGCACGGGAGGGATGAGCATGTCGATCCTGGTGATCACCGGCACGGGCACGGAGGTCGGCAAGACGGTCACGACCGCCGCGGTCGCCGCCGCAGCGCTCGCCGCCGGACGGTCGGTGGCCGTACTCAAGGCGGCCCAGACGGGCGTACGACCGGACGAGCCCGGGGACGCCGCCGAGGTCGCGCGGCTCGCGGGTGCCGTCACGGCGACCGAGATCGCCCGCTATCCCGAGCCCTTGGCACCGGGCACTGCCGCACGGCGGGCCGGAATGACTCCGGTGCGTCCGCACGACGTCGCCGAGGCCGCCGCCAAGCTGGCCACCGAGCACGATCTGGTGCTGGTGGAGGGGGCGGGTGGGCTGCTCGTCCGGTTCGATCCGGCGGGCGGGACCCTGGCGGACGCGGCGGAGCTGCTGCGGGCGCCGGTGCTGGTCGTGGCGTCGGCGGGACTGGGCACGCTGAACACGACGGAGCTGACGGCACGCGAACTGCGCTTGCGAAGGCTCGACTTGGCCGGAATCGTGATCGGCAGCTGGCCCGACTCCCCCGATCTGGCCTCGCGTTGCAACGTCGCGGACCTGCCGGAGGTGTCCGGCGCCCCGCTGCTCGGCGCGCTGCCCGCCGGAGCGGGAGCGCTGGCACCCGCCGACTTCCGTGCGGCGGCACCGAGTTGGCTGGCGCCGCGACTGGACGGGATGTGGGACGCGGAGGCTTTCCGCGTGCGGGAGGCGCCTTAGGGCATGGGCGCGGGCGCCTTATGCCATGGGCTCAGGGGGCCATGGGGCATGGGCTCGGGGGCTCACGCCTTCGGCAGCGCCCGCATGGCCGCCTTGGCGAGGCGGTCGGCCGCATCGCAGGACTTCTTGTCGTCGAACCCGTCGGGGCCCAGGAACCAGACCCTCAGGGCCGGGTCGGCCTTCCCGGACTCGCCGGCCGGATCCGTCGCGCCCGTCGTGTCGATGGATATCTGGCAGCCCTGGAACTGTATGAGCCGCCGCGCGCGAAGGCCTCCGACCGTTGTCTGCTCCGCGTCCTCCATCACGTAGTAACTGCCCATCTGGAGCTTGCCGTCGGCGGCCCCGTCGACCGGCGCCGTCCAGTCGCAGTCGTCGCTCGCGCCTGCCGGGGAATCGCTCTCCAGCTTCTTCACGCCCAGGAGCTTGGCCATGGTGTCCTCGGGCAGGAGCGTGCACAGATTGGTGCCCTTGAGCTGTCGCGCGCCGATGGGGCCCGAGTCGTCGCTGGACGAGCCGGAGCCGTCGCACGACACGACCGCCGAGAGGCACAGCAGCGTCGGCAGGGCGAGGACAACGGGACGAAGGTGCACAGCAACCCCCTGAACAGGCGTGTTTTTCACGCCAGTTGATCAATGGACCCCGGCTTGCAGATCATAGGGCGAGATGCCGGAAACCACTCGAAATTTCGATGGTCGGGCAGGGCAGGGCAGAGCAGGCCGGGTCAGCGGACGCCGAGCGGGCCCGGCGTCCGCCGTGTGATCGCCGCTCCTTCGTCCGCGGTGTCGTCGGCCAGTGCCCGGACCAGTCCGTGGTCGGGGGACAGTCGGCAGACGGGGTCGGTGCGGGCGGCGTCGCCCGTGAACGCGTGCGCCTGGCAGCGGCAGCCGCCGAAGTCCTCGTCGCGGCGGGAACAGCCGCGGCAGGGTTCGGCCATCCAGTCCGTGCCGCGGTAGCGGCCGAACGCCGGGGAGTGGTCCCAGATCCAGGCCAGGGGATGGTCGCGGATGTTCGGCGGGTCGAGGCCCGGCAGTGAGGCCGCGGCCGGGCAGGGCAGGACGGTGCCGTCCGGGGTGACGGTGAGCGAGACCGCGCCCCACCCGCCCATGCACGGCTTGGCCACACCGTCGAAGTAGTCGGGGACGACCCAGACCAGGTCGGGGCCGTCCGGCGTGAGGCGCTCCCGCCACCGGTCGACGGCGTCCCGGGCCCGGGCCAACTGGTCGCGGGTGGGCAGGAGCGCGGTGCGGTTGAGCAGACCCCAGCCGTAGAACTGCGTGTTGGCGAGTTCGATGCGGTCCACGCCCCAGGACAGGCCCAGCTCGATGAGGGCGTCGACCGCGTCGAGGTTCTCGCGGTGCAGGACGACGTTGAGGCCCAGCGGGAGACCTGCGGCCCGTACGAGCGTGGCGGCTTCTTCCTTCTCGGCGAAGGACCGGCGTCCCGCGATCCGGTCGGAGGCGTGCGGGTCGGAGTGCTGGACGGACAGCTGGACGCTGCGCAGCCCGGCGGAGACGAGCGCGGACAGCCGGGCCCCGTCCAGGCCCACGCCGCTGGTGACCAGCTGCGTGTAGATCCCGGCGGTCTCGGCCGCGGTGACGATCTGCTCCAGATCGCGGCGCAACAGCGGCTCGCCGCCCGAGAGATGGGTGTGGACCACGCCGAGCCCGCCCGCCTGGCGCATCAGGTCCGTCCACTGTGCCGTGGTCAGCTCGCGTGAACGGCGCGTGAGTTCCAGCGGGTTGGAGCAGTAGCCGCAGTGGAGCGGGCAGGCATGAGTGAGTTCGGCCAGCAGGGCCCAGGGGCGGGCGGGCGCGGTGGTCATCGCAGCCAGCCCTCCTCGCGCAGCCGTCCGAGGAAGTCAGGGATGTCGGTCGCCACGGAGGAGCCGGGGAAGCGTTCGGCCAGTTCGTCGACGATGTCGCGCACGCTGCGGGTGCCGTCGCACAGGGCGACGACCGTACCGGCGCTGCCCTTCAGGACGACGACACGCTCGGGAAGGAGCAGCAGGTCGGTGCCGCGGGCATGGTCGTGCCGCAGGACGATGCCGGGCGCCGGCACGGGTCGCCAGTCGGTCGTCGCCGCCGTCACCCGTGCTCCCTGCGACCCGCCTGGTCCACGGCGTCGAGCAGCGACCACAGCACGTCGCACTTGTGGCGCAGTGCGGCCACGGCACGCTCCTGGTCGTCCCGGGTACGGGCCCAGCCGAGCACGAGGCCGAGTGCCTCGCCGCTGTCGCGCCGGCCTTGGGCGACACGGGTGCGGAAGTAGGTGAGGCCGTGGGGTTCGATCCACGGGTAGTGGCGTTCGAAGGCCTCGATGCGGGTGCGCATCAGGTCCGGGGCCGACAGTTCGGTCAGCGACGCGGCGACGGCTTCGAGGACCGGGCGCAGCCGGCAGAAGTTGACGTATCCGTCGACCGCGAGCCGTACGCCCGGCAGCACGATGTCGGCGCGCAGCAGCGTCTCCCGGTCCAGGCCGGCCGCCTCGCCCAGCCGCAGCCACCGCTCGATGCCGCCCTCGCCCTCCTGCTGCCCGTCGTGGTCCTGGATGCGGCGCAGCCACATGCGGCGCAGCGCGGGGGTGGCCAGCTTGGCGGTGATCAGGGCGTCCTTGACGGGGATGTGGCGCTGGTAGTGGAAGCGGTTGGCGATCCAGCGGCGGAGTTCGTCCCGGCTCAGATCGCCGCTGTGCATACGGAGGTTGAAGGGGTGGGAGTCGTGGTAGCGCTCCTCGCCCACCGCGCGCAGTCGCGCCTCGAACTCCGCGGGGCTCCAGGGCTCCGCGAGCGGGGCGGGTGCCGTACCGGCGGGGCCGGTACCGGTGCCGTATTCGCGATGCACGGCTGCCGTGTTCAAAGCTCGATCTCCATCCCGTCGGACGCCACCTCGATGCCCAGCCGTGCGAGCCGCTTGTGCTCGGGCGCCGCCGGGTCGACGAGGGGGTTGGTGTTGTTGAGGTGCGTGTAGAGGCACCGGGCGGAGAGACGCGCGAGGCGCTCGGCCGTTCCGTCCGGTCCTTCGATGGGCAGGTGGCCCATGCCGGTGGCGGTGCGGTCGGAGATGCCCGTGCGGCAGGGCTCGTCGTCGTCCCAGAAGGTGCCGTCCACGATGACGCAGTCGGCCTCGGCGGCGGCCTGCTGGAAGTGGTCCGGCCAGGCGGCCAGGGCGGGAGCGTAGAGCGCGGTCGTGCCGGAGGCGGGGTCGTACAGGCGCAGCGCCACCACCCATGCCTCGTCGTCCGGGGCGTCGGCGGCGTACCGCGGGCGCTTGCCCGACACCGGGATGCCGCTGATCTGCACGCCCTGCGTACCGCGCTCCAGCGGCGCCGCGCCGCGCCGCGGCAGTGGTCGCCAGGTCACGGAGGTGTACGGCGCCAGCACGTCGTCGAGGCACAGTCGCTCCAGGAGCGCCTGCCGGACCGGGGCGGTGGCGATCACCTGGAGGCTGTCGGCCTCGCGGAGCCGTGCGATGCCGAGGGTGTGGTCGAGTTCGGCGTCGGTGAGGACGAGTCCGGCGACCGGTGTCTGCCGGGGGCCGGGTCCCGGGTGGAGTTCGGTCCGGGCTTCGATCTGGTCGCCGATGTCGGGTGTCGCGTTGACGATGTACCAGCGGCCCTCGTCGGTCCGTACGGCGAGGGAGGCGTGGCGGCGGCGCCGGCGCGGATGTGCGCGCGCCCCGGAACATCCGGGGCACGCGCAGTTCCACTGCGGGATGCCGCCGCCTGCGGCGGTGCCGAGTACCAGCAGCAGCATGGCGCCGGCTAGCGGGAGCTGAGGGAGTAGGCGGTGACTTCGAGCGCGGTGTCGACGACCTCGTAGTCGGGCGTCTGCCAGGTGGCCCGGTCGGTCTCCTTCGAGGGGATCTGCTCGACCGGCTTGAGCTGCTGTGTGGCTTCGTTCATGCGTGGCACGTCCTTTCAGTGGGGGGATCTCCGGGCGGGGTCATCTGATGGACACGCGGAGGATCTTGTCCTTGCCGTATCCGGCGTCGCTGGTGCCGAGCCACAGTTCGTCCGAGCCGGGCACCTTCGCGATGCCGCGCAGGCGGCCGAACTGGCCGGCGTAGAAGTCGACCGGCTTGCCGACGCGCTCACTGTTCCCGTCGATCGGGATGCGCCACAGCCGCTTGCCGCGGAGGCAGGAGACGTAGAGGACGTTGTGCACGACGGCGATCTGCGCGGGCACTCCCCCCGACCCGGGGGCGAAGACGACGCTCGGGTCGGTCAGGCCCTTGCGGCCGCAGGAACCCTCGCAGGTGGGCCAGCCGTAGTTGCCGCCCGGCTTGATGAGGTTGACCTCGTCCCACGTCTGGTCGCCGATCTCCGCCTCCCACAGGTGGCCGTTGCTGTCGAAGGCCAGGCCCTCCGGATTGCGGTGCCCGTAGCTGTAGACGCGGTTGCCGAACGGGTTGCCCGGGGCCGCGGCGCCGGTCCTGGTGATCCGGAGGATCTTTCCGTTGAGCGACTTCTTGTCCTGCGCGAGCTTCGGCTGATAGGCCTCGCCGGTCGAGACGTAGAGGTATCCGTCGGGGCCGAAGACGATCTGTCCGCCGTTGTGGTTCCCGATCCTCTTGATACCCGTGATCAGTGTCTTGTAATGGCTGAGCGACTTGCCGTCGTAGTCCATGCGGACGATGCGGGTCTCAGTTCTCGTGGTGTGCACGAAGAACACCTGCTTGTCCGTCTTGCCGTTCCAGGTCGGTGACGGAGCGACACCCAGCAGACCGCCGGGGCCGTCGTCATAGGGCTCGGGGACGGTGTACGGCACCTCGCCGACCCTCTTCTTGGTGCCGTCGCGGTCGAGGCGGAAGACCTGGGAGTCGAGTCGCTGGGTCACCAGTGCCGAGCGTCCGTCCGGCATGAAGGTGATGTCCCAAGGCGTCTGCCATCCCGTGGAGACGGTGGTGACGTCGGCCGGTGCGCCGCTGTCGGTGGCGTCGGTGGCGTCAGCGGTGTCCATGACGGCGATCTCGGCCGAGGTGGGCGCCGCCGCGGCCGCGGGCGCCGGCTGCGAAAGACCGGCCGCGAGCAGTGCGGCCGAAACGGCGAGCGAGGCGAGGACGAACCGGGCGGGACGCCGCACCCAGCGGCGTGGATCTGTCATGCGACACCCTTCGTCGTGCCTTGAGTGAGCCGTCGTGGTGCGGCGTGTCCACATGGCCGCGAAAAGCAGGGTATTTCCCGGATGTCGCCATGCTCTGCATTGAAATCATGACGATGGGCGCCCGATCTGCCATTCGGATGAGCCATGGGGGTGAGGCGCGGACGCGGACGGATGCGGGGTGGCCGGTCTGCGCCGCTCAATCGCGCGGCCCCTTCGAGCAAGTGGCCTACAGTGCAAGGGACTTGACGATGGACTTGACGATGAGCAGGCCCGGCGGGGGCGCCTTCCACGAGGCCGCGTGTCCGGCCACGGAAGGAGCGCGATGCGTCCCGTCCGCCCAACTCGCCGTGTTCTTCTGACCGGTGGCCTCGCAGCCGTCGCCGCCGCCGTCGCATCACCGGTCGCCGCCGCCGCTCCCACGCGGAGACCGTCCGTCGCACCGGCGGCCGGTTCCATCCCCCTCCGCCGGACAGCCGCAACCGGGCGTGACGCCGCAGGAGGGGGTGCGAGGGGCCCGTACGGGGGACAATCGCGGTAAGGAACATCCTGTCAGGGAGGTCCTCATGCCGCTGTCGTCACCCGGTGCCACCAAGGTGGCGCGGGATCCCGTGCACCACCCGCTGTTCGCCCGGTTCTACGCCCGGGTCAGCGTGGGGGCCGAGACCCGGATGGGCATGGGCGCCGTCCGCGACCGGCTCCTGACCGGGCTGTCCGGGCGGGTCATCGAGATCGGCGCGGGCAACGGCCTGAACTTCGCGCACTATCCGGGCACCGTCTCGGAAGTCGTCGCACTCGAACCCGAGCGCCGGCTGCGGCAGTTGGCCGTCGAGGCCGCGCTGCGCTCCCAGGTGCCCGTGGATGTCGTGCCGGCGGCCGCGGAGGCACTGCCCGTCAAGAGCGAGGCCTTCGACGCGGCGGTGGTCTCGCTGGTGCTGTGCAGTGTGCGGGACGTGCCGCGGGCGCTGGCCGAGCTACGGCGTGTGCTGCGACCCGGTGGAGTCGTACGGTTCTTCGAGCACGGCCGGGGTGGCGGGCCGGCGATGACCTTCACCCAGCGCGCCCTGGACCGCACACTGTGGCCGCCGCTCAACGGCGGCTGCCATCTGGCCCGCGACCCGATCGCCGCGCTGCGGGACGCCGGATTCGAACTCGGCCCCTACCGGCGGGTGCTGATGCCGGAGACGGGGCCGAAGCTGCCCACCTCGTACTGCGTGCTCGGCACGGCGTGGCGGCCGCAGGTCAGGGATGCCGAGGGCGATGCCGGGGACCCGGCCGCGAAGAAGTGATCACGGCCGGCTGATCACACCGTCCATTGCCGCAGCTCCGCCGCGATGTCGTACACCGAGGCCTCGCCGCTCTTGACCAGACGGGCCAGTTCGCGGACCTGCACGGGCGAGGTGGTGACCTTGAGGCCGCTGGCGACCAGGTAGGCGTACGCGACGGCGGAGGCGAACAGCGCGTTCGAGCGCTCCAGCGCCGGGACGTGCAGGAGGAGCTGGAGCAGCGAGGCCGCACGCGCGTGCGGGCTGTCGTAGACGGGGACGTCGAATATCTCCGCCTCGTGGCGTGCGACCGCGGCGACCAGGGCACCCCAGTCGGTGACCTGGGGGTCCCCTGGCGTGTTCTGTTCGGCGAGCATGAGGAGCCAGGCGAGGTCGATTCTGAGATGACTCAAGGGATCAGTGACGACCTTCGTCGCGCCCGGCCTCGCGGTCCGTCTCGAACTCCTCCGCGAAGACGGCCTCGTACTGCTTCATGAAGTCGGCGGCGGCCTCGACGAACGTGTGGCCCACCTCGCCGGTGTCCTGTCTGACCAGCTCTTCTATATAGCGATTGACGCTCACGCCGCGGGCCAGCGCACGCTCGCGGGCGGCGCGGGCGGTGCCTTCGTCCACTCGTACGTTCAACTGGGTCTTCGCCATACCTAGAAGCTAGCACCAAGGCGCTAGCACCGACAAGAGGCCCCCGACGGGTGGAGAGTGCCCCTTACACCGGCATCAGGGGCACGACCTGGGGTGGAGACCCGCCCGCACTCACGGAGGATTTCGACTGTGGGCCGGATCACACTACGCTCGGCCGGGACGAAGGAGTCCGTACGTCCACGTGAGCGAGGAGGCAGCCTTGTCCACACCTGCTGCGGAGCAGGCCCGGGGCCATGCGTCGGCCGACGGGATCGCGGCCCGCGCCCGCGGTCTGACCAAGGCGTACGGCTCGGGCGAGACAACCGTGCTGGCCCTCGACTCGGTGGACGTCGACATCGCGCGCGGCCGCTTCACCGCGGTCATGGGGCCCTCGGGTTCCGGGAAGTCCACGCTGATGCACTGTCTGGCGGGCCTCGACACGGTGTCGGCCGGCCAGGTGTGGCTCGGCGACACCGAGATCACCGGGCTGAAGGACCGCGAGCTGACGCGTCTGCGCCGGGACCGGATCGGCTTCATGTTCCAGTCGTTCAACCTCATTCCGACGCTGAACGCGGCCGAGAACATCACCCTGCCCATGGACATCGCGGGCAAGAAGCCCGACGAGAAGTGGCTGGACCAGGTCATCGACACGCTGGGGCTGCGCGACCGGCTGAAGCACCGGCCCGCCGAGTTGTCGGGCGGTCAGCAGCAACGCGTGGCCTGCGCGCGGGCGCTGGCCTCCCGGCCCGAGCTGATCTTCGCCGACGAGCCGACCGGCAACCTCGACTCGCGGGCCGGCCTGGAGGTTCTCGGCTTCCTGCGGGATGCCGTCGACCAGCTGGGCCAGACCGTCGTGATGGTCACTCACGACCCCGGCGCCGCCGCCCACTCCGACCTGGTGGTCTTCCTCGGGGACGGGCGCATCGTCGACGAGATGGAGCAGCCGTCGGCGGAGGCGGTGCTGGAGCGGATGAAGCGGTTCGACGTGATCCGCAGCAAGTTCGAGGGCGACGGCGCCCCCTCCGACGGCGTGACCGGTACCGACGTGCCCCTCGACACCCTCGACACCTTCGACAAGGACTGAACCGTGCTGAAGGCGACGCTCCGCAGCTTCCTCGCCCACAAGGGGCGGCTGCTGCTCTCCGCGCTGGCGATCGTGCTGTCCGTGGCGTTCGTCGCGGGCAGCCTGATCTTCTCCGACACGGTCACCCGCACCTTCGACCGGCTGTTCGCCTCCACCTCCGCCGATGTGACGGTGGAGCCGAAGGAGGACCTCAAGTCGCAGGTGCCGACGGGGGCGGTCGACACCGTGCCCGCCTCGCTCGCCGCCCGGGTGGCGAAGGTCGACGGGGTCGCGTCGGCGCACCCGGACGTGAGCGTCCAGAACATCACGGTCGTCGACAGCAGGAACAAGTCGGTCGGGCCGACCACCGGCGCGCCCACCATCGCCTCCGACTGGTACCTCACCGCCCGCAGCCCGGTGAAGCTGACCTCGGGGCACGCCCCGCACGGCCGCGGCGAGGCGCTCCTGGACGCCGACACCGCCGACAAGAAGCACGTGCGGATCGGCGACACCCTGACCGTGCTCGCCCAGCCGGGCAGCTTCCAGGTCGAGATCGTCGGCATCGCCACCTTCACCACGACCAACCCGGGTGCGGCCCTGGTCTTCCTCGACCCGAAGACGGCCCCGACACAACTGCTCGGCTCGGCGGGCAAGGCGACCAGTATTTCGGTGGACGCGGCCAAGGGCGTGAGCGACGCGACGCTCAAGAGCCGGGTCACCGCCGCGGTCGGCACCCGCGGCCACGACATCAAGACCGCCGACGAACAGGCCAAGTCGGCCGCGCAGGACCTCGGCGGATTCCTCGACGTCATCAAGTACGTGATGCTCGGCTTCGCCGGGATCGCCGTCCTGGTCGGCGTCTTCCTGATCGTCAACACGTTCTCCATGCTGATCGCCCAGCGCACCCGTGAACTCGGACTGCTCAGGGCCCTCGGCGCGGACCGGCGCCAGGTGCGGCGGTCCGTGCTCACCGAGGCTCTTCTGCTCGGCCTGGTCGGCTCGACGCTGGGCCTCGCCGTGGGCATCGGGCTCGCGGCCGGGCTGATCAAACTCATGGGCACGTTCGGCATGAACCTCAAGACCGCGGAGATGGTGGTCGGTTGGGGCACCCCGGTGGCGGCGTACGTCGTCGGGATCGGCGTCACCTTCGTCGCGGCGTACCTCCCGGCCCGGCGCGCGGCGGGTGTCTCGCCCATGGCCGCACTCGCGGACGCCGAGATCGCCGGTGTGGGGCGGCCGTTGCGGACGCGGGCGATCGTGGGCTCGGTGGTCGGAGTGCTCGGCGCCGCGGCGCTCGTCGGCTGTGCCACCGCGTCGAAGACGGCCTCGGCGGCCTCCCTGCTGGGGCTCGGCGTCGTCCTGACGCTGATCGCGACCGTGATCGCGGGCCCGATCCTCGTCCGCCCCGTCATCCGGGTCCTCGGCGGGGCCTTCCCCGCCCTGTTCGGCCCGGTCGGCCGCATGAGCCAGCGCAACGCGCTGCGCAACCCGCGCCGCACGGGTGCCACCGCGGCCGCCCTCATGGTGGGCCTGGCCCTGGTCGGCGGCATGTCGGTGGCCAGCGCCTCCATGTCCAAGTCCTTCGACCAGCAGATCGACAAGACCCTCGGCGCCGACTTCATCGTCCAGAACAGCAACTTCGTGCCGTTCTCCCAGGAGGTCACCGACAAGGTGCGCCACACGAAGGGCGTGGGGGACGTGGTGCGGCAGCGGTTCACCCCGATCGCCGTACGGCTGCCGGACGGCAAGCGCGTCAAGACGACCGCCGCTGGCTACGGCGACGGGGTCGACGACGTCGCACACGTGACGTACGCGGCCGGAAACACGGCGGCGGCGCTCGCGGACGGCAACATCGCCATGGACGTCGAGTTCGCGAAGGACCACCACGTCCGGATCGGCAGCACGATCCCGGTCGAGTTCCCCGCCGGACGGAAGACCACCCTCAAGGTCGCCGCCCTCACCGACCAGGGCGGCGCCAACGGGTTCGGGATGCAGGGCGGGCTCTTCGTCGGTCTCTCGACGATCGAGAAGTACGTCCCGGGCGGCCAGGACTCCGCGCTCTACGTCAACGCCGCCCCCGGCACCAGCCCCGACCAGTTGCGCTCCCGCCTGGAGAAGACGCTCGACCCGTACCCCCAGGTCCAGGTCCGCGACCAGGCCGACTACAAGAAGCTGGTGCACGACCAGATCGCCGTACTGCTCTATCTCGTGTACGCGCTGCTCGGGCTGGCGATCATCATCGCGGTGCTCGGCGTCGTCAACACCCTTGCCCTGTCAGTCGTGGAGCGCACTCGGGAGATCGGACTGCTGCGGGCCATCGGGCTCGCCCGGCGGCAGTTGCGCCGGATGATCCGGCTGGAGTCGGTGGTGATCGCGGTGTTCGGCGCGGTGCTGGGCCTGGCACTGGGCCTGATCTGGGGCGTGTGCACCCAGCAGGTGCTGGCGCTGCAGGGCATGAAGGCGCTCGCGATCCCGTGGACCACGATCGCCGCGGTGGTGGTCGGTTCGGCGGTGGTGGGCATCGTGGCAGCACTGCTGCCGGCGTTGCGTGCATCCCGCATGAATGTGCTGGCGGCCATCGCGCACGAGTGAGGGAATCGCGGCGCGTTCTCAAGTCCCTTGCCGGTGAGGAGAGTTCATGCCGCCTCCGTTGCGCTTCGGTGCCGGCCCGGTCAGCCCCGCGCCCGCCGACGATCGGACCTCGACGGCAACCTGCCAGGCGCACCGCTACGCCCGGCCGGCGGACGCTTCACACCCACGCGGGTCGAAACACGTCGCGCGTTCGAGGGGCCCGGCCCGGCCTTTCCCGCGCCGGTTCACCCCACGGCGCTCGCCCCAGGCACCCCACGCCCCCCGGCCCGGGAGCCGGCTGCCCCGGCGCCTTGGGGAAGCGTGTGGCCCCGTTCCAGAGGCCGGTCATCAGCGAGCCGTGCCAGTGCCGCAGGAGGTCGGTGCCGCAGCAGGAGCACGGCCGGGCCGCCTGTTCGTCTTCGTCGACCCGCTCGGGGTGGAGCGTGACGCGAACGGCCCGGCCACCCAGGTGGCGTACCCGCCGGGTGGAAAGCATGCGGTGTGACGTGGACTCTGCCCGGAGCCGATGCATGACCACGCCCGTGCCTGAGTCCGACCTGCGGCCGGGCTGGGCGGGCGAGCCGAAGGTCGATGGCCACCGGACCGTGCCGTGACGGACCGAGGACAGCGTCCGGCTGCAGTCGCGTACCGGCCGCGACGTCACCACGCTCCGGATGGACCTGGCCGTGGCCGCCACGCGCCTGCCGCCCGGCGTGGTCCTGGACGGCGTTATGTGACCTGTGGGGGTGTCTCAGCCCCAAGGTGTCTCAGGCGGCGCAGCTCCCATGGCCGAGACGTGACGGGCGTCGCGGCCATGTGCCGCAGCGGCAGCTCAGAGGTGGCCGTCCAGGAACTTCCGTACCTCGGTGGTGGTCATGGGCCCCGTGCCGTGCGCCACCGCCTCTCCCTCCTTCAGCAGGACGTAGGACGGGGCTCCGGTGATCCCGTATCGCTCGGTCGCAGCCGGACAACGCGTGATGTCGGCGCGGACGGCCGTCAGGCGGCCCATGTAGTCGTCGGCGATGCCACCCACGACGAGGTCCATCACCCGGCAGGGCTCGATTGCCTTGGGCCATGTCCCGGTGAAGTACGCGAGGACCGGAACCGCGCTCATCCCGAGGATGAAATTGAACTCCGCGTCCTCACGGGGTCGGTGAACCCGCTTCGTCATGGAAGCTCCTGACTTCACGTTCCGTCATTCCACCCCCATCATCCCTCGCGCGGTGTGCCAGGCCGGCCCGGTCGGTCGTCCGGTTGACCTGCCGGAAGGGAGACACGGGGCGCATCGTCCACCGGATCCAGTCGAGCCGTATCCGCCACCGCGCTTCTCAGAGACAGGGCCCCGACGGGCTTCCCGAGGCGTTGTCTGGTCTTCACGTCAACCCCTGGTCTCAGCGGATTCCTGGACCGCTCGCGGACGCGGTCGTGGACGGTCGAAGTACGCGTCAGCCGACCCGAAGACCGACCGCCAGCGTCAGTTCAAGGACCCGGTGTGGCGATGCGAGATCCGGAAACAGCTCCCGCAGCTGCGACACCCGGTACCGGACCGTCTGGGGATGGACGAACAACGCCGCCGCCACCTCGTCCCGCCTGCCCTGGTGCAGCAGCCACGCCCGCAACGTCTCCTCCAGCCGCCGTGCGGTCGCGACGGGCAAGGTCCGCAACGGTGCGAGGGCTCGGGCACGCAGGTCTGCGTACGCGTCCGCGTCGGCGCTCAGCACCAGCTCGGGCAGGTGGTCCTCGGTGTCGCGAATGTCAGAGGAGAGGGAGCGCGCGCGTACGGCTCGTGCGTACGAGGCGGACGCACGAGTCCATGGCCGGGCCGGGCCGACCACGGCGGTGCGGTCGGTCAGCTGCCGCAAGAGATGTGATCGGTCGGCATCGGGGACCAGCAGCACACCGGTGGCGTCCGGCAGATCGTCGAGGACGAGGGTGCTCGGGTCGAGCGCACGGTAGGCAGGCCGGGCCTGGGCGGCGGGCAGCAGGACCGCGGTCAGCGAAACCGGAGGCTGCCACCCGGCCCGTTGAGCAGAGGCCAGCAGCACGTCCGGGCTCGCGCCGGCGAAGAGGTCGCGGGCCAGGTGTTCCAGGTGGCGCTCCTGGGCCCTGCCCCGGGCGGCCAGTTCGTCGGCGTGGCCCGCGGCGCTCGCGGCGGAGAGCTCGTCGATGTACGCGAAGGTCAGCTCGGCGAACTTGGCGACCTCGGCGGCGGGCAGACCTGCGGGTACGGCACCCGCTGCCAGGCATCGCCAGGCCACGCGGGCGCCGACGCGGTAGGCGCTGAGCAGAGCGTCCATCGAACGGCCGTCTCGCACCTCGCCGCGGCCCAGCTCGTAGGCCGCGTCACCGGCGTCGCCGCCTGTGGCGTTCCCGCTCGCGAGGTCCAGGTAGTGCCCCAGGGCGGTGCGGACGGCTCGGCGGATGGTGGCGCCCATGCGGCCCGAAAGGGCGTTGGCGTAGGGAGGGACCTCGTCGATGATCGCCTGGACGACCTCGTCGGCGGTGGTCTTCAGCACGGCCCGAAGTGCGGTGACGGTCGTCTCATCCAGGGCCAGTTCGCTGGCCCTCCGGATTGCATGGCTCACGTTTTTGTTCCCTGCGAACAATTCTGCCGACCAGATTTACGTCCTGCGGTCAGGACTTTACGCCTTGAGGCGCAGCAAGCTGGAGTCATGACGAGTGCAGCCCTCCGCAGCAGGGCGTGGAAACTGCTGGAGATGGTCACGACGCCGCTGCTGCCGTCGGACTACCTCGACCTGGTCAGCCCGTTGCGCGCGGGCGCTGACCTGCGTGGGCGCATCGAGGCCGTGCACCCCGAGACGGGTGACGCCGCGACCATCGTGATCAGGCCGGGACGGGGCTGGCGCGGCCACACGGCCGGTCAGTACGTGCGGATCGGGGTCGACGTCGACGGGGTGCGCCTGTGGCGTGCCTACTCGCTCACTTCACCGGCAAAGCGCCAGGACGGCCGCGTCACGATCACCGTGAAGGCGATCCCGGACGGCAAGGTCAGCAACCACCTGGTCCGCAGGACGAGACCGGGCACGCTGATCCAGCTCGACCAGCCGACCGGTGACTTCGTGCTGCCGCAGGCCAAGCCCGCCAAGGTGCTCTACCTGACGGCCGGCAGCGGCATCACGCCGGTGATGGGCATGCTGCGCGACACCGAGTTGGACGACGTCGTCATGGTCCACTGCGCGCCACAGCCGCAAGACGTGATCTTCCGCAATGAACTGCACGACCTGGTCGCGGACAAGAAGCTGCGGCTCACCGAGGTGCACACCGACACAGACGGCATGCTCGACATCGCCCGTCTCGACGAACTCGTGCCCGACTGGGCCGAGCGCGAGACCTGGGCCTGCGGGCCCGCGGGCCTGCTCGACGCCGCCGAAAAGCACTGGAGCGAGCACGGCGTACCAGAGCGTCTGCACACCGAACGCTTCCGCCCCAGCATCGTCGTCGCCGGCGACGGCGGCGAGGTCACATTCAGCGCCACCGGCAAGACCGTCGACGCGGACGGCGCCACGCCGTTGCTGGACATCGGCGAGGAAGCCGGCGTGCTCATGCCCTCCGGGTGCCGCATGGGCATCTGCTTCGGCTGCGTCACGCCGCTCAAGGCGGGCGCCGTCCGCGACCTGCGCACCGGCGAGATCACCGAGGCCGAGCCGGGCGTCCTCATCCAGACCTGCGTGTCCGCCGCGGCGGGCCCCTGCGACATCGACCGGTAGGAGCACCTTGACCGCCATCGACCCCACCGCCCACCTGACCGCGGAGCAGATCGAGGAGCTCGGCCGCGAGCTGGACGCAATCCGCGACGAGGTGATCGCCGCCCGCGGCGAGAAGGACGCCGCCTACATCCGCAAGGTCATCTCGGCGCAGCGCAAGCTCGAGCTGGTCAGCAGGGGCGTACTGCTGTTCTCGATCTTCCCGCCCGCGTGGCTGATCGGCACCGCCGGTCTGTCCGTGGCGAAGATCATGGACAACATGGAGATCGGTCACAACATCCTGCACGGCCAGTGGGACTGGATGCGAGACCCGAAGATCCACTCCACCACCTGGGAGTGGGATCACGTCTCGCCGTCCGAGCAGTGGAAGCACTCGCACAACGAGCTGCACCACACGTACACCAACGTGATCGGCAAGGACAACGACCTCGGCTACGGCATCATGCGCGTCGACGAGGACCAGAAGTGGCACCCCTTCCACCTCGGCCAGCCGCTGTGGAACTTCCTCAACGCCTGCTTCTTCGAGTACGGCATCGCGGCGTACGACCTGGAGCTCGGCAAGAACCTGCACAAGCGCCGCCGCAAGAACCCGGAGTTCCGCGAGCGGGCCAAGGCCGTGGGCCGCAAGATCCGCAAGCAGGTGCTCAAGGACTACGTGATCCACCCGCTGCTGTCGGGCCCGTCGTTCCTCCCCACGCTCGCCGCCACGTTCACCGCGAACCTGGTCCGCAACATCTGGTCCCACTCGGTGATCATGTGCGGGCACTTCCCCGAGGGCGTGCAGGTCTTCGAGCGCCGGTCGATCAAAGGCGAGACGCGCGGCCAGTGGTACCTGCGCCAGATGATGGGCTCGGCGAACATCAGCGGCAGCAGGGCCATGCACTTCATGACCGGCAACCTGTCGCACCAGATCGAGCACCACCTGTTCCCGGACCTGCCGAGCAACCGGTACGCCGAGGTCGCGGTGAAGGTGCGCGCGCTGTTCGAAAAGTACGAGCTGGAGTACGTCACCGGACCGCTGCCCAAGCAGGTGTTCTCCGCGTGGCACAAGGTCTTCCGGCTCTCGCTGCCGAACAAGAAGGCCACGGTCCAGACGCCGGACCGCGAGCAGGAGCTGGTCGCGGCCTGATCGCCGGTACTGGTTCGGATCTTTCGGCCGTGCCGGCGCCACCGCCGGGTTCGGTGAGATCCGGTGCGGACGGTGGGCGGAGTGTAGACGTGCTGGAAGGCGGTGACGCGTCACTGGCCGACGGGCCGTCAGAAGTCGTACGGCTTCTTGGTGCTCCAGTTCAGCACGTCGGCCTCGTTCCAGCTGAACTGCGGCTTGTGGCCCTTGGCGTCGACGGAGTAGAAGGGGCCGGTGCGACCGTCCGTGCCGCGCAGCGCGATGGCGAACGAGTGCGCCGTGTGGTTCTTCGAGCCGTAGTCGAAGAGGTTCACCGCGCTGTATGCCCTGCCTCCGGGCTGGAGCGTGATGTGCTTGTCGCCGCCCGGGTTGTCCTTCTTCGAGTGCGGCAGTGCGGCGCCGTCGACGTCCTCGCCGAGCTTCACGGCCGGGTACGAGGTGACCCAGCATGGCTTGGTGCCCTCGTTCGACGCGGTGACCAGCAGGTGGTCGCCCTGCTGACCGGCGAACCGGTGCACCGCGGTGACCAGCATCTCGTCTCCGCGGCACTGCTGGGCGCCGGCCGTCGTGCCCGCGCTCGCGACCTCGTCCGTCCCGCCCGAGGCGGTCGCCGGGAGTGCCCCCTCCTTGGTGTCACCAGCGTTGTTGGCCTGCTCCGTGCTGCCCTTGCCGTCCCTGTCGGACGCGGACCGGCTCTGCGCGGTACCAGCGGCGTGGCCGCCGTCCGCTGCCTTCGAGCCGTCGTCGGCGCCGCCGCAGGCGGTCAGGCCCAGCGCCAGCGCGGCGGTGACGGCGGCCAGGGTGGCGGAACGGGTGGTACGGCGGGCACGGTGCGTGGTCATGATGAAAGGTCCCCCATGGTCTGTCAGGACGCGGCACCTCCCCTGCTCCCGCAGGGCGACCGGCCGCCTCGACTGTTTCGCTGCACCCCGTGAGATGACGCGCGGGCGGGCGTAGTTCAGTCGGGTCTGTCCGCATTCGGTAACAGGGCAACTGGGCGCAGGCACACCGGTGTTCACGCCGCGCCCGTCAGCGGGGCGGCGCCTCCGGCTGCTGCGGCACAGGGGAGGCCACCAGATGCTCCTGCCCCGTCCGCGGAACGGTTCGCCGGCGGTCCACCACGCACGCGCCCCCCGGCAGACGCCGGTGATGTCACGCCGAAGCCCGGCCACGCCCCACAGGTCGCCGAGCCGCACTCCGCTGTAACGGGCAACGCGTCCGGCTACGGCGGCAGACCGAGCAAGCCTGTCCCCCGCTCGGTTCCCGGGCAGGGAAACCCGTTCGCCAGACCGGCGATTGCTCTGCTTGGCTCGCCCCATGAGTGATCTTCGCATCCGCCACGCCGCCCTCTCGGACATCGACACAGTGCTGCAGTTCTGGCGCGACGCCGCGGAAGGAACGAGTATCAGCGACGACCACGACGGAGTGGCCCGACTCATCACACGAGACCCCGAAGCCCTGCTCCTCGCAGAGCGCGACGGCCTCCTCACCGGAACCGTCATAGCCGGCTTCGACGGATGGCGATGCTCCGCCTACCGACTCGCCGTACACCCGGACCACCGCCGGCTGGGCATCGCCACCGCCCTGCTGGACGCAGCAGAACAACGATTCGCCGCCCTCGGCGGACGACGCGTCGATGCCATGGTCCTGGAAGCCAACGAACAGGCACACCACACGTGGACAGCGGCTGGATACCATCGCGAGGACCACTGGCGACGCTGGGTCAAGCCGCTGTAACCGCCAACCGCCCGGATACTTGTCAGCTGCCAAGACTCATGGTGCTGCGCGCCGAGGACCACTGTCGGCGCTGGGTGAATCACCTCTCCCACTGACCAGCTTTGCCGATCCTTTACTATTGCGGGGACGGTTTCGGTCCTCCAATGAAAGGTGTGAGCGTCCGCCCATGGGCGAGCCTCCCAGTAGTGCACGCAGTACACGACATCGCGCGATCCTTCCGCCCCTGTCCGACGATGGGACGGAGGTGACCCGATGACCGAAGTGCTCCTCCTGCTGGTGGCGATCCTGCTGTCGCTGGCCTGTGGCGCTTTCGTCGCGGCCGAGTTCTCGCTGACCACGGTCGAGCGGGGCGCACTGGAGCGGGCGGCGGAGCGCGGCGAGCGGGGCGCTTCGGGCGCCCTGAAGGCCGTGCGGAGTCTGACGTTCCAGCTCTCCGGCGCCCAGCTGGGCATCACCGTCACCAACCTGGTCGTCGGCATGCTCTCCGAACCGTCGATCGCGAAGCTCATCGCGGGTCCGCTGGAGGCACTCGGCATCTCGCACTCAGTGGCGAGCTCACTCGCCCTGGTGCTCGGTACTGCCCTGTCGACCCTGTTCCTGATGGTCGTCGGCGAGCTGGTGCCCAAGAACTGGGCGATCTCCTCGCCGCTGGCCGTCGCCAAGCGGGTGGGCAACGCGCAGCGCCTGTTCAGCGCGGCCTTCCGCCCCTTCATCAGCCACCTGAACAACACCGCGAACCGTGTGGTGCGCCGCTTCGGCCTGGAGCCCACCGAGGAGCTGGCCTCCGCGCGCGGCCCCAAGGAGCTGGCGGCGCTGGCCCGGCACTCCGCCAGGGAGGGCGCCCTGGAGGCGGACACCGCCGAGCTGTTCGTACGGACGCTCAACCTCGCCGACCTGACCGCGGAGAACGTGATGACGCCCCGCGTCCAGGTCATCGCCCTGGAGGTACAGGCGACCTGCGCAGACGTGGCGAACGCGACCCGGGCGACCGGGCTGTCCCGGTTCCCGGTCTACCGCGGCAACCTCGACTCGGTCGTGGGCACCGCGCACATCAAGGACGTCCTGGCGATACCGGTCGAACGCCGCACCCGCACCCCTGTCTCCGACCTGATGCGCGAGCCGCTCCTCGTCCCGGAGTCCCTCACCGTCGACCGGCTGCTCGACCGGCTCTCCGGCAAGCGCACCATGGCCGTCGTCATCGACGAGTACGGCGGCACGGCGGGCGTGGCCACGCTGGAGGACATCGTTGAGGAGGTCGTCGGCGAGGTGCGGGACGAGCACGATCCGCACGAGACGCCCGACCTGGCCCCCGCGGGCAGTGACGACGAGGGCCGGTCGCTGTACTCGGCCGACGGTTCGGCGCGGGTGGACCAGCTCGCGCGCGTGGGGCTGAGGGCGCCGGAAGGACCGTACGAGACGCTGGCCGGTCTCGTGGCGGCGGAGCTGGGCCGTATCCCTGCCGTGGGTGACCGCGTGGAGGTCGCCGGCTGGCGGCTCGACGTCGTGGACGCCTCGGGGCGCCGGGCCGCGCGGGTGCTGATGCACGCACCGCTGGACGGCGCGGACGGCCGGGACCACACGATGGACGAGCAGGGGGACGCCCGATGACCGCCGTACAACTGCTGATCGGCTTTGCGACCCTCGTCGTCAACGCCTTCTTCGTCGGCGCCGAGTTCGCGCTGATCTCCGTCAGGCGTTCGCAGATCGAACCGTATGCGGAGGAGGGCGACCGGCGGGCGAAGAGCGTGCTGTGGGGTCTGCAGCACGTGTCCGCGCTGTTGGCGGCCGCGCAGCTCGGCATCACGCTGTGCACGCTGGTGCTGGGTGTGGTCGCGGAACCGGCGATCGCGCATCTGCTGGAGCCGGTGTTCCACGCCGTGGGCGTGCCGACCGGTGCCGGGCACGCGGTGTCCTTCGTGATCGCGCTGGCTCTGGCGACGTATCTGCACATGCTGCTCGGCGAGATGGTCCCGAAGAACATCGCGCTCGCGGAGCCGGTGCGCAGCGCGCTGCTGCTCGGTCCGCCGCTGGTCACCCTGGCCCGGGCGCTGCGACCGGTGATCTTCACGGTCAACGCCTTCGCGAACACCCTGTTGAAGCTGTTGCGGGTGGAGACGAAGGACGAGGTCGCGGCCACGTTCTCGGACGCCGAGCTCGCCCGGATCGTGCGGGACTCGGGCGAGGCGGGCCTGATCGACGACCGCGCGCGGGAGCGGCTGAACGACGCGCTGGAACTGGGCCGGCGCCCGGTGCGCGACGTGGCGCTCCCGCAGGAGAGCGTCGTCCACGCGCGCGTGGGCATCACGCCGGAGGAGCTGGAGCGGCTGTCGGCCGAGTCGGGCTTCTCCCGTTTCCCGGTGGTGGACGAGGGCCGCCGCATCGTCGGCTACCTGCACGTCAAGGACGCGCTGGACGCCTCCCCCAGGGACGTGCCGTTCCGGGTGCGGGACATGCGGGCCATCGCACGCGTCCGGGAGAACACACCGCTGGACGACGTGCTCACCGCGATGCGGGGCAGCCGAACCCACCTGGCGGCCGTGCTCGGCGACGACGGCCGGCTGGCCGGACTGGTGACCATGGAGGACGTGCTGCAGGAGCTGTTCGGGCAGCGGGCGTGAGCCCTCGGACGAGACGACCGGGCCGACCGACCGATGGGTATGGAACCGGGTTACCATCTTTTCCGCCATGCAGACGAACCCCACACACACCAGCCTGGTCGCGGTCGGCGACTCCTTCACCGAGGGCATGTCGGACCTGCTTCCCGACGGCTCCTACCGGGGCTGGGCCGATCTCCTCGCCGGGCGGATGGCCGCCGTCTCCCCCGGCTTCCGGTACGCGAACCTCGCGGTACGCGGCAAGCTGATCAGGCAGATCGTCGACGAGCAGGTCGACGTGGCGGCGGCCATGCGGCCCGACGTGATCACGCTGGTGGGCGGGCTCAACGACACGCTGCGACCCAAGTGCGACATGGGACGGGTACGGGATCTGCTCACCGAGGCCGTCGAGCGCCTGGCCCCGTCCTGCAAACAGCTGGTGCTGATGCGCAGCCCGGGCCGCCAAGGTCCGGTCCTTGAGCGCTTCCGGCCGCGCATGGAGGAGCTGTTCACCGTCGTCGACGAACTCGCCGCACGGCACGGCGCGGTGGTCGCCGACCTGTACGGAGCACCGTCGCTCAGCGACCCGCGCCTGTGGGACGTGGACCGGCTGCACCTGACGGCCGAGGGGCACCGCAGGGTCGCCGAGGCG
Organism: Streptomyces sp. NBC_00461; assembly: GCF_036013935.1. NCBI lineage: Bacteria > Bacillati > Actinomycetota > Actinomycetes > Kitasatosporales > Streptomycetaceae > Streptomyces > Streptomyces sp. NBC_00461. Next base: position 1,488,584 of record NZ_CP107902.1, read on the forward strand.
GTCTGGCAGACACTCGGCTACGACCCCGAGGACGCCGACTGGCACACGCCCATGGCGGCAACGCCGCCTCCGGGGTGGGCCATGCGGCGGGCGGCGGACGTCCGCTTCGCGCGGCAGCACCTGCTGCCGTGGATCGGCCGCCGTCTGACGGGCCGCTCCTCCGGCGACGGCCGGACAGGCGCCCAGTTCAGCGCTGAGCTGGGCAAAGCCTTCTGGGTCACCCCTGTGGACGACACAAACCCCGGCCCCGTGACGGGCTGGCGGCGGGTGGGGCTCCAGGGCTTGTCCGATGGGTAGGGCAACCCGCCTGCCGGCGGGTCGTTCCTTCCGCAGGCAACGGCGGTGGCAACGCCTGGGACAACCCAGCGTCGTGGCCAAGGACACCAGTTGGCTCACCGCCTCTCCCTGGACCTGACGAGCAGCCGGCCTCTCCGAGCGCATACGGCAGCGAGCACGACCGCCTTGCAGAAGCGCAGGGAGGCCGTGCTCGCTCCGTGGCCGAACCGCTCAGGGTTCGGTAGGGAATCAGTCCACGTTCACCGCCTGCCACAGCTGGCTGTCGGCGTTCGTGTCCGTCGACTGCACGAGCTGAGCGCCCGCTGTCGTCGGCGAGCCGGACACCGAGAGCAGCTTGCCGCTGTTCACATTCTTGATCTTGTAGTAGCCGTTTCCGGCGGCGGCCAGGGTCCAGTGCTGGTTCGCACCGTTGTTGTCGGTCCACTGGACGATGGTCGCGCCGTCCGCTGTGGACGCTTGGTAGACGTCCAGCAGCTGACCGCTGTTCTGGTTGACGATCTCGTAGCTGCCGTCACCCACGGCAACCCACCGCCAGCGCTGGTTCTGCGACCCGGTGTCGTTCCACTGGATGATGTTCGCCCCGGCGGAGGTCGATCCGTCCGAGACGTCGATCGCCTTGCCGCTGTTCTTGTTGAGGACCTTGTAGAACGCGTTCTTGGAGGGGAAGTGAATGGAGGCGAACGCGTCCAGCGCACAGACGGTGCTGGTAGAGGCCGCGTTCTTCGTTCCGGTGCACACGACCTTGATCGTGTGGGGACCCGCGGCGAGATCCGTCTTCTCGAACAGCACCGTCTGCTTCGTCACCGTCGAGGCATAGGCGTCGATGCCCGCCTGCGCGAGGGTGCCGTCGATGTAGACGTCGACCTTCCCCATGTTCGGCTGCTTCATGCTGAGATATCGAACGCCCGAGCCGGTGAACGAGTACTGGACGTAGTCGCCCGCCCGGCTCGTGTGGTTCTCGGACCCCTTGAAGTCCTGCGCGTCGTTCCAGTTCGACCAGCCGGAGGAGTAGGTGAGAGCAGAGTCCTTGTCGTCGACGTAGGCCCATCGCTGTCGTACGAGCGACTTCGACGCGGCAGATGCGATCCCCTGGGCGTCCACGACGTAGAGGCGGTAGTCGCCGGCCGTCGGCGGGACAGTGATGGTCGTCGCGGTTCCGGCTGCCTTCGTCATGGTGGGGCCGACGGCGAACGTCGTCGTACCGGAGGGTGCCAGCCAGAGAGTCCTGCTCGCGTCGCCGATGGTGCGGACGGGGATGGACGAAACGCCCTTGCCGGTGAACGTGCTCGCGGGCAGGGCGTAGTCCTGCAGGCCCAGGTTGCTCTGGGGGATGATGTCCTTGTAGGCGTCCTCCAAGCCGGAGTTCACGGCGATGCTGTACGCCTGGGACGGCCACACGCCGTCCGCGTACGCGCGCACGTCCTCGATGGTGCTGTTCGGGACGTTCTTGTCGTTGATCTTGTTGACGGTGCCGTAGGTGTTGGTGATGCTCAGGTCGTGCTGCTTGCCCCAGGTGCCGGAGTTGATGGCGAAGGCCACGTTCGGGTCAAGGTCGAGCACGTTGTCGTGGAAGTTGAGGTAGGCGGAGCCTTCGTCGGGGTGGAGTCCGTACTTGTGGCCGGCCGGAACGCCCTGGATGTAGTTGTTGCTGATCTCGGTTCCCGGCTGGCTGCCCAGGTCGTAGATGGGAGCGGAGTCGCCGAGGACCTGCATCGTGTCGACGATCTGGTTGTAGCTGATGGTGTTGTTCTTCGCTGTGGTGGTCGGCACACCCGGTCGGATCGAGTTCGACGAACCGTCGAAGTTCCACCAGCCCCAGCCGAGGGTGATGCCCGCCCACGGGGACTTCTCGATCCGGTTGTGCTGCACGGACAGGGATTCGGTGAAGTACGCCGACACGGGGCTGGACCCCTGGAACAGCACCGCGCTGTCGTAGAGGTAGTTGTCCGTGATCGAGATGTTCTTGCAGAGTCCCTCGACGTTCACCGGGTACTTCTCGTGGTTGGTCGAGGTGTAGTCCCCGATGTACACGTGCTGGGGGTGTCCCACGGTGATTGCGGATCCGGCTATGTCATTCGTGACGTTGCCGGTCAACTGCGAGTCCGTCACGTCGTTGACCATGCTGATTCCGTCGGCGCCGGTGTGCTGCACCGTGTTGCGCCGGAGGACGATTCCGTCGGCGTTCTCGATCTGGATGATCCCCGGCGGCAGGTCGACGTTGCGGTAGGTGTACGCGTGGAAGTTCTTCTTCGCGTACACGGTCGAGCTGGCGTTGCCCTGCTGACCCTGCCGGAAGACGGAGCCCGCGACATTGACCAGGTTCCAGTCGGAGTGCTCGACCGTGAGCCCGGAGAACGTGATGTTCCGCGCATGGTCGGTCGTGGAGGTGCCGGCGATCTTGATCAGGGTGGACACGTTGTTCGGCGCGAAGACCTGCGCCGACGTCATGTCATCGGAGGGGGACTTGTAGTAGTAGACGGTGTGGGTCGTCTTGTTGAAGTAGAACTCGCCAGGCTGGTCCAGGAACTCGAACGCGTTCATGAACGTGTGGGTGCCGCTGGGGTTGAAGTTGCCGTTCGGCGGTCCCTGGGCGATGGCCGCGCCCGGCTGCTGGAACAGGGCCACGCGGTTGGCGCCGTCCGAGCTGGTGGTGATCTGGCGGACTCCCACGATGGCCGTGGTCCAGGTCGTCGCCGACTTGATCTCGACGTCGTCCTGGTTGGAGGCGATGGCGGGCAGATCGGAGAGGCTGTACTTGGATCCGTCGCACTGCGAACCCGACTCCCAGGCCCAGGGAGCCTGGCCGGCCGTGACGGTGTAGGTCCCGTAGCATCCGGCCGAGGTGATCGTCTTCGAGGCCATCTGGGCGCGCTTGCCGTTGACGTAGAGCGTCCGGAGCTTGTTGTCGCGGCTGAGGGTGGCCTTCCAGATGTTCCCGCTGTCCTGTGTCCAGCCGGTCACCGGAACGCCACCGTTCAGGACGGGCTTCTCGTTCTGGTAGGCGGCGTACACGACCTGGTGGCCGTTCGTTCCGGAGTCGGCCGGCGTGAAGTTGATGGTGCTGCTCACCGGGTAGTTGCCGCCGCGGAGAAAGACGTTGATGTCTCCGGTCATGTTGCTGTTGACGGTGCGCACGACGTCCCGTGCGTGCTGCAGGGTCTTGAACGGCGCGGTGATCGTCCCGGCGTTGGTGTCGCTGCCGTCGGGGGCGACGTAGTAGGTCGCCTGGGTCGCGGCCGAGGCCGGGGTCGGCGTCGCGAGGGAGGTCAGCAGCATCGCGGGGAGAGCCATCGCAAGCACTGCTGACAGCTTGCGGAGGGCAGGGGCGGCGGGCTTCATGGTCTGCCCCTCCATCTGGTTCGGACGGTCGGGAAAGCGTTCATGTTTCGGCTCCGGGGGTGGTGTCAGTGCGGTTGACGCGGCTCTTCATCGCTCCGCCCCTGAGCGCTCCGAAGGCTCAGGAGCGTCGGTGAGCGGCAAAACCCTGGGGATCGGGGGCGACTCCGCGACGACAGAAGGGGTGCGAGCTTCCCTCGTGACGGACGGGGCGTGGCCTGTGTAATCGGGCGGGCGGGTGACAGAAGGCGATCGTGGCGGCGGTGAGCGCGTTGATCGTGCCCCCACACACACAAGGCCGTGGAGCAGTTCGTCCACGGTGGCCGCCCCGTGGTGATCGCCCTTGTCGATCAGCGGCATCGGGAACTCCCCCCGCGAGTGCCGTCACCATGTGCCGCGGACCGTCCATCGGGCGCGGGGCGGTCGGCCGTGCCCTGTGTACCGCTGGTGGTGAGGACGTCGGGCCTGATCAGCCCTTGGCACCGGAGGTCGTCCCAGAGCGCCGGGGGTACGGCGCTTCGCTGGAGAGCCACGGTCTGCGTCACTTGTGCGCGGTCGCGCATGCCCAGCGTGACGTTGACGGTGCTGGGACGGGTGCCTTCGACCGGCCACTCACGAGAGTGCAGGCCGGAGTTGCAGACGCCGACCTGGACGATGCTCCTTGCCCGATTCCTGTACGGCGGCCAGGACGTCGTCCAGCGCGGACCGGTCGAGGAGGGTGTGGCGCCCGGCGAGCATCGGTCCGGGTGCTGCTGCTGGTACAGCTTCGCGGCCTCCATAAGGATCGCGTCCACCCGGACGGTCAACGCACCGTCCTTCTGCGGCGCTTGGGCGAAGCCGTCCTTGGTGCTCGTACCGGCGGAACCGCCGCCGCCCCAGGCCGTCACGGTCAGCAGCACTTGCTGAGCGCTCTCTTCGGGCCGGACGAAGGCATGTTGACGGTCATGAGCGACTCCATTGGGCTCGCAGGTGCCCCGAGCGAGTCGGGGGGTGACGCTTGGACGGGCCGACCCCGGGCCGTCCGGGGCGGGCGTCGGGCACTGAAGGCGGCTCTTCTGCTTCCGACGTGAAAGCAATTAGCCGCCTTACCAATGGGCTCGTCAAGAGTTTGACGGCGTTCCCTTGGCGGATTTAGAGGGATGACGGGGTGTTCGCGTGCTACTACGACCGATAAAGGCTATTTGTCCGCTTGGCGATTTCAGAGCTCACGTCGTAGATCTTGTCGAAATGAGTACGACTTATCTTCGATCCAAACTGCGATGCCGGGCTCCACAGCGATCAGTCGCGTTCGCCGCGGTCACCCAGGAAGCGGAAAAAACCACGACACGCCAGCGGTCAAGGACGAGCCCGTTCAGGGCCGTAGGGGGGTCTGGGGGCGCAGCCCCCAGGTACGGGATGGGACGGGTAAGGCGGGTAAGGGCGGCGGGGGCGAAAACCCTCCCGGTCGGCCGACCGGACCGGCGTGACCCAGGTCTCGTAGGTTCCACCGAACACATCCCTGGCGCTGGCCTGCACGAATCGCCAGTAGAATCCGTACACGTGACTTCTGCGCCCGCCAAGCCCCGCATCCCGAACGTCCTCGCCGGACGCTACGCCTCCGCCGAGCTCGCCACGCTCTGGTCGCCCGAGCAGAAGGTGAAGCTGGAGCGACAGCTCTGGCTCGCCGTGCTGCGAGCCCAGAAGGACCTCGGGATCGAGGTGCCGGACGCGGCGATCGCCGACTACGAGCGTGTCCTGGACACCGTCGACTTGGCCTCCGTCGCCGAGCGCGAGAAGGTCACGCGGCACGACGTGAAGGCGCGGATCGAGGAGTTCAACGACCTCGCCGGGCACGAGCACGTGCACAAGGGCATGACCTCCCGCGACCTCACCGAGAACGTCGAGCAGCTGCAGATCCGGCTCTCGCTGGAGCTGGTGCGCGACCGCACGGTGGCCGTCCTGGCGCGCCTGGGCAAGCTCGCGGGCGAGTACGGCGAGCTGGTCATGGCCGGCCGCTCCCACAACGTGGCCGCGCAGGCCACCACCCTCGGCAAGCGCTTCGCGACCGCCGCCGACGAGTTGCTCGTGGCATACGGCCGGGTCGAGGAGCTGCTGGGCCGCTACCCGCTGCGCGGCATCAAGGGCCCAGTCGGCACGGCGCAGGACATGCTGGACCTGCTGGGCGGGGACGCGGCGAAGCTGGCGGACCTGGAGCAGCGGATCGCCCGGCACCTGGGCTTCTCGCAGGCGTTCACCTCGGTCGGCCAGGTCTATCCGCGTTCGCTGGACTACGAGGTCGTGACGGCGCTGGTGCAGCTGGCGGCGGCGCCTTCGTCGCTGGCCAAGACGATCCGGCTGATGGCCGGGCACGAGCTGGTCACCGAGGGCTTCAAGCCGGGCCAGGTCGGTTCCTCCGCGATGCCGCACAAGATGAACACGCGGTCCTGCGAGCGCGTCAACGGTCTGATGGTCATCCTGCGCGGCTACGCGTCGATGACCGGCGAGCTGGCCGGCGACCAGTGGAACGAGGGCGACGTGTCCTGCTCGGTGGTCCGCCGAGTGGCTCTCCCGGACGCGTTCTTCGCTCTGGACGGTCTGCTGGAGACGTTCCTGACGGTGCTCGACGAGTTCGGCGCCTTCCCTGCGGTGGTCGCGCGTGAACTCGACCGCTACCTCCCCTTCCTCGCCACGACCAAGGTGCTGATGGGCGCGGTGCGCGCGGGCGTCGGGCGTGAGCTCGCGCACGAGGCCATCAAGGAGAACGCCGTCGCCTCCGCGCTCGCCATGCGCGAGCAGGGCGCCGAGCGCAACGAACTCCTCGACAAGCTGGCCGCCGACGAGCGCATCCCTCTCGACCGTGCCCAGCTCGACGCCTTGATGGCCGACAAGCTGTCCTTCACCGGTGCCGCGGCCGACCAGGTCGCCGCGGTCGTCGGCCGCATCGAGGAGATCGTGAAGCAGCACCCGGAGGCCGCGGGCTACACCCCGGGGGCGATCCTCTGACCCGCTTCACCCAGGCGGAACTGGAGGCCGCCCGCGACCGCCTCGTCCCGGACGTGGTCGCGGACGGCCTCGGTGTCCTGTTCTGCGGCATCAACCCCGGGTTGATGACGGCGGCGACGGGCCACCACTTCGCCCGGCCGGGCAACCGCTTCTGGCCCGTGCTGCACCTGTCCGGCTTCACGCCCAGGCTGTTGAAGCCGTCGGAACAGGGCAAGTTGCTGTCCTACGGGCTCGGGATCACGAACGTGGTGGCGAGGGCTAGCGCGCGGGCCGACGAGCTGAGTGCGCAGGAGTACCGCGACGGCGGGCGGCAGCTGGCGCTGAAGGTGGCACGACTGCGGCCGCGCTGGCTGGCCGTGGTGGGGGTGACCGCCTACCGGGCGGCCTTCGACGACCGCAAGGCCCAGGTGGGGCCGCAGGAGCGGACGATCGGGGAGACGCGGGTGTGGGTGCTGCCGAATCCGAGCGGACTGAACGCGCATTGGACGGCTGAGACGATGGCGGAGGAGTTCGGGCGGTTGCGGGTCAGGGCGGGTCTGTCTCAGTGACCACGGCGACGAGCTGGACTTCGTCCGCCTCGTCCCGGTCGGCGACGGCCACGGCGGCCCAGCGGCCGGTGCCCACCACCTCCCAGCCGTAGGCCACGCGCGCGCGTGCGCTGAGAGTGGCCCACGGCTCCGGTATCTCCTCCCGCTCGGTGCGCAGCAGAACCGTCTGCAGGTTCCAGGGGGCGGTTTCACCCCAGCGCGGCGCCAGTTCCTCGTAGAGGGCGTCCCGGACCTTCTCGTACTGATCCACCGTCACCGCTCGCTCGGCGCCGTCGCCGCCTCTGAGGCCATGACTGCTCTCTAACTCCGCGATGTGGTAGCCGTGTTCCGCCGGAAAGGGGCGGAAGCACAGCTCTTCGATGCGGGCGATGTGCTGTGCGATGTCCATGTGGTCCAGTAAACCGGCCGGCACTGACAATTGGTGAGGTGTCAGGCATCCCGGCGCCGCACGCTCCACACCCCGGCCAGCAGCGCGACCCCCGCCCACAGCCCCGTCACCGCAAGCCCTGTCCACGGTCCGAGCGTGCCGGTCCATGTCTCGTGGAGCGCCACCTGGCCCGCCCGGTCCGGCAGGACGTCCGCGACGGAACCGGACATGTCGCCGATGACGAAGGAGACGATGAGCAGGAACGGGATGAGGATGCTCAGGGTGGCGACGCCACTGCGCAGGACGGCCGTCAGTCCCGCCGCGAGCAGCGCCATCAGCGTCAGATAGACCCCGCAGCCGACGACCGCGCGCAGTTCCTCGCTCCAGCTCAGCCCGTCGGCCTTCACTCCGAGGGCGGCTCTGCCGACGGCCAGACTCACCGCACCGCCCACCAGCCCGACGACCAGCACGGGTACGGCGATCGCCACCGCCTTGGCGGCGAACCACCGCCCGCGCCGCGGCACCGCGGCCAGGCTGACGCGCAGGGCGCCGCCCCGGAACTCGGACGACACCGCGGTCGTACCGAACGCGATCGCCGCGATCTGCCCGAAGTTGACGCCGAAGAAGACGGAGAACAGCGGGTCGAAGTCCGCTCCGTCGCTGTCGGCGCCGGCGAGGGCCGAGAACAGGGTGGTGGCGAGCAGCACGGCGGCGAGGCCGCCGACGAGCGACCGCAGGGTACGGATCTTGAGCCACTCCGCGTGGAGTACGGGCGTGAATTCCATGGTCAGGCCTCCTGGGGCTGTGCGGTGAACTCGGTCTCTGCGCCGGTGAGGTCCAGATACGCCTGCTCCAACGTGCCTTCCTCCGAGGCGAGTTCGAGGACCGGCACGCCGGCGGCGGAGACGAGGCGCCCGATGTCGTCCACGCGTGCGTGGTCCACGATCCAGTGCCCGTCCACGTGCTCCACCGCGTCGTGTCCGTGCCGTGCCAGGACGCTCTTGAGGGCGGTGGCGTCCGTCGTCCGGATCCGCACACGTGGCTGCACGCGCGCGTCGATGAACTCCCGCATCGGGGTGTCGGCCAGCAGACGTCCACGTCCCAGGACCACCAGATGGTCGGCGAACGACGCGGTCTCGTTCATGAGGTGGCTGGAGACCAGCACGGTGCGCCCCTCGCCCGCGAGCCGGCGCAGCAACGCGCGGATCCAGACGATGCCTTCGGGGTCGAGGCCGTTGGAGGGTTCATCGAGCATGACCACCTCGGGGTCGCCCAGCAGTGCGGCGGCGATCCCGAGGCGCTGGCGCATGCCGAGGGAGTACGTCTTCACCCGTCGGCGCGCCACCGACGACAGCCCGGCCTGCGCCAGTACCTCGTCCACCCGGCGCCGCGGGATGCGGTTGCTCGCGGCCAGTGCGCGCAGATGGTCCCGGCCGGTACGGGAGCCGTGCGCGGCGTCCGCGTCGAGCAGGGCGCCGACGTGGCGCAGCGGTTCGCGGAGCGTGGCGTAGGCGCGGCCGCCGACCGTGGCGGTACCGGAGGTCGGCCGGTCGAGGCCGAGCACGAGCCGCATGGTGGTGGACTTTCCGGCGCCGTTGGGGCCGAGGAAGCCGGTGACCTTGCCGGGGTGGACGGTGAAGGTGAGGTGGTCCACGGCCCGCCGGGTGCCGTACTCCTTGGTGAGGTTGTCGACGTCGATTCTGGTCATGGCAGCAGCGTCGCCGCCGGAGTGGGGTGATCTCCTCCCCCACGGGTGGAGATCCTCTCCCCCACGCGGGGGAAGCCCGTTGTCAGTGGCGGCTGGCACGATGACGAAATGGCCCGCTTTCTGCGCCCGTTGCTCCGGGGGACGACGTACACACGGCTGCTGCACCTGTGGGTGCCGATTCTCATCGTCAGCGTGTGGCTCTACATCGACATGTCGACGTGGTGGCTGCCCGCGGCCGTGCTCGTGCCGGTCGGGTTCATCCCGGCGGTGCGGCTGGGCGAAGGGGTGCAGGCGCGGCTGCTGCTGACACCGAGTGAGCAGGACTCGGGCATCTCCGTGAGCCCGGCGGCGACTTGGCGGGACCGGCTGCGCACAGTGCTGTGGCTCGAGGTACGCATGGCACTGGGCGCGGTGGCCTCGGCGAGCTGCGTATGGCTGCCGGCTCTGGCCTACGAGCTGGCCCGCATCTCGCTCGGACACACCCCGGACGCTGCCGTCCCGCTCCTGCGCGAGGCTCGACCGCACTGGGCGTACTGGCTGTTGGTGCCGGTTCCGCTCGTCGCGCTGTACGGGGTCGTGGTCGGCCTGGGGGAGCTGATCACCGGCGTCGCGCGCCGACTGCTCGGCCCGTCCGCCGCCGAACGCCTCACGGCCCTGGAGGAGCGCACCGAGCAGCTTCTGGAGCGCAACCGGATCGCCCGTGAACTGCACGACTCGATCGGTCACGCGCTGACGGTGGCCGTGGTGCAGGCGGGCGCGGCCCGAACGGCGGGCGACCCGGCCTTCACCGACCGGGCCCTGGCCGCCATCGAGGAGACCGGGCGGGCCGCGCTGGAGGACCTGGAGCGGGTGCTCGGAGTGCTGCGGGAGGCGCAGCGGCCGGTGAGCAGCCGTCCGACGCTGGTGGAGGCGGACCGTCTCCTGGAGTCCGCGCGCGCGTCGGGCGCGAAGGTCGACTCGGACGTGTCCGGTCCGCTGGAGTCGATCCCGGGACCGGTCTCCCGCGAGGGCTACCGCATCCTCCAGGAAGCTCTGACCAATGTGCTGCGGCACGCGGGAGCCGTCCCCGTGCGCGTCCGCGTCGAGGTCACGGACGCCGCCCTCACCCTGGAGGTCCGCAATCCGCTGACCGCCGACATATCGGGGCCCGGCCGGGGCAGCGGGCTGCGCGGTATACGCGAGCGCGCGGCCCTGCTGGGCGGCCGCGCGCGAACCGGGCCGGACGAGGGCGACTGGCAGGTACATGTGGAGCTGCCGTTGAGCTGATCTACGCTGTCCGGATGCCGGTCACCGTTCTCCTCGTCGACGACGAGCCCCTCGTACGCGCCGGTCTGCGGGCCGTTCTGGAGGCGCAGCCCGACATCGAGGTCGTTGGGGAGGCCGCCGACGGGGCGGCGGTGATCCCGCTCGTGCGCCGGCTGCGGCCCGACGTGGTCGCCATGGACGTACGGATGCCGCTGCTGGACGGCATCGAGGCCACGCGCGCGGTGCTGCGGACGGTCGACGAGCCGCCGAAGATCCTCGTGGTGACGACGTTCGAGAACGACGAGTACGTGTACGAGGCGCTGCGGGCCGGCGCCGACGGGTTCCTGCTGAAGCGGGCCCGCCCGGCCGAGATCGTGCACGCGGTGCGGCTGGTCGCGGAGGGCGAGTCGCTGCTGTTCCCGGCCTCCGTGCGGCAGTTGGCCGCCGAGTACGGCGAGAGCGACGGCAACCGGGCCGCCCGGGACGCGATGGAACGGGCCCGGCTGACCGAACGGGAGGCCGAGGTGTTGCGGCTGATGGCCCGCGGGCTGTCCAACGCGGAGATCGCCGCCCGACTGATCGTCGGCACGGAGACAGTGAAGTCGCACGTGAGCGCCGTACTGGCGAAACTCGGCGCGCGTGATCGCACTCAGGCCGTGATCGCCGCGTACGAGTCGGGCTTCGTGGCCCCGGGCTGATGGGCGTGCCCCGAAGGGCGCGGGGCCGTGCCATCAGCGGCTCCGCCGCGGGGCGCGACCAGCCACGACGGCGCAGCGCGGCACTCCCGAGCGGCACAACCCGGCGGAGCGACCCGGTACGATCCGGCCAACACGCGCACGAGCTGGGAGGACGGGACGTTGGGGCAGCTGACCGGCGGGGACCCCTCGCTGCTGCGAAGGATCAACTCCGCGGTGGTGCTGCACGCGCTGCGTGCCACGGACGCGGCGACACTGACGGAGATCACCCGGGTGACCGGACTGTCCCGGCCGACCGTGGAAGGTGTCGTCGAGGGCCTCATCGAGGTGGGTTACGTCGTCGAGAAGGCGGCCGACGAGAGCGTCGTACGACGCCAGGGGCGGCCCGCGCGGCGCTTCCGGTTCCGGGCCGAGGCCGGACATCTGCTGGGTCTGGACATCGGGCCCCACCGCGTTGCCGCGCTCCTCGCCGACCTCGACGGACGGGTGCTCGGCTCGGTCGCGAAGGACGTCGACGAGACGGCTCCCGCCGACGAGCGCCTGGAGCGGCTGCGCACCGCGGTGGCCGAACTGCTGCGCCGGGCCGGGGTCGCTCGCGGCTCGCTGCGGGCCGTGGGAGTCGCCTCGCCCGGGATCGTCGAGGCGGACGGCACCGTACGGCTGTGCGCCGCGCTGCCCGAGTGGACGGGGCTGCGTCTGGGCGAACGGCTCAGCCGGTCCTTCAAGTGCCCGGTGCTCGTCGAGAACGACGCCAACGCCGCGGCCGTCGCGGAGCACTGGAAGGGCGCGGCCACCGAGTCCGACGACGTAGTGATGGTGCTGGCCGGGCTGAGCCCCGGAGCCGGTTCGCTGATCGGCGGGCAGTTGCACCGGGGGTACGGAGGGGCGGCCGGCGAGATCGGCGCGCTGCATCTGCTGGGCCGCGAGGTGACCCCCGAGACGCTGCTGTCCACCACCGACGAGCCGCTGCACCCGCTGGACGAACAGGCCGTCGCCGAGGTCTTCGCGCAGGCCCGGGAGGGAGACCAGCGGGCCCGCGCGGCCGTCGACCGCTTCATCCAGCGGCTCGTCCACGACGTGGCCGCCCTGGTCCTGGCCCTCGACCCGGAACTCGTCGTCATCGGCGGCTGGGCGGCCGGCCTGGACGGCGTACTGGACCCCCTGCGCCGCGAGTTGGCGCGTTACTGTCTGCGCCCGCCGAAGGTCACCCTGTCGCTCCTCGGCGAGGCCGCGGTGGCGACCGGCGCGCTCCGGCTCGCCCTGGACCACGTGGAGGAGCAGCTGTTCGCGGTCGAGGGCACGATGACGGCGCGGCGCTGAGACCGGGGCACGCACGCGTGCTGTGCCCCGGAGCGGTCCCGGGGCACAGCACGAGTGACGTGCGCGGGTGTCAGGACGCCTGGCGCTCGGGTCCCTGGTGGATCTCCACGCCTCCCGAGTCGCCGAAGGTCAGGCGGCAGGTGTCCGCCCTGTAGGTGGCGACGGAGAGGGCCGCGGTGCGGCCGTCGGCGAGGAAGCGGGTGGTGACGACGAGCACGGGCGCCCCCGGCAGCCGGTCCAGTTCCTTGGCGTCGTCCGCGCGGGCGGAGCCGAGCTCCACGGAGCTGTCCTGCCCCTCCAGCTCCAGCCGGTGCAGCTCGCGCAGCACCGCACGCGCGCGTGCCGGTCCGGACGGCGCGTCTATGGCGGAGAGGTCGGGCACCGACGACGCCGGGATGTAGAGCAGCTCCGCGGCGACGGGCTGGCCGTTTGACACACGGGAGCGGCGCACCGTGTACACGGTCTCGTCCGGGCCCGTCTCCAGCGCGGCGGCGACGGCCGCGGGCGGGGCCGCCGCCGTGCAGTCGGCGGCCTGCCACACGTCCCCGGCCGCTCCCGGCCAGGCGTGCTGCTCCGTGCCGACAGCGACGCCCACGCGCGGCGGGGCGACGGTCGTGCCGACACCGCGTCGGCGCTGCAGCCTGCCTTCCAGTTCGAGCTGCTCCAGTGCCTGGCGGAGCGTGGCGCGGGCGACGCCGAAGCGGGCGGCCAGGTCGCGCTCGTTCGGCAGGATCTCGCCCACGGAGAACTCGGAGTCCAATGCCTCACTGAGCACGGTCTTGAGATGCCAGTACTTCGGTTCCGGCACCGATTCCAGCTGCGTGGTCCCCACCCTGTCCTCCGCAATCGCCGTGGTCCGGCGGCGTTTTAGCGCCCTTGTTTATTAAAGGTTGTTGCACTTATCTGCGACCATAGGGCGGCCCAAACCCTTGGTCAAGACCAATCCTCGATCCCGTCCGCGCGGCGCGGGGCACCTGCCGCACAGCGTTCACACGGCGTTCGTACGGGCCCGTCCGCGCCGCCTAGACCTCGGCCAGCGACAGCAGCTTGTCGGGGTTGCGCATGATGTAGACGGCCTGGATGCGCCCCTCGAAGACGTCCACCTGGAAGACGCTGTCGGGTTTGCCCGCCGAGAGGATGACGACCGCGAGGCCGCCGTTGATCTCCATGAAGCGGAAGGACAGGTCCGCCACGCCCTTCTGGGCGACCCCGACGAGGAAACGGCCCACCTTGTCGGCGCTCTCCAGGACCCGCAGCGGCGCCCGGGACTTGCCGCCGCTGTCGCCCACCAGGCGCACATCGGGCGCGAGCAGCGCCATGAGACCTTCCAGATCGCCTTCCCCGGCGGCGGCGAGGAACCGCTCGGTCAGCTCACGACGCCGGCCGGGGTCGACCTCGTAGCGCGGCCGGCGCTCCTCGACGTGCCTGCGGGCCCGCCCGGCCAGCTGGCGCACGGCCGGCTCGCCGCGCTCCAGCATGGCGGCGATGTCCGCGTAGGGGTAGCCGAAGGCCTCTCTGAGCACGAACACGGCCCGCTCCAGCGGCGACAGCGACTCCAGGACGACGAGGACGGCCAGGGAGACGGAGTCGGCGAGCACGGCCCGCTCGGCGGTGTCCGGGACGGTGTCCCCGAAGTCGGTCACGTACGGCTCGGGCAGCCAGGGCCCGACGTACGCCTCGTTGCGCGCCTTGACCTGGCGCAGCCGGTCGATGGCGAGGCGGGTGGTGATGCGCACCAGATAGCCGCGCGGTTCCCGCACCTCGGCGCGGTCGGCGCCGGACCAGCGCAGCCACGCCTCCTGGACGACGTCCTCCGCGTCGGCCACCCGCCCGAGCATGCGGTAGGCGACGCCCATGAGGACGGGGCGGTGGTCTTCGAAGACGTCGGTTCCGGTGTCCGTGGTCACGGCACCATCCCATGCGACGCGTCCGGACATGTCCAGGAGAAATCCATGTGTCCCGGAGCAGAATGACCCGCGGGCCGTCGGGGGTCGGCGGCCGGAGTTGCGGAGGTGGCCATGCGGTACGGGGTTCTGGGCACGGGCGAGGTCGGCCGTACGCTCGGCGGAAAGCTTGCGGAGCTGGGCCACGAGGTGACTCTGGGTTCCCGCTCGAAGGACAACCCCACCGCCCTGGAGTGGGCGCGCGGCGCCGGCGCGGGAGCACAGGCCGGCACGTTCGCGGAGGCGGCCTCGTCCGCCGAGGTGGTCGTGGTCGCCGTCGGGGGCCGGGTGGCGCTCACGGCTCTGGAGGCGGCGGGGGCGGAGAACCTCGACGGGAAGGTCGTCGTCGACGTCTCCAACCCGATGGCGTTCGAGGACGGGGAGCTGAGGCTGTCGCCCGTCGAGTCGGACAGCGTGGGCGAGCAGATCCAGCGCGCGTTCCCGCACGCGCGTGTGGTGAAGACCCTCAACACCGTCAACTCCAACGTGATGGTGGATCCCTCGCTGGTGCCGGGCGAACACCAGATCTTCGTGTGCGGTACGGACGCGAGCGCCAAGGAGCAGGTCATCGGTCTCCTCGGGGAGTTCGGGTGGCCGCCGCACCGGGTGCTCGACCTGGGTGGCATCCGGTCGGCGCGGAGCGTGGAGATGCTGCTGCCGTTGTGGCTCGACCTCTTCCGGAATCTCGGGCACGCGGAGTTCAACATCGAGGTGCGCAGGGGGCATTGAGAGGTTTTCATCCTGTTTTCGCAGTTCACGGGGCTGGTGTGGCCCTGAGTTGACGTGCTCGTGCCGGTCAGGAGCGTGATCGTTCCGGGGAGATCGTCGGTCACCTCTGGATCTCGGTGTTCGCGAGGACGAGGAGGGCCCGCAGGAGGGTGGTCGCGTGGCGGGCGTGCATGCGGACCTTGGTGAGGCAGCGCCAGGTCTTGAGGTTGGCGAAGCCGTGCTCGCCGACGGCGCGTTCGCGGCTGAGCAGACGGTTCGCCTCCTTCTCCCCCTCGGTGAGCTTGTGGTTCCGGGTGGCTTTGCGGCCGGTGATGATCGCGGGGTGGTCGTCGGGGTCGTCGTCCAGGCCGACGAAGCCGAGGTCGGCCAGGGCGCCGAGGCCGGCCTCGCGCAGCTCGGTGAGCTTGTCGTGGCGGGCGGTGGTGATCTCGCTGGACCGGCCGGGGCCGGGCTGAGGAGATCCAGATCAGGTCGTCCTGCTGGACGGCACCCTGATCCGCACCCGCCGCCGCACCGGGACGGACAACCGCAAGAACTACAGCGGGAAACATAAGGCCCATGGCCTGCTGTTTCTCGCGCTGACCGACGAGAAGGGCAGAGGAGCCGGTATGCCTTGGCCGTCATCGTCGGCAGCAGCTGCCCGCAGGCGCACGGATGACGGGCCGTTCCGTCCGGTGCCCCGTACGCGGAGACGGGGCGCCGAACGGAACTACGCCGTCCGGGAGGTGGGCACCGCTCAGGAGGTGAGCAGCGAGAGGTTCACCGTGTTGGCCATGGCCTGCATGCCCGCGCTGTTGGGGTGCAGATGGTCGCCGCTGTCGTAGGCGGGGAGCAGCTGCGCCGGGTTGGCCGGGTCCCGGAGCGCCGCGTCGAAGTCGATCACCGCGTCGAACGCGCCGCTGGTCCGGATCCACTGGTTGACCTGGGCGCGGATGGCGGCCTTGGCTGCGGTCTGCGTGGAGTTCGGCAGGATGGTCCCACCGATGATCCGGACGCCTGCCTGGCGCGCCTGGTTGATCATGGTCTGGTAGCCGGCGATGATCTGGTCGGCGGTGACGCTGGTTTGGTTGATGTCGTTGATGCCCTCCAGCAGGATGGCGTCCTTCACGCCCGGCTGGGTCAGGACGTCGTGGGAGAACCGGGTGACGGCCGCGATGCCCTGCTGCGCGGACGGGCTGTCGGTGACCACCCGGTTGCCGCCGATGCCCGCATCGGCCACGCCGAGGCGCTGGCCGCCGGACTGGGCCTGCAGCCGCCGGGCGAGGTAGTCGGGCCAGCGCTGGTTGGCGTTGTCGGTGGCGATGGAGCCGTCGGTGATGGAGTCGCCGATGGCCACGACGGTTCCCTTGGCCGTGGGTGACACGACGTCGAGTCCGGCGACGTAGAACCAGTGGTTCGTGGTGGTGGTGAAGTTCGTCGCGGCCGCCTCGGCGGCGTGGTTGCCGGTGCCCGCGGCGGACAGGTACGAGGTCTGGTGGGCGTCGTAGTGGTAGGTGGAGGCGCCGGTGGTGCCCGGGAGGTAGACGCTCACCAGCAGGTTCTGCTCCGCGGCGACCGGCATCGGTATGACGTCGCTGGTCAGTTCCTGCCCGGCGGGGATGGTCGGCGTGGCCGACCGGCCGAAGGTGACGGTGTGTGTGGTGCCCGCGACCGCGGTGGCGCCGCTGGACTGGACGGCCACGGTGACGGCCCCGACCGAGAGGGCGGTCGTGCTGCGCAGGTTGGACAGTCGGATGCGCAGTCCCGCGCCGGAGGTGTTGTTGTGGACGACCATCCGGATGGTCTGCGAGGTGAAGGTCTGGCCGCCGCTGACCATGCTCGGGCCCCAGGTCGCCGAGCGTGGGCGCTCGGTCAGGCTCCACTGCTGGTTGGTGGTGTTCTTGCAGGTCCACTGGATGATCGCGTGGTCCTCCGCGGTGGAGCCGTCGGAGACGTCCAGGCACAGGCCGCTGCGGGCGGAGACGATCGCCGAACCGCTGAAGGTCCAGTTCTGGTTGCCGGCGCCGGTGCAGGGCCACTGGATGATCGCGGCCCCCGCGTTCGTGGAGCCGTTCTGGACGTCCATGCACTTGCCGCTGTTGATGTTGACCAGCGAGAAGGTGCCGTCGCCGTGGTCGACCGCCTCCCACAGCTGGCCGGGGCCGCCGGAGGCGGTCTTCTGCACGACCGTCGCTGCGTTGGCCAGGGAGTCCGACAGCACGGCGGCGTTCTTGCCGCTGTTGGCCGCCGTCAGCGCGTAGACGTGGCCGCCCTGCGGCGCGCCCGCGGCCGAGGCCTCTCCCGCCGGGACGAGCGCGAGTCCTGCGGCGGCCAGACAGGCGGCGGATGCCGTGGCCGTGAGTCTGGCGGTGAGTCTTCGGGAGGTGTGCATGTGCGGCCCTTCTTTGCTGGGTGGGGACGTGCGGCTCTTCCGCGTGGGGACGTGCGCGTCTTCTTCGTGGAGACGTGCGCGCCGGAGGGACCCCGGCCCACAGCGGCCACGCAGGAGGCACGTCGTGGCCCTGTGGCCCGGGAAGAGGTACGGGCGGCGCGGCGATGACGGGTGGTCAGGAGGTGGGCTGGAACGTCCACAGCAGGTTGTTGTTGGTCACCCAGGTCCACTGCTTGGTCACGGATCCGGAGGGGACCTGTCCGCCGCCGTCGAGGACGAGTCCGGTGGTGCGGTTGGCGATCGAGTACTGGCCGTTGCCGCGGTCGGTTACCTTCCACTGCTGGTGGGGGCCGCCGTTCCAGGCCGCTTGCTGGGCTGGAGCGCCGTCGCTGGTCGAGCCCCAGCCGTCGGCGACCATGCCGTTGGCGCGGTTGACCAGCCTGTAGTAGCCGTCGCCGAGGTCTACGGCCTGCCACTGGAGGTTGGGGCTGTCGACCGGGGTCCACTGCTTGAGGTTCGAGCCGCTGGCGACGTTGCCGCCGCTGTCCAGGGCCAGACCGTCGGTGACGTTGATCAGACGGAAGTACGTGGCCGGATTGAAGGTGACCTTCAGCGAGACGATGGCGTCGTTGTTGCCGGTCACCCGCAGGTCGGGATTGTCCGCGGTGAACGTCCAGGCCGTGCCGGTGAAGTTGTCGCCGGAGTAGCCCGTCACCCGGTAGCCCTGGGGCACCCTCAGCGAGGAGATGGTCGCGGACCCCACCCCCGCGGCCGACAGCTGGGAGGAGGTGTAGCTGCCCAGCGTCAGGACGGCGCTCGCCGAGGAGTAACTCACGTCCTGGAACACGGTCACCCGGGCTCCGCCGGCGGCCGTGGGGACGCCGCTGACCTCGACGCAGACCACGGAGTCATTGGCGTCCGGGGCGGTAGCCGGCACGGTGACGCTGATCTGGCCGCCGCTGACGGTGTAGGTGAGCGAGGCCGAGGGGTTGTTCATCAGGTAGACGCGGCTGATCGTGTTGGTGATCGCCGGGATCTGCAGCACGCCGCCCGCGGGCCAGGTGAAGACGTGGGCGAACAGCTTGCCGTCCTTCTTGGTGGCCCTCCCCCAAGTGGGGTCGGTGGTGAAGGGGCTTGCCGTGGCTCCGTGCACGCTGTCGCCGTACGTCGCCATCCAGGAGGCCAGGCCGCGCAGGATGGTCACGGATCCGGCGGTGACCGAGCCGTCGCCCTTGGGGCCGATGTTCAGCAGGAAGTTGCCGTCCCGCGAGACGCAGGTGACGAGCTCCTGAACGAAATCCTTGACGGGGCGGTAGGAGTTCTCTCGGCCCGCCTGGTAGCCCCAGGCACCGTTCATCGTGTCGCATCTCTCCCACTGGCGCTCCAGCGGCGCGTTGGGGACACCGAACTCCGCGACCGTGTAGTCGCCCAGACCGAGGTCCCGCTTGACCCGTTCGTTGACGACGAGTCCGGGCTTGCGGGCGATCAGCCAGTTGTAGAGGTCGACACCGTCCGACCGCAGCCACCAGTCCTGGAGGGTGGGGCTGGAGGGTTCGCCGAACCAGTCGCCGTCGAACCACAGGAGCGCCGGGTCGTAGCGGTCCAGCAGCTCCTGCAGTTGGGCTTTCATGTCCGCGATATAACCTGTGCGGGCAGCCTGCGATGCCATCGTGGTGACACCGCCGCTTCGGATGGTCTGGGAGGGGTGGTTCCAGTCCAGGATCGAGTAGTAGAGCCCGAATTTGACGCCTCGTGCCTCGCACTCGGTCTTGAGCGCCGCCAGCAGATCACCCTGGACACCGGCGTAGTCGTGCAGGTTGTACAGCTTGGTGCCGGTGGTGTCGGTGAAGCTGGGGACGTTGGAGTCCCACATGGCGAAGCCTTCATGGTGTTTGGCAGTGATGACCAGGTACTTCATGCCGGCGTCCGCCGCCAGTTGGGCGATGGTTGCCGCGTTGAACGCGGTGGGGTTGAAGTGCGCGGACACCTGGGTCTGGTAGTTGGCCTTGGACCAGCTCTCGGAGCTGAAGGCCCACTCGCCGTGGCCGAGGTAGGAGTAGGACCCGAAGTGGATGAACATCCCGAACCGGGCCTGGTACCACCAGTCCATCTTCGAGGGGACCGAGTACGCCTCGGCGGCGGTGGGCCACAGGGCCTGCGGCAGCCCGAAGGCCACGGTGCCGCCGGCGAGGGCGGCGGCCTTGATGAGGGAGCGCCTGCTGAGGGGAGCGGAGGTCATGTGCGGCTCCAGAAGGGGTGAAGGACACGGGGCGTGTCGACAGTCGTTTGTCCGTGACTCAGCCCGGACGGCGGGGAACGGCGGCTCGTGTCCGCTCAGGCCACATCCTTCTCGGACATCGGATGTATTAAGGGCTACGCCCTCACGTCTTGTCTAGAGCTAAGGACAGAAATAAGAAAGCTCCACGTCACTGCCCCATGATCAGGTCAACGCGCAAGAATAGATCGGATCTATCACGGTCGATGCGTGGAAACTGCACACGGCTTCGCAGCGCGGCCACCTGACCGCACTGCGAAACCGTGATGTCCGGACCCGCTCCAGCTCGATGTCGCTGGTCGCCGAGGGGCCTGAGATGAGTGTCAGCGGCCGCGACGGGTCGAGGCGGCGGAGCGCATCGGGCACGTCGGGTGTGATCTGATCGGCCCGGACCAGGCAGATGTGCTGGGCCGGGAGCAGCGTCAGTGCCCGCCGTCCCTGGCCCCGACCGTGGTCGAGGACCACGGTGCCGGTGACGGCGATGGCCGCGGCGACCGTGGTGACGACGGCGTCCGCCGAGTCGAGCTGTCCGACGGTCAGCGGCGGGACGTCCGCCGGCAGCGACCAGGGGCCGTCCGGGACCAGGCCTTCGGGGAGTCCTACGGCACCACGAGGGAACGTGCTCCGGTACAGCGCAGAGCGCGGCCCACGGCCGCCGCGGCACCGGCTGCCGGAACACGGACCACTGTGGCGCGGTACTCGGCGGCACGCTCGGCGAACAGCCCCACGACGTCCTCTCCCGCGTGGTCGGCGCGGCGACCACGCGGACGTGGCAGATCGTCGGGGCGCTCGGAGCCGGGAACACCGGACAGGGCTGCCCGAACCGCGCTCAGGACGGTCTCGCGGCCGTTCATCGACATTCCTTGCCTCCCGCCGTCGTACGGCTGTCTTCTCTCACACGTGGTCTCGTACGGCGCCACCAGGCGCGCAGTGACTCCCGGGGTGGGGCCGGCGTGTCACGGGTGGCGGACCAGCGGGCCTGGCAGGGCGCCGATCCGGCCGTTGCGGGCCACCAGCCGTGCTCTCAGGGCGGCGACCCTTTGTGCCGCCGCCAGCCGCCCGGGAGAGGACAGGACGGCGCCCGCGGCTTTCATGGCGAGCGCCTCGGTGGTGGGCAGCAGCCGCGCACGGCGTTTGGCCTCCACCGCCTCTGCCCGTAGGTGGACCAGCACCTCCGGGATGTCGATCTTCACGGGGCGGGCGTCGTAGCAGGCGCCGCAGAGCAGCGAGGCCGCGTTCTCGACGCCGACCAGCTGCGGGGTGAGCACGGCGCCGATTGGGCCGGGATAGACGGAGCCGTAGGCGTGGCCGCCGGTGCGCTCGTAGACCGGGCAGACGTTCAGGCAAGCGGAGCAGCGAATACAGGACAGCGCCCGGCGCCCGACCTCGTCGGCGAGGGGCGCGGTGCGGCCGTTGTCGAGGAGGATCAGATGGAAGGTCTGCGGGCCGTCGCCCTCGGTGACGCCCGTCCACAGCGAGGTGTACGGATTCATCCGCTCTCCCGTGGACGAGCGCGGCAGGAGCTGGACGAAGACATCGAGGTCGGCGAAGGACGGAAGCACCTTCTCGATGCCCATGAAGGTGATCAGCGTGTCCGGCAGGGTCAGGCACATCCGCCCGTTGCCCTCCGACTCCACGACCACGACCGTTCCGGTGTCGGCCGCCGCGAAGTTGGCGCCGGAGACGGCGACCTTGGCGCGCAGGAACTTCTCCCGCAGATGGAGCCGGGCCGCCTCGGCGAGGTCACGGGGGTCGTCGGTGAGTTCGTCGGGAGCCGGCCTGCCCCACTTCCTCATCTCCCGCCGGAAGATCTCCCGGATCTCGGAGCGGCCCCGGTGGATGGCGGGCACGAGGATGTGCGACGGGCGGTCGCCGTCCAGCTGCACGATGAGTTCCGCGAGATCGGTCTCGTACGCGCGGATACCCGCGTCCGCCAGCGCCTCGTTGAGACCGATCTCCTGGGTCGCCATCGACTTGACCTTGACGACCTCGTCCTCGCCGGTCTGCTTCACGAGAGATGGTGGTCGAGGTGGCGCAGGGTGTGACGTTTGACCGCGGCGGCCCTCTCCCGCAGTTCCTCCCAGTCCTCCAGTTCGGAGGTGACCGCCAGCCGCTTGTCCCGGATGGTGCCCGTCGCCCGGCGCAGGTTCGCCCGCAGCCGGGTGTCGGCGAGCGCGGTGCGCGCCGCCTCGGGGAAGGCCGGGGTGCCCAGCCATACGACGTTGTCGGCGCCGCTCACCGTACGTCACCTTCCGTGCGGGCCAGCAACGGCTTGCGTTGGAAGGACGGGCTGAGCTGCTTCGCAAGGAACTGTCCGGAATCGAGTCGCAGTTGGCCCGGCTGGAGGCCGCCGAGGTGGTGTTCGGGTCGGCTTCCGGTGTCGAAGCGGACCCTCGATCTCGTCGGCGGCCTGATACGCCAGGAACGCAACCGGCTGAACACCCGCTGGCGCAAGGTCAGTTCCGGCACCCAGGCCGTCATCGTGCTCGCGGTGCTCCGCCACGACCAGCGTCTTTCTGACATGGCCGGCGGCAACGCGGTCTCCGCCTCCACCGTGCGCCGCTGGGTGCTGGAAGTGATCCGCCTGCTGTCCGCCCGCGCCCCGCGCCTGGACCGCGCGCTGAAGGAGATCGCCCGCGTCGGCGGGGTCGTGGTCCTGCTGGACGGCACCCTGATCCGCACCCGGCGCCGCACCGGGAGAGACAACCGGAAGAACTACAGCGGCAAACACAAGGCGCATGGCCTGCTGTTTCTCGCGCTGACCGATGAGAAAGGCAACCTGATCTGGATCTCGGCAGCGAAGCCGGGCCGGTCCAGCGAGATCACCACCGCCCGCCGCAACAAGATCACCGGACACCTGCAAGAGGTCGGCCTCGGCGCCCTGGCCGATCTCGGATTCGTGGCCTGGATGACGCCCCCGACGACAACCCGGTGATCATCACCGGCCGCAAGGCCACCCGCAAGCACCAGCTCACCGACGCGGAGAGGGAAGCAAACCGCCTGCTCAACCGCGAACGCGCCGCCGTCGAGCACGGCTTCGCCAACCTGAAATCGTGGCGCTGCCTCACCAAGGTCCGCATGCACGCCCGCCACGCGACCACCCTCCTGCGGGCCCTCCTCGTCCTCGCGAACACCGAAGTGCAGAGGTGACGGACGATCTCCGTCAAGCGATCATGCCCTCAGCCTCCGCGAGCACATCACTCCCGACCCACGCCAGCCCCGTGACCTGCGAAATCACGATGAAAATCTCTCATTGAGGGCCGTACGGCTGCGAGGTAGCCCCCACCCGGGGGCTACCCGTCGGTAGCAATTGCTGACAAGCTGTCTACACGGCGTCCGCCGGCGAGCCCCAGACGAGGAGCACCCCCATGTCCGCCACCGTCTCCTTCAAGGTTCCCTCTCCCCGTGGCCCACAGCCCGTGACCGTGTCCTACACGCGCGTGGGCAGCGGCGAACCGCTGCTCCTACTGCACGGCATCGGTCATCACCGGCAGGCCTGGGACCCGGTGGTGGACATCCTCGCGACCGAGCGCGACGTGATCGCCGTGGACCTGCCCGGATTCGGCGCCTCCCCCGCTCTGCCTGACGGCCTCGCCTACGACCTGCCCACGACGACGGCCGTGTTCGGCGCGTTCTGCGAGGCCATGGAGCTCGTGCGTCCGCATGTGGCGGGCAATTCGCTGGGCGGTCTGCTCGCCCTGGAGCTCGGCCGCGAGAAGCTCGCGCGGTCGGTGACCGCCCTGTCCCCGGCCGGGTTCTGGTCGGAGGCGGAGCGGCGCTACGCCTTCGGGGTCCTGCTCACCATGCGGCAGATCTCCCGTCGGCTGCCGCTGCCCCTGGTGCGGCAGCTGTCCCGCTCGGCGGCCGGCCGGACGCTGCTGACGAGCACCATCTACGCCCGCCCGGGCCGCCGTTCACCCGAGGCCGTGGTCGCCGAGACGCTGGCCCTGGCCCGGGCGGCGGGGTTCGACGCGACCCTCACGGCCGGCAGCACCGTCAAGTTCACCGACGACCTCCCCGGCGTCCCGGTCACGGTGGCCTGGGGCACCCGGGACATGCTGCTCGTGCGCCGTCAGGGGGTGCGCGCCAAGCGGCTCATCCCCCGGGCCCGGCTGGTGCGGCTGCCCGGCTGCGGGCACTGCCCGATGAACGACGATCCGGCGCTGGTCGCCCGCGTCATCCTCGACGGCAGCCGCTGACGGGGCGCGCCTGGGAGCCAACGCGCCGGATCCGAGGGCGACTCCGGCGCCGACCAGAGCGCTGCCGACGGCCTGGGCGGCCCCGTAGGAGCCCGTTTCGACAAGTGGCGCCGTGCAGGCGGCGGCCACCGGGATGAGGCCGGAGAACAGCGTGGCGCGTTCCGCGCCGATCCGCTGCATCGCCATGTACCAGCACACGAAGCCGACGACGGTGACGACCGCCGCCTGCCACAGCAGCGCGGCGGCCTCGGTGGTGTCGGGGCGCCGCAGCCACGCCGTGCCGTCCATGACCAGCCCGGCCGCCGCGGACTCGACCGCCGCGACACCGCACACCGTGGCGGACAGCAGCCGGGGCTCCAGGGGGCGCAGCACGGGCACGGCGAGCACGGCGAAACCGACCTCGCCGGCCAGCGCACAGACGGAGAAGGCGATCCCGGTGCCGTCGGCGCGCCCCCACCCCTGGACCGTGAAGGCCCCGAAGGCAACCAGCAACGCCCCGTACAGGACCGTGCGCCGGGGCCTTCGGCCCTCGATCGCGGGGACCACGACGGCCACGACCACGGGCGCGCATCCGACGAAGACGCCGGGCACCGCCGGTTCGGCGGAACGCTCGGCCGCGATCACGGCCAGGTTGAAGCCGACCATGCCGACGGCGGCGAGGAGTGCGAGGCGGAGCCACTGACGGGGCGCGAGCCTCCGCAGCCGTGCCGTCGCTCCCGCGCCGGCCGACGGGAGGAGGAGCAGAAAGGCGAGGCCGTAGCGCAGGAACTGGCCGCCCGCGTACGGGTAGTGGCCCAGGACGCTGTTCGCGGTGAAGGAACCACCGACGAGGACACAGGCGAGCGCGGCGAGAAGGGCTCCACGCGTGGTGGTGGCGTTCATGGCAGCGACGCTAGGGAGCGCGGTGGCCCGGTTTAAGGTCCATTTCCATGACGCCATCGCAGACCAATCGGGACGGGAGCGCCGATCCGGCACGAGGCACGGATCCCGCTCGCGCGGGATCACCCGCCTGGGAACTGCTCCTGCCCGCGGCCTCCGCGCCGGCACGCACGCGTGGACGTTCGCTGCAGGCCGCGCTGCGTGCGGCGGTACGGACGGGGAGGCTGGCGCCGGGCACCCGGCTGCCGTCGAGCCGTGATCTCGCCGCCGATCTGGGGGTGTCGCGGGGGCTGGTCACCGAGGCGTACGAGCAGTTGACGGCGGAGGGCTATCTGCGAAGCGGGCGCGGTGCCGGCACCTGGGTGGGGGGTGCCGTGCGGGCCGCGCCCCCACGCGCGCGGGATCTCGCCCCGCGCTCCCCCGGTGCGCGCGCCGACTTCGTGCCCGGCACGCCGGATCTTTCACTGTTCCCGCGCGCCGCCTGGGCCGCGGCGCAGCGTGCGGTGCTGGCGGAACTGCCGCACCAGGACCTCGGCTATCCCGACCCGCGCGGGCTGCCGCAGTTGCGTACCGTGCTGGCGGAGCTGCTGGCCCGCCGCCGGGGTGTGGTCGCGGACCCGGAGCGGATCGTGGTCGTCTCCGGTGTGGCGCAGGCGACGACGCTGCTCGGATTCGCGCTCCACGCGCGCGGGTTGCGCACCGTCGGCGTGGAGGATCCCGGGAGCCCTCAGCACGACGCGCTCTACGCGTCGGCCGGCGTCACGACCGTACCCGTGCCCCTGGACGGCGAGGGAATCGCCGTCGGGCCGTTGCGGGACTCGGGCGTGAGGGCCGTCGTGACGACGCCCTCCCACCAGTTCCCCACCGGGATCGCGTACTCCGCGCGCCGCCGCACCGAACTGCTCGACTGGGCGCGGTCCGTGGACGGGCTCGTTGTGGAGGACGACTACGACGGCGACTTCCGCTACGACCGCGCCCCGGTGGGCGCGCTGCAGGGACTCGACCCGGAGCACGTGGCCTACACGGGCTCGGTCAGCAAGTCACTCGCCCCGGGCCTGCGGCTGGGCTGGCTGCTCGTGCCCCAGTCCATGGCCGACGAGGTCGTCGAGCGCAAACGGACCATGGACCTCGGCCATCCCACCCTCGACCAGGCCCTGTTCGCCCGTTTCGTGGAGCGCGGCGACTACGACCGTCAGCTGCGCCGCTGCCAGCGCGCTTACCGCGAACGGCGCGACACCCTCGTGGCGGCGCTGGAGGAGCACTTCCCGGGCGCGGAGGTGGCCGGGATCGCGGCGGGGCTGCACGTCATCGCCGAACTCCCGCACCGATACGGCCCGCAGGAGGACTTCCTCGCGCGCGTGGCCGCGGCGGGCGTCGCCGTACGCCCCCTGACGGACTACACGCACGCGCGTGGCGGGCACGACGGGGAGCGGGGCGTGCGGCTGGTGCTCGGATACGCGCATCTCTCACCCGCGCGGATCCGCGCGGGCGTACGGCTGATGGCCGAGGCGACGCGCGTGTGACGGCTGGGTGACCTGCGCGGAGAACACCGAGTGGCTCATGCCTCTCCGCATCATCGTCGCACCCC
Source organism: Streptomyces sp. NBC_00461 (assembly GCF_036013935.1). NCBI lineage: Bacteria > Bacillati > Actinomycetota > Actinomycetes > Kitasatosporales > Streptomycetaceae > Streptomyces > Streptomyces sp. NBC_00461. Next base: position 1,515,066 of record NZ_CP107902.1, read on the forward strand.
TCGCACACGGGTTTCCCTGCCCCTGCGGTCAGTTGTTCACCTGTGGTTTCCGTGTGCGCTGCGGCGCACCAGTAGGTCTGGCATCGCACACTGGCCGGATCCCGTCCCTGGAGGCGCATCCATGTCCCACCGTCCGTTCCCGGGCCGCCGTAGCGTGCTGCGCGGTTCCCTGGCCGCGTCGGCGGCCCTGACTCTGCCCACCGCCCTCGGCGCCGCACCGGCGTTCGCCCTGTCCGGGCGCCCCAAGGCGGGCTGGGGCGTGCAGGCGGGAGACGTGACCTGCGACTCCGGTCTGGTGTGGGTGCGCTCCGACCGTCCGGCCCGGATGATCGTCGAGACGTCCGCGACCGAGTCGTTCCGCAACCCGCGCAGATGGCACGGTCCGCTGCTCGGCGCGGATTCGGACTTCACCGGTACGACCCGGCTGCACGGGCTCCCGTCGGGCGAGCAGATCCACTACCGCGTCCTGCTCGCCGACCCCGACGACCCGCGCCGCACCGGCGAACCGGTGACCGGCACGTTCCGCACGGCGCCCGCCAAGCGGCGTCATGACGTGAAGTTCGTATGGTCCGGAGACCTCGCGGGGCAGGGCTGGGGCATCAACGAGTCGATCGGCGGCTACCGCATCTTCGACGCCATGGCCAAGGTGGACCCGGACTTCTTCCTGTGCAGCGGCGACAACATCTACGCCGACGGGCCCATCGCCGCCGCCGCCACGCTGCCCGACGGCAGCGTCTACCGGAGCGTCACCACCGAGGAGAAGTCCCACGTCGCCGTCACCCTCGACGACTACCGGGGCAACTTCCGCTACAACCTGCTGGACCAGGCGCTGCGCCGGTTCAACGCCCGGGTGCCGAACATCATCCAGTGGGACGACCACGAGGTCCGCAACAACTGGTACCCGGGCGAGGTCATCGGCTCCGGCACGCCCTACCCGGCCGGCACGAAGCTCGACGACCTGGCGGGGCGCTCCCGGCAGGCCTTCTCCGAGTACTTCCCGATCTCCTCCATCAGCAGGCGCCCGGACGGCCGGATCTACCGCGTCGTCAACCACGGCCCCCTGCTCGACGTGTTCGTGCTCGACATGCGCACCTACCGCAACGCGAACTCGCCGGACAACCAGACCACGGACCCGGTGGGCATCCTCGGCCGCGAGCAGCTGGAGTGGCTCAAGCGGGAGCTCTCGAAGTCGCGTGCGGTGTGGAAGGTGATCGCCAACGACATGCCGCTCGGCCTGGTCGTGCCCGACTCGAACGAGGGCAAGCCGAACTTCGAGGCCGTCGCACAGGGCGACCCGGGCGCGCCGCTCGGCCGTGAGCTGCAGATCGCCGAGCTGCTGCGGTTCATCAAGCACCGGCGGATCACCGGCACCGTGTGGCTGACGGCCGACGTGCACCACACGTCGGCGCAGCACTACGACCCGTCGCGGGCCGCGTTCAAGGACTTCGAGCCGTTCTGGGAGTTCGTGTCCGGTCCGCTCAACGCGGGCGCCTTCCCGGCCAACGCGCTCGACGGCACCTTCGGCCCGGACCGGGTGTACGTGAAGGCGCCGACGACCGCGAACGTCTCCCCCGCCGAGGGCTACCAGTTCTTCGGCGAGGTCGACATCGACGGGGACAGCGGCGAGCTGACGGTGCGTCTGCGCGAGTACGACGGCACCGTCCTGTTCACGCATACGCTGCAGCCGGGCCGCGTCGGCCAGTAACTCCCGTATTCTTTCCCGTAGGCCGCGTACCGGCGTCATCCCCCGGTGCGCGGCCTTCGCGTGCCCGCGAGCGTGATCAGGCCGGCTACCGCACCACAACCGTAAGAAGAACTCCAAAAGGTGCATAACCAGGCTTTACCCGTCGGTCACAAGGCGTTCGTGATCACGCAACACCGTTCCTTCACAGTGGTTGCATGAGTCGAGACATATCTGATGCGACGCGTGCGAAGCAGGACCGTCCCGTGCGGGCGGTCGCCCGGTCCGCCATGGAGGGGCTCCAGACGTGGTGGACACGCCGCCACGGTCACGCACCGCCGACGAGCGATACCGACGCCCGGTCGCCGTCGCGAAAGCAGCAGACCGGGCCGTCCGACGGGTCGCCGGCCACGCCGGAGGCCGCGCCCGGCGAGAGCGCGCTGTGGCGGATGCGGACGACGGTGCAGGACGAGCCGGGGTCGCTGGCCGCGCTGTGCACGGCGCTCGCCGGCCGCCGGGTCGACATCCTGAGCCTGCAGACGCATCCGCTGGCCGAGGGCACGGTGGACGAGTTCCTGCTGCGGGCTCCCGGCGAGCTCATGGCCAGCGACCTCACCCAGGTGGTGTCGCTGGCCGGGGGCGCCGACACCTGGATCGAGCGGGCCGACGCCCACGATCTGGTGGACGCGCCGACCCGGGTCCTGGGCCTGGCCACCCGCACCGCCCTGGACGCGGCGGAACTGCCGCTCGCGCTGCGGCAGTTGCTCGGCCGGTGCACCATCCGCCAGCTGCCCGCCGCGCCGGTGGGCGGCGGTCGGGGCGCGGAGCAGGTGCCCGTGGAAGGGGTGCTGGAGGACACGGTGATGCGGCTGCGCGCGCCGGAAGGCGGACTGATCACCGTGGAGCGGCCGTATCTGCCGTTCACCCCGGCCGAGTTCGCCCGGGCGCGGGCGCTGGTGGAGCTCGACGCCCGGCTCGGGCCGCGCATGCCGGCCGGCCAGGACGTGCTGACGCTGCCCGAGGGCAACGAGATCACGGTGCGGCGGGCCGACGCACGCGACCTGGAGGCCGCGAAGGCGATGCACGAGCGCTGCTCGGCGCGGACGCTCGCCATGCGGTACCACGGGCCGGTCGGTGACGCCGACCGCTACCTCAGCCACCTGCTCAGTCCGCGGTTCGGCCGGACTCTCGCCGTGCAGACGGCGTCGGGACGCATCGTCGGCCTCGGCCACCTGATGTGGGACGGGGACGAGACCGAGGTCGCTCTGCTCGTCGAGGACAAGTGGCAGCGGCGCGGCATCGGCGCGGAGCTTCTGGAGCGGCTGGTGGCCATGGCCGCCGAGGCGGGCTGCGAGAGCGTGTACGCGGTGACACAGGCCTCCAACACCGGGATGGTCACGGCGATGCGTGGTCTTGAGCGCCCGCTCGACTATCAGATCGAGGAGGGCACGCTGGTCATCACCGCACGGCTGGGCGATCCACTCGGAGTGGGCGGCGCGGTAAGGGTCACCAGCGCCGAAGCACCCTAGGGGCTATGGGGCACCGATGGGCTGCGGGTGCGCCGCGGCTGGTCGCGTGGTTGCCCGCGCCCCTGAAGGGGCGCGGACGCGGCCCAGGGCGCCGTCCAGGTCCGCCCACAGGTCCTCGACGTCCTCCAGGCCCACCGACAGCCGCAGCAGCCGGTCGCTCACCCCGGCACCCCGGCGGTCCTCCGCGTCCACGATGCGGTGGCTGATGGACGCCGGGTGCTGGATGAGGGTGTCGACGCTGCCCAGGCTCACGGCGGGGGTGACCAGGCGGACGCCGGCGATGACCTCGTGCGGGTCGCCGGCCACCTCGAAGGCGATCATCGCGCCGCCGATGCGCGGGTAGTGGACGCGGGTGACCCGCGGGTCCTCGGCGAGGCGGCGCGCGAGTTCGGCGGCGTTCGCCGAGGCGGCCCGGACACGCACCGGAAGCGTCGCGAGGCCGCGCAGCAACAGATAGCCGGCGAGCGGATGCAGTACGCCGCCAGTGGCGAACCGGACCTGCCGCAGCCGTCCCGCGAACTCCTCGTCGCAGGCCACCACGCCCGCCATCACGTCCCCGTGTCCGCCGAGGTACTTGGTAGCGCTGTGCAGCACAAGCCGTGCACCGTGTTCGGCGGGGCGTTGCAGCACCGGCGTGGCGAAGGTGTTGTCCGCGAGCAGCGGGACGGAGCCGCAGGCGTGGGCGACGGCCCGCAGGTCGACTTCGGCCAGGGTCGGGTTGGCCGGTGACTCGACCATCACCAGTCCGGTGTCGGGGCGCAGGGCGTCCGCGATCCCGGCCGGGTCGGTCCAGGTCACCTCGGAGCCGAGCAGTCCGGCGGTCAGCAGGTGGTCACTGCAGCCGTACAGTGGCCGTACGGCGACGACGTGGCGCAGGCCCATCGACGCCCGTACCAGCAGGATGGCGGTCAGTGCGGCCATGCCGCTGGCGAACGCCACCGCCGACTCGGTGCCTTCCAGGCGGGCCAGCGCGGTCTCGAAACGGGCGACCGTCGGGTTGCCGAGGCGCCCGTAGACGGGCGGGCCCTCGGGCTCGGCGCCGGTGGTGGCGAAGGCGTCGATGCGCGCCGCCTCGCCACGGCTGTCGTACGAGGGATAGGTGGTCGACAGGTCGATCGGCGGGGCGTGCAGTCCCTGCCGGGCGAGGTCGTCGCGGCCGGCATGGACGGCTTCGGTGGCCAGTGCTCTCGTGGAGTCCATGGACGGAGAATGAACAACCACCGGGTCACAGGATTCGAACACCGTGCTACGTTCGGCCAATGGCCGAATCTGTCGTACTGGATCCGGTGGATCTTCATCTGCTGCGGCTGCTGCAGAACGACGCCCGGACCACCTACCGCGACCTCGCCGCGCAGATCGGCGTGGCGCCCTCGACGTGCCTGGACCGCGTGACCCGGCTGCGCCGCTCCGGTGTGATCCTCGGGCATCAGCTGCGGCTCGATCCGGCCAAGCTCGGACGTGGTCTGGAGGCGCTGCTGTCCGTGCAGGTCAGGCCGCATCGACGGGAGTTGGTGGGGCCGTTCGTGGAGCGCATCCGGGTGCTGCCGGAGTCCCGTACCGTTTTCCATCTGACCGGGCCGGACGACTATCTCGTCCATGTCGCGGTCGCGGACATGGCGGACCTGCAGCGGCTGGTCCTGGACGAGTTCACCTCTCAGCGTGAAGTGGCCCGCGTCGAGACCCGGTTGATCTTCCAGCAGTGGGACTGCGGACCGCTCCTGCCGCCTACGCCCTCGGCTCAATCCGGGTGACGGGCGGCGGCCCCTCGTATGAGGATGGACCGCATGTCACAGACCACGAACCCGCTGCCCCGCGAGGTCGCCGACGCGTATGTCGACGACCTCATCGCCCTCGACCCGGTGACCGGTACCTACCTCGGTGTGAAGGAGAGTTCGAGCAGGCTGCCCGATCTGTCGCCCGCGGGCCAGGAGGCGCTCGCGGAGCTGGCGCGGCGGACGCTGGCGCGGCTCGACGAGGCCGAGCGGCGGCCCGGCGCGGACAGTGACATCGAGCGCCGGTGCGGCCGACTGCTGCGCGAGCGGCTGACCGCCGAACTGGCCGTCCACGAGGCCGAAGAGGGTTTGCGCGCCGTCGGCAACATGGCCACGCCCGCCCACTCGGTGCGCGAGGTCTTCACCGTGACGCCGAACCAGTCCGAGGAGGACTGGGCGGCGATCGCCGAGCGGCTGCGTGCCGTGCCCGCAGCGCTGGCGGGCTACCGCGAGTCCCTCGCCCTCGGCCTGGAGCGCAAGCTGCACGCGGCTCCGCGCCCGACGGCCACGTTCGTCGAGCAGCTCACCGAGTGGTCGGACACGGACGGCAAGGGCCGCGGCTGGTTCGAGGACTTCGCCTCGGCGGGCCCCGAGACGCTGCACGCGGAGCTGGACGAGGCGGCCCGCTCGGCGACCGCGGCCGTCGTGGAGCTGCGCGACTGGATGCGCGACGTGTACACGCCGGCGATCGAGGGCGCGTCGAACACGGTGGGCCGCGAGCGGTACGCCCGCTGGGCGCGCTACTTCAACGGCACGGACTTCGACCTGGACGAGGCGTACGCGTACGGCTGGTCCGAGTTCCACCGTCTGCTCGGCGAGATGAAGCAGGAGGCCGAGAAGATCCTGCCCGGCGCCGAGACCCCGTGGACGGCGCTCGCGCATCTCGATGAGCACGGCAAGCACATCGAGGGCGTCGACGAGGTCCGCGACTGGCTGCAGGGTCTGATGGACCAGGCGATCGACGAGCTGGACGGCACGCACTTCGAACTCGCCGAGCGGGTGCGGAAGGTGGAGTCGTGCATCGCCCCGCCCGGCGGTGCGGCGGCGCCCTACTACACGCCCCCGTCGGAGGACTTCTCGCGCCCGGGCCGCACCTGGCTGCCGACCATGGGACAGACCCGTTTCCCGGTCTACGACCTCGTCTCGACCTGGTACCACGAGGGCGTCCCCGGTCATCACCTCCAGCTCGCGCAGTGGGCGCACGTCGCCGGGAACCTCTCCCGCTACCAGGCCACCATCGGCGGGGTCAGCGCCAACGCCGAGGGCTGGGCGCTGTACGCGGAGCGGCTGATGGACGAGCTCGGCTACCTCACGGACGCGGAGCAGCGGCTCGGCTACCTCGACGCGCAGATGATGCGGGCCGCCCGCGTCATCGTCGACATCGGCATGCACCTGGAGCTGGAGATCCCGGCGGACTCCCCCTTCCACCCCGGCGAGCGCTGGACTCCGGAGCTGGCCCAGGAGTTCTTCGGCGCGCACAGCAGCCGTCCGGCGGACTTCGTGGAGAGCGAGCTGACCCGCTACCTCACCATCCCGGGGCAGGCGATCGGCTACAAGCTCGGTGAGCGGGCCTGGCTGCTGGGCCGGGAGAAGGCACGCGAGCGGCACGGCGACGCGTTCGACCTCAAGGCCTGGCACATGGCGGCGCTCTCGCAGGGCTCGCTCGGCCTGGACGACCTGGTGGACGAGCTGTCCCAGCTCTGAGACGTCATCCGCTCATCGATCACGGGTCCGGTCCGGTCGAACAGGGTTCCTGACCGGGTGATCGCGTGAGGGCGGAGGCGTGGCAGCAGGGCTTCTTGGTGGTTCGGGGGTGCGATCCCCATCGAGTGCCAGGAGGCCCTGTTGCCGCAGTCTTTCGCGTCCGCCCGCGTGGAGTCCGACTCGCTGCCGGCGTCGTGTGACTGCCTCGCGCACAGGTTCGGCAACGCGGCGGACGGGCCGGACCGCACCCCGAGTGCCTGCTCGGCGCGCAGACCGGTGACAGCGTGAGGATCGCCTGTGTGCCGTGGCGCTCCCCGCGGATAGGGTGGACGGTGATCGACAGGGATGGGCTGGGCGAGGGCGGCGGACGGCGTGGGCGGTGCCGAGGAGAGCGGGAGCACGGGCACCGGGCGCCCGACGTCACGGGACGTCGCCCGGCTCGCAGGCGTGTCGCACACCGCGGTGTCCTTCGTGTTCAACGGCCGAGCCGAGGGAAACCTCTCGCCCGCCACCCAGGAACGCATCCGGCAGGCCGCGGCCCAGCTGGGCTATCGCCCCGACCCGGTGGCCCGCGGTCTGCGCCGTCGCCGTACGGCCGTGATCGGGCTGGTCACCGATGAGATCGCGTCCTCGCCGTTCGCCGGCCGGCTGCTGCGCGGCGCCATGGAGACCGCCTGGGACAGCGACCATCTCGTCCTCACCGTCGACTCCGGCGGTGACCCGGTCAAGGAGGACGCGGCCGTCGCGGAACTGCTCGACCGGCGCGTGGACGGCATCGTCTACGCGGCCATGTCACTGCGCCGGGTCCGCGTCCCCGAGGGCCTGCACCGCACCCACTCCGTGCTGGCCAACTGCCTGCCCGAGGACGACTCCCTGCCCGCCGTGGTCCCTGCCGAGCGCGCCGGTGGCCGCAGCGCGGCCCGGCTGCTGCTCGGTGCGGGCCACCGCCGGCTCGCCGTGATCGGCGGTCTGGACGACATCGCCTCGGTGGAACGTACCCGCGGCTTCCGGGACGCGCTGCGCGCCGAGGGCGTCACCGTGCCCGGGGGGTGGATCGTGCGCGGCGGCGGGGAGATCTCCGCGGGATACGCGGGGGCGCTGCGCCTGCTCGACGGGGTCGAGCCGGGCCGTCGCCCCACTGGCGTCCTGTGCTACAACGACCGGGTCGCGGCGGGTGTCCTGCACGCCGCGACCCGGCTCGGGATCGACGTGCCCGCCGATCTGTCCGTGGTCGGCTACGACGACCAGGAGCACATGGCCGCGTTCCTCACACCGCCGCTCACCTCGGTCGCGCTGCCGCACCGGGCGATGGGCGAGGCGGCGGCCCGGCTGCTCCTGGACGCCATCGAAGCCGGCCGTACGCCGCCCGCGACCGTCCGGCGCCTGGCCTGCCCTGTGGTCAGCCGCGCCTCCGTGGGTCCGGCGCCCACCCGGTGACCCGGGCACCCGGCCCGTCGACGACCAGTTCGGCGATGTCGCCGGGGCGCCGGTAGACGCGCTCGGTGACCATGGCCCGTTCCGCGACGAAGAGTTCGAGGAGCGAGCCGTCGACGAGCAGCCGGAGCGCGAGTTCCGGCCCCTTCGGCACGTGCACGGTGATCGGGGCGGAGCCTTCCCTGCCGGTTCGGGGCCAGGCGCTGCGGTCGAGGACGACGGTCCCCGAGGCAGGGTCCGCCCGGACGGTCAGTTCCCGGCCCGACCCGTCCCGCAGCAGGCTCACCGTGGTCGGTTCGCGTGCGGTGACCGTCAGGTCGTACGTGTGGGGAAGCGGGACCCGTCCTGGCGCGGTGACGAACGGCTCGGCCGGGCGCAGCAGTTCGAGTTCCGGGGCCGGACTCACCCGCAGTGAACCGTCGGGGTGGACGTCGACGACCCGTGGCGCGGTGAGTACGCCCGCCCATCCGGCCCGGTTGATCTCCTCCTGCGGGCGGGCCTCCCACGACCAGCCCCACAGCAGTGCGCGGTCCGGCTCCTGGAGCACGGCGGGAGCGTAGAAGTCCCGCCCCTGGTCGAGCCGGCCGCCGGCGCGCGGTACCAACCTCAACGCGCCCTGGCCGTCCGCCTCCAGACGACCCGTCAGATATCCGGTGGAGCAGGGATCCCCGTCCCACAGGGACACCAGGAGCACGTGCTCGCCGCCTGCTGTCCGGTACAGGTGCGGGCACTCCCAGCCCACCGACTTGTCGCCGAACACGCCCACGGCCACCGGGTCCCTGCCGTCCAGCAGCACACCGGCGAACCGCCAGTCGGTCAGGTCGTCGCAGTCGTAGAGCAGGACCGACGGCGTGCCGTCGGCGTGCCCGGCCCCGACGAGGGCCCAGCGCCTGTCCGCGTGGCGGAAGACGAACGGGTCGCGGAACATCACCACGTCCAGTCCCGGCGGCGGCCCTGCCACCACCGGCGTCGGCAGCGGCTTCCACTCGGTCAGCAGCTCGTCGTCCGGGTCCGCCGCCCGCGCCAGGCAGATGGTGCCGAGCCCGGTGTGGGCATGGTCAACTCCCGTGTACACGGCGGTCGGTGTGCCGGCGTCGTCGATCACGCAGCCCGACCAGCAGCCTGCCTCGTCGGGGCCGCCCGGCGTCGGGGTGAGCGCGATCGGGTGGTGCTCCCAGTGCGCGAGATCGGCGCTGGAGGCATGACCCCAGTGGACGTTCGCGTGCACCGGTGCGTCGGGGTTGTGCTGGTAGAAGAGGTGGTAGCGGTCCCGCCAACGGAACGGCCCATTGGGGTCGTTGATCCAGCCGACAGGCGGACGGACCCTGAAACGCGGCGCGTTGGGGTCATTGCTCAACGGTTGACTCCTGCCGAGGTGATGCCCTCGCGCAGAGGGCGCTGGCCGACGACGAACACGGCGACGGCGGGGAGCATCGAGAGCACGACCCCGGCCAGGACCACCGAGATCGACCCGGTGCCGAGGTTGCCCTGCAGGGAGACCAGACCCAGCGGAAGCGTGTAGTTCTGGCCGGAGGTCTCCAGGATCAGCGGGCGGAAGAACTCGTTCCAGTGGTAGTTGAAGGCCAGCACGCCGACGATCGCCAGGCCGGGTGTGGCCAGCGGCGCGTACACCGAGCGGAAGATCCGCCAGGGCCCCGCGCCGTCCAGCATGGCCGCCTCGCCCAGGTCCTTCGGCATACCGAGGAAGTACTGGCGCATCAGGAAAGTGCCGAAGGCCGTCGGGAAGGCCGGGATGATCAGGCCGAGGAGCGTGTCGGTGAGGCCCATCGACTTCAGCACCAGGAACACCGGCACGATGGTGACCTGCAACGGCACCATCATGGTCGCCAGGACCAGGCCGAAGAGCGGCTTCTTGAGACGGAACTCCAGGCGCGCGAAGGCGTATCCGGCCAGGCCCGCCGTGATCATCTGGCCGACGGCGATCAGCGCCGTCACCAGCGTGGAGTTCAGGGCGAGCAGCCACACGTCGATCTGCTGGAAGACCCCGCGGTAGGCCGCGGTCGTCGGGTGCGTCGGGATGATCTGCGGGGGCAGGTCGAAGGACTGGGCCGGAGTGCGCAGTGAGGTGGCGACGGTCCAGATGACCGGGCCCAGCGTCAGCAGGGCGCACACGGTCAGTGCGGCGATCCGGGCCCACGGGGTGAGTGAGTGACGTACGCGGCTCTGGGTCGGGGTTGCTTGGCTCATGCGGCTCACCGGCTCACTGGTAGTGGACGAAACGCCGGCTGAGCCGGAACTGGAGGGCGGTGACCGCCATGATCAGCACGAAGAGCAGCACGCCCACCGCGGATGCCTCGCCGAAGTCGAGCTGCTCGAAGGCCCTCTCGTAGATCACCATCACCACGGTGCGGGTGGCGTCGCCGGGTCCGCCGTCGGTGAGGACGTAGGGCTGTTCGAAGACCTGCAGGGCATTGATGATGCCGACCACCGACGCGACGAGCAGCGTGGGCGACAGCAGCGGCAGCGTGATGCCGAGGTGCTTGCGCAGGCCGGTCGCGCCGTCGAGAGCGGCGGCCTCGTGGATCTCCTTGGGGATGTTGTTCAGACCGCCGACGAACAGCAGGAACGAGAAGCCGAACTGCTGCCAGACGTAGACCAGGATCACCGTGGCCATCGCCGCGTGCTCCGAGGTCAGCCAGGGCACGGGCGCGACGCCGACCAGGCCGATCGCCCAGTTCACCACCCCGAAGTCCTGGTTGAACAGGTACTTCATCACCACCGAGATCGAAGCGGCCGACAGCACCAGCGGGAAGAAGAACGCCGAACGGAACACCGACCGCAGCCACACCGGCATCCGCCCGTTCAGCGCGAGCGCCAGCGCCAGCGCGATCAGCAGTTGCAGCGCGACAGCGAGGACCATGAAGAGGAGCGTGTTGCGGAAGGAGACCAGAACGGTCGAGTCCGTGAAGGTCGTGCGGTAGTTGGCGCCGCCGGCGAAACGGGGCGGGTCGATCACGTTCCAGTGGAACAGGCTCAGCACGATGGACCCGATGATCGGCACGACCGTGAAGACGACGATGCCGACGACCGTGGGCGCCAGGAACAGCGCGGCCAGCAGCCGGGTACCGCGGTCGCGGACGGACGGCCGCACGGCGACGGCGGGTGGCGTGGCGGGCCGCGGACGTACGGCCGGGACCTGGGTGTTCGTCATACCTCACGCTCCATGGCCTGCTCCAGGTCGCTCTGCATCCGGCGCAGGGCGGGACCCACCGCGCGCGGCGAGGCCAGCGCAGTGCCGGTGTACTTGAGCAGGACGTCGGTCACCTCGGCGACCTGCGGCGGCGCGGGGATCGGGCCGGTGTCGGGAAACCGGTCGAGGGTGTCGTAGAAGACCCGCCAGTGTGCCGGGCCGCTCGCGGCGTAGCGTGCGGCGTTCAGCATCGAACGCCGGGCCGGGGTGGTCTGGTTGCTCTTGAACAGCCGGGTCATGGTGTCCTTGCGGGCCGCGTATTTGATGAACTCCCAGGCGGCTTCCTGCTTCTTCGAGGTGCGCAGCAGCGCGTAGCCCGCCGCGCCGAACTGGTGGCGCTGGGTACGCCAGCGCGGGAAGTACTGCACGTCGTAGTCGGCGGCCCGCATGCCGGCCAGCTGCAGGCCGCCCGCCCAGAATCCGCCTGCCGGTGTGACGCCGACGCGGCCGGTGGAGAACACGCCGACCAGATTGCTGCCGTTGCCGCCCTCGGGCCGGGAGCACAGGTTCTCCTGGACGAGGGAAGCGAGATAGTCGTACGCCTCCTCGACCCGGTCGGCGGTGACCTGCGGGGTCGTCCAGCGGAAGCCCCCGCCGCGCCCCTGCCGGTCGGCGGCCGGGTAGAAGGCGTCCCACAGCCAGGAGCCGCCGGGCGCCTTCGACTCCTTCAGCAGGTTCGTGCCGTTTGCGAAGAGCCAGGGCATCACGCCGCCCCACAGCCGGTTGGTCCAGAAGTACGGCGTGAAGTGCGCACCGCCGGTACGTTTCATCTCCCGCAGCAGCGCGGTGAAGTCGTCGCGGCTCCAGTCGGCCGCCGGGAAACCCGCGCCCGCCCGTTTCAGCACCTGCTTGTTGAGGTAGATGTCGGCGGCGTTGAACTCCATCGGCAGCTGGTAGAGGTTCCCCTCGTACATCATCGACTCCACCAGCGAGGGGTGGACGTCGGCGAAGTACTCACGCAGTTGAGCCGCGTCCCGCCGCACCCAACGGTCCAGGGGCACGCCGAGCCGTTGGGCGAACAACTGCACGCCCTCGGTGGCCACATACACCAGGTCGGGGGCGGTGCCCGCGGCGATCTGGGTGAGGATCTTCGCGAAGAAGTCCGACCAGTCGACGGCCTGCACCGCGTTCACCCGCAGCGGGATGTCGGGGTGGAGCCGGTGGAAGCCCTTGGTGAGGGCGTCGACGGTGGCCGGGTCGAAGGCGGAGCCGAGGGTGGCGACGACGAGGGAGCCGTCGTCACGGCCGGGGATGTCGGCTCCCGTGAGCCGGTCCCAGCTCGCGGCGGTCGCGGCCAGGGCGGCTGCTCCGGCCCCGTATGCGCCGTACCGCAGCAGCGTGCGGCGGGGGAGGTGCGAGTCAGTCATCGAACGGGCCTAACTCGTGTTAGATCAGGGGTGATGCCCCAGATGATGTGAACCGGGCAGCAGACCTGTCAAGGGTCGGGAACGCTTGACCTTTAACGAGTTAGGTCTACAGTCCTCGTTCACACGAACCGATTTTTCACGCCCTCCGCGTTGTGAGCCGCACTCGCGTGCGTGACGAGCCGCCACGGGCCCTCATGGGCCGCCACGAGAGGAACGATGTGTCATGCCCGGAACATCGGGGATTTCCAGGAGATCACTGTTCGCGGGATCGGCGGCGGGCACCGCCGCCGCGCTGCTGCCCACCGCGGCGGCCACGGCCGCCCCGAAGCCCAAGCACGGGGCCACGGCCAAGAGCAGGACCAAGTCCACGGCGAGCGGGGCGAGTTACCGCCCCGCGTACCACTTCACGGTCCCCGACCAGTGGAAGAACGACCCGCAGCGGCCCGTCTGGATCGACGGCGAGTATCACTACTACTACCTCTACAACGCCGACTACTTCTCCGGTGTCGTCGGCACCGCATGGCGCCTGGCCACCACCAAGGACCTGGTCTCCTTCACCGACCGCGGGGTCGCCGTGCCCAAGGACACCACGCCCAATGGCGATCTCTGGTCGGGTTCGGCGGTGGTCGACACCGGTAACACGGCCGGATTCGGCGCGGGCGCGGTCGTCGTCATCGTCACCATGTCCCCCGGCGACGGCACCGACCACCAGGAGCAGTTCCTGTACTACTCGACCGACGGCGGTCTCACCTTCACCAACTACGGGGCCGACCCCGTCCTGGCCAACCCCGGCGTCGCCGACTTCCGCGACCCCAAGGTGATCCGCGACGAGGAGCGGGGCCGCTGGGTGATGGCCCTCGCCGAGAACGACAAGATCGGTTTCTACCACTCCGACGACCTCAAGTCCTGGACGTACGTAAGCGGTTTCGTCCACGCCGGCATCGGCGTCCTGGAGTGCCCCGACCTGTTCCGCATCACCGCCGGCGACGGCACCGTGAAGTGGGTGCTCGGCGTGAGCGCCAACGGGAAGAGCTCGGGGCTGCCCAACACGTACGCCTACTGGACGGGTTCCTTCGACGGCAGCGCGTTCACCGCTGAGGCGAGTGACCCGCAGTGGCTCGACCACGGCTGGGACTGGTACGCCGCCGTCACCTTCGAGAAGCGGGACGCGAGCGGCGCGGTGGACGCGGCTGCCCGGTACGCGATCGGATGGGTGAACAACTGGGACTACGCCAACACCACCCCCACCATCGACTGCGACGGCTTCAACGGCACCGACTCCATCGTCCGCGAGATCACCCTGAAGAAGGCATCCGACAACACCTATTACCTCGCCTCCCAGCCCGTCGCCGGCCTCGACTCGCATGTCTCCCGCACCGTGAACCTGGGCGACGTGACCGTGGACGGCATGAAGGTGCTCGACTACACCGGTATCTCCTACGAGGTGACGACCGAGATCACCTGGTCCCAACTCACCGGCGTCGGACTCCAGTTGAGGCGCTCGCCCGACGGCGGTCGGCACATCGATGCCGGGATCTACACCGACTACGCCTTCCTCAACCGACGCAACACGGTGAACGCCGACACGTCCGGCAAGTGGCAGGAGAGCCACACCCCGTTCGACCCGTCCGCCGGCACGGTGAAGCTGCGCATCCTGGTGGACCGCACGTCGGTGGAGATGTTCGTCGACGACGGCCGCTACGTGCACACCAGCCAGGTGTTCCCGTACCTGCTGGACACCCGGCTCGCACTGTTCACGATCGGCGGCAGCGCGGTGTTCCGCAACACGGTGATACGCGAGTTCTCGGTGTGAGGGCCGGCCAGGGGCGCGGGTGCACACCAGACGCGTGAACCCGATCGGCAACACCGGAACGGGCCGCCCGGTCCTGGAAGACACCTCCACGAGCCGAACGAGCGGAGGAATCACGCCCATCTGTCCCTCCACCGACCGGGGTTCATGCCCACCCGAGCCGAACGCCTGGCCTGACCCAGTCCGCCTCGTCCGTGCCGGCCACGCGATGAGGCGGGCGGGGTCATGAACGGCTCTGCTCGATGCGCCGCAGCTGTACGAGGCCCAGCCAAGTCTCCGGCCCCGGCTGGACGTTGGCCGCGCGTACCGCGTACCTTCCCGCTTCCAGCTCGACCCGGAGGCAGTCGGTGCGGTCCGTTTCGCCGCCGGGCCAGGCCGAGTCGAACAGCACGACCGTGCCGGGCACTTCCCAGCTCATCTCGTGCTCCCAGTCCGCCGTGGCGAGGGCAGCCGGGACACCGGCCAGGAGTTCGTCCTCGGAGCCGGCCGCCCACCACCGTACGAAGGTGCCGTGTTCCGGCAGGAAGGCGGTGGAGGCGGGTTCGTCGCCCAGGACCAGCGCGGTCGAGTCGCCGACCGGGAGCAGTCCGACGTACCCGTCGACCTCGCAGGCGCGGTCGTAGTCGGAGGCGTTCTCCTCGCCGTCGGCGCCCGCCCAGAACGGCAGAACCGTCTCCGGCACCGCGATCAGCGGCCCGCCACCCGACTCGACCCACTCCGCCACACCGGGTTCCGCGTATCGCACCATGGCGCAGAACGGTACACGCCCAAGGAACCCACCATTCCAGAAGTGCTGTCGAGTGGCGCGTAGTTGGAGCCGACCTGGCTGCGGACTGCGGACTCCGGACTCCGGACTCCGGACTCCGGACTGCGATTGTGGTGGGCGTCTGCGACGCGCCGCGCGCCGGACGCGGGGCGGGACCGAGGCGGTCGTCGGGCGTTCAGCAGCCGCAGTCCTCCGAGTTCTTCGGCGCCGTGAGCGGGTCGGCGGCGCGACGCTCGCGGCCCTCCCAGGTCTCGTACGCGAAGCCCTCGCGCACCCAGTACTCGAAGCCGCCGAGCATCTCCTTGACGCGGTAGCCGAGTTCGGCGAGGGCGAGCGCCGCGCGGGTCGCGCCGTTGCAGCCGGGACCCCAGCAGTACGTGACCACCGGGACGGACTTGTCGAGGAGCTGTACGGCCTGCTCGGGGATGAGCGCGGTCGGCAGGTGGAGCGCGCCGGGGACGTGGCCCTGGTCCCAGGACTCGGTGGAGCGGGAGTCCAGGACGACGAACCCGGGGTCGCCGCCGGCCGCGAGTGCGGCGGCGACATCCGACACGTCGGCGTGGAAGGCGAGGCTCGCGCGGAAGTGGGCGGCGGCCTCGGCCGGGGCGGCAGGAGCAACCCGGAGGACGGCGTTCACGGCGTCAGTGGTCATGACAACGAATCTATGCCTGCCGTTCGGCCATCTGAAGCGAGGATCCCCGGGCCACCTCTTGATCGGCCGGGGCTTCCCCTGCTATCCATC
The DNA here is from genome assembly GCF_036013935.1 of Streptomyces sp. NBC_00461. Classification (NCBI taxonomy): domain Bacteria; kingdom Bacillati; phylum Actinomycetota; class Actinomycetes; order Kitasatosporales; family Streptomycetaceae; genus Streptomyces; species Streptomyces sp. NBC_00461. The sequence goes on from NZ_CP107902.1 coordinate 1,531,082, forward strand.
CAGGGTGACCGTGTTTTCCCCGGACGCCACCGACTGGCGCATCCTCGACGTCCTCCAGCGTGAGGGCCGGGCCAGCTTCGCCGAGCTGGCCCGCGCCGTCTCCATGTCCCCGAGCGCGGTCACCGAACGGGTGCGCCGCCTGGAGGAGGCGGGCGTCATTCAGGGGTACGCGGCCGTCGTGGACCCCGAGCGGCTGGGGCTGCCGATCCTGGCGTTCGTGCGGCTGCGCTATCCGAACGGGAACTACAAGCCCTTCCGCGACCTGGTCGCCGTCACGCCCGAGATCCTGGAGGCGCACCACGTCACGGGCGACGACTGCTTCGTCATCAAGGTCGCCGCCCGGTCGATGCGCCACCTGGAAGAGGTGTCGGGCAGGATCGGCGCGCTCGGCTCGGTGACCACGAGCGTCGTCTACTCCTCGCCGCTGCCCCGACGCCCCCTCGGCCACTGACTCAGCCGGCGCCGCGCTGCCGCAGCACGGAGCCGGATCTGCCCTTCACGACCTCCAGTTGCGCGTGGATCCGGCGTCTCAGGTCCGCCACATGGCTGACGATGCCGACGCTGCGGTCCCGCTCACGCAGGGAGTCGAGCACGTCCAGGACCTCGTCGAGGGTCTGGTCGTCGAGGCTGCCGAAGCCCTCGTCGATGAAGAGCGTGTCCAGGCGGACTCCACCGGCCTCGTCGGTGACGACGTCCGCCAGACCAAGAGCCAGCGCGAGCGAGGCGAAGAACGTCTCACCGCCCGACAGCGTCGCCGTGTCCCGCTCGCGTCCGGTCCAGGCGTCGACGACGTGCAGCCCGAGACCGCTGCGGCCGCGTCCGGCCCGGTCGTCGGAGTGGACGAGGGTGTAGCGGCCGGACGACATGCGCTGGAGCCGCACGGTCGCCGCGGCGGCCACCTGCTCCAGACGGGCCGCCAGCACATACGACTCCAGGCGCATCTTGCGCTCGTTCTCCGCGGAGGTGCCCGCGGTGAGGGAGGCCATGCGTGCCACCCGGTCGTACTCCTCGCGCAGCGGAGCCAGGCGTCGTATTCCAGCGGCCGAGCGGGCGGAGAGCCGGTCGAGTTCGGTGCAGCGGCGGCCCGCCGCATCCCGTGCGGAGGCCGCGTCGCGCAGCCGTTGGGCCGCACCGGCCGCGGCCCGCTCCGCCGATTCGAGGTCGGCGCGCGGCTGCTGGGCGGCGGCCGCGGTGTCCGCCTCGGCGAGTACGGCGCGCACGGCGGCCTCCTCGGACTGCCAGGCGTCCAGGCGGTGTTGCAGCTCGCGGTGGGCGGCGGCGTCGAGGAGCGCCGCGGCCGCGGACTGCGGGGTGTCGAAACCTGCCCGGTAGGCGGCGTCGGCGAGCCGGGCGTCGGCGTCCTTGAGCCGCTGCGCGGTGTCCTCGGCGGCACGTGCGGTGTCGGCGCCGTCGGTGAGCAGCGCGACCCGCCGCTCCAACTGCGCGGCCCGGGCGGCCACGCTGTCCGCGGTGCCGCGCGCTTGCGTCAACTCCTCTTCCAGGCCTGCCCGTTCGCGGTCGAGTCGCTCTCGGTGGCCCACCCGCGAGGCGGCTCTGACCGCCGCCTGCTGCCGCACCGCGGTCCGTCGCTCGTGCTCGTGCTCCGCCTGCCGCAGCTGCTCGCTCGCCGGGTGCAGTTCCGAGGCGGCACCGCGTTCCCGGGCGTGGAGCCGCTCCAACTCCTCGACCTCTTCGGCGAGTCGGTCTGTCGGCGTGTCACCCGCCTCGGCCGTGGCGGCGGCCAGCGCCTCTCGCACGACGCCGAGGCGCCGCTCGTCCTCGGCGCGCTGTTCGTCGGCGCGCTGGAAGGCGGTGAGGGCGCGCTCCTCCGCCTCCCGGTCGACGTGTCCGGCGACCTTGCGCGCGGGGGCGGGGTGTTCGGTGGCTCCACAGACGGCGCACGGCTCGCCGTCGGTGAGGCTCGCGGCCAGCTCGGCCGCGATGCCGTTCAGCCGCTGTTCCTTGAGGTCGAGCCAGTGGGCGCGGGCCTCGGTGGCGCGTTCGCGGGAGGCGAGGACTCGTGCCTGGGCCTGGTCGGTGTCGCGGGCGAACTGGTCACGCTGGCGGGCCGCGCCGAGCCTGCGCTGCGCGGGCTCGCGCTGCACGCGGAGCTGTTCGGCCCTCGTCGCGGCCTCCTGCGCGGCCTCGATACGGGTAAGCAGTCCGGAACGGGTCGTCTCCCAGCCGTCGAGCCAGGCCTCGGCCTCCTGCAGCACGTCCTCGTCGGCGCGCTCCTGCCGGTCCAGGTCGATGCGCTCCCGGACCAGTCCGGCCAGCCGCTGCTCGGCACGGCGGGCGGACTCCAGCCCGCCGAGTTCCTCTGCGGTGCGGCGCGCGGCGGAGGCGAGTCCTGCGGCACCGGCGTCGGCGAGAGAGCCGTGCAACTCCTCGCGCGTGTGCGATTCCTCGCACGTGCCGGCGTCACCGCGCGCGTCCCTCGACGCCGCGGGTCCGCTCACACCGGTTTCGGCAACTGCGTCTCTCGGCTGCGCGGACCCGGTCTTCTCGGCGGCCACCTCACCTGCGAACCCGGCCGCACCCACCTCGCAGCCACCGTCCCGGGCCCCCGCGAACCCTGCCGCACCCACGTCCGGGTTCTCCGCTCGGGACACCGTGTGTTCCGTACCGAGGGCCGATCGCAGCAGTGCACGCGCGCGTGTCTCCGCCTGGGCCGCGCGCCGGTGTTCCGTCTCGGCAAGGTCGCGCAGCTCCAGGGCGGGCGCCACCGCCTCGGCCTTGCGGGCCCGCTCCATGTGTGCCTGCGCCTGCCGGTGCGCAGCCGACCGCTCCTCCAGCCGCTCGGCACGCTCCCGTGCCTCGCCGAACCGCCTTTGCAGCCTTGCCAGTTCACGGACGTCGCCCAGCGTACGCTCGGCAGCCGCCTGCGCGGACTCGGCCGCCATGAGACGGCAGTGGGCGACGGTGAGCTGTTCGCGAGCGGTGCTGCGGGCGACCGCGGCGGCCGTGATCACCGCCTCGGCCAGCCCCGGCTCCCCCGGCTGGAGCTCCGGCAAGTCGAGGGCGCCGTCCGCCGCCTGCTGCATGCGGTGCGCGTCGGCGAGCAGCGCGGCGTCCCCCTCGCGCACCTGGGCCTCGGCGGCACGCCGGCGCTCGGCGAGGCGCTTCTCGACCTCGGCGAAGCGGTGGGTGTCGAAGAGACGGCCGAGCAGCTTGCCGCGCGCCTCGGCGTCGGCACGCAGAAAGCGCGCGAAATCGCCCTGGGGCAGCAGGACGACCTGGCAGAACTGCTCGCGGCTCATGCCGAGGAGCTGGGTGATCTCCTCGCCGATCTCCTGGTGCGAGCGGCTGAGATCCTTCCAGGCGCCGACGGCCGGGTCATACTCGCGCAGCCAGCTCTGGGCCTTCTCCAGCGTGGTGCCCGAGCCGCGCTTCTTGGGGCGCTCCCAGGGCGGCTGCCGGGTGACCTCCAACCGGCGTCCCGCGACGGTCAGTTCGAGGGTCACGCCCGTGCGCGTGCCCGATGCGGCGTGGTCGCTGCGCAGGGCCAGGCCCTGGCCGCTGTGGCGTGCGCCCGGGACCGTGCCGTAGAGGGCGTAGCACACGGCGTCGAGGACGGACGTCTTGCCCGCTCCCGTCGGTCCGTGCAGCAGGAAGAGGCCGGCCGCCGACAGTTCGCCGAAGTCGACGCTCTGGGATCCGCCGAAGGGCCCGAACGCGGTGATGTCCAGCCGGTGCAGCCTCATCGGGCCACCTCCCGCACGACCTCGTCCGCGCGCACCGCGTCGAACGCGTCCCGCAGCACGCCCTGTTCGCGTGCGTCGGGTCCGGCGCCGCGCACATGGGCGACGAAGTCCTCGGCGATCTCCTGGTCGCTACGGCCCGCGAGCCGCCTGGCATACGACACGTCGGGGTCGTCCGGTGCCCGCTCGGGGTCGAAGACGAGGCTGAGGGTGTGCGGGAAGCGCTCGGTGAGCCGGGCCATGGGGTCGGCCGGGCGGACCGGGTCGGTGAGGGTGGCCTCCACCCACGCCTCCTCGTGGCGGGCGAGCTGCGGATCGGCCAGCAGGTCCTCAAGGGTGCCCCGGATCCGGGCCAGGGCGCGGGGCACCGGGCAGTCGACGCGCTCGGCGGCGACGAAACCGTCAGCCCCGAGGTCGACGAGCCACATGCTCTTGCGGTGGTCGGTCTCCGAGAAGGAGTACGGCAGTGGGGAGCCGGAGTAGCGCACGCGCTCGGTGATCGTCTGGCAGCCGTGCAGGTGGCCGAGGGCCGCGTAGTCGACCCCGTCGAAGACTCCCGCGGGCACGGCGGCGACCCCGCCGACGGTGATGTCCCGCTCGCTGTCGCTGGCTTCGCCGCCGGTGACGAAGGCGTGCGCGAGGACGACGGACCGGGTGCCGGGCGCGCGGGTGGCGAGGTCGGCGCGGACACGGTGCATGGCGGCGGCGAGCACCGCCTCGTGTCCGGCTTTCTCCACGCCGAACTCGTCCTTCACCAGGGCCGGTTCGAGATACGGAAGCCCGTAGAAGGCCACGTCCCCGTGCGGGTCCGACAGCACCACCGGTGTCCCGGATGCCGAGGGTTCGGTCCGCAGATGGATGCCCGCGCGTCCGATGAGGCCGGCGCCGACACCCAGTCGGCGCGCCGAGTCGTGGTTCCCGGAGATCATCACCGTCGGCACGCCCAGGTCGGCGAGGCGGTGCAGCACGTCGTCGTACAGCTCGACCGCGGCGAGGGGCGGCACCGCGCGGTCGTACACATCACCCGACACGACCACCGCGTCCACGCCGCGCTCGCGCACGGTCGTGACGAGGTGGCCGATGAACTCGGCCTGGGCGCCGATCATGTTCACCCGGTGGAACGCCCGGCCGAGATGCCAGTCGGAAGTGTGCAGCAGCCTCATGATCCCCGACCCTAACGGCCGGGTCTGACATCACGGTTGGTTACTCCCGTATCGGCCCGTCATGGACCGTCCCGTACCGGTCCGTTACGTCCCATTTCGCGCGGAACGTCAGGCGTCCCCGTAGGCCTCCCCGCCCAGTTCGAAGCCCGCCGTGCCTGCCGTCACGTCCGCGAGCCACGCCCGGAAGGCGTCCACGTCGGCGTCCGGCAGTCCGACCTCGATGGTGACGGCCTCGCCGTAGCGGACGTCCCGCACGTCGCGTCCGGTCGAACGCAGGTCGTTCTCCACCTTCCCGGCGCGCTGGTGGTCGACCGTGACCGTGGCCAGCCGGAACCTGCGGCGGGTGCGGGTGCCGACGGCGTCGAGGGCCTCCCCGACCGCGCCGCCGTACGCCCTGATGAGGCCGCCCGCGCCGAGCTTGACCCCGCCGTAGTAGCGGGTGACGACGGCGACGACGTACCTCATGTCGCGGCGCAGCAGCATCTGCAGCATGGGGACGCCCGCTGTGCCGCCCGGTTCGCCGTCGTCGCTCGCCTTCTGGACGGAGGCGTCGGCGCCTACGACGTAGGCCCAGCAGTTGTGGGTGGCGTCCGCGTGCTCCTTGCGCACGCCGGCGATGAAGTCCTGGGCCTCCCGCTCGGTGGCCACCGGCGCCAGGGCGCACAGGAAGCGGGAGCGGTTGACCTCGGTCTCGTGCACGCCCGCGTGGGCGACCGTGCGGTACTCGTCCGGCATCCGGCCAGCCTATGCGGCGCGCCCGCTACTTCTTCCCGCCACCCTTCTTGCCCCGCGGCACGATCACGCTCGTCAGCAGTGCGGTGCCCGGGGCGAGCGCGTCCCAGGTGACGCCGTGCCAGGCCAGCACCGCGATCGCCGAGGTCGGGAACTTCACCCGCACCTCGTCCAGCGCGTCGTCGAGGCTGTCCCCCGCCAGTTCGAGGACGAGTTCCTCGAGGCCGGGGTTGTGCCCGACCAGGAGCAGCGTCTCCACCTCGGGGGACACCTCGTGGACGGCGGTCAGCAGATCGCGCACGTCGGCGGCGTACAGCCGTGGGTCCCGGCGTACCGGCGGTGGCGTGCCCCACTGGGCCGAGGCCAGTTCCCACGTCTGGCGCGTGCGTACGGCGGTGGAGCACAGGGCGAGGTCCGGCAGGCAGTCGGCCTCGGCGAGCGCCCGGCCGGCGGCGGGTGCGTCCCGGCGGCCGCGCGGCGCGAGCGGGCGCTGATGGTCCGCGACACCCTCGGGCCAGGCCGACTTGGCGTGCCGCAGCACCACCAGGCGGCGCAGCGGGCCCACTCCCGCGCGCGCGATCACGCCGGCGATCCCAGGTCGCGGGTGAGATCGAGGCCGAGCAGCCGGTCCGCGTGGGCATAGGTCTCGAAGCGGGCGCCGTCCGGCAGCTCGGACACGGTCTCGACCCAGGTCAGCACATCGAGCACGGCGGGGACGTCCAAGTCGTCCTCCCATGCGGTACGGAGGCGTGCGCGCGCCTCGTCGGGAATGGGCCGTGACGGCTGCCGCGCCCAGGAGGCGACCGCTCGGCGCCAGCGTGCGAGGGTCGCCCGGGCCTCGTCCAGGGCGGCGGCGTCGAGCCGCACGGGCGTGCCGCGACGGTGGGAGAGCAGGGCCAGGCGCAGCACGTCGGGGGCGGCGCCCTCCAGGATGCCGGGCCCCTCCGGGTGAACGGGAGCGACGGCGATCCGGACGCCCTCGGGTGTGGCGTCGCCCTCCGCCGCGACATGGAGGACCTGCGCCTCACCCAGTCCGGTTCCGACGTCCCGCGTGTCCTCGAAGGGGCGGATGCCGAGCGTGACCACCCAGGCCCGTAGTTCCGCCTGATCCCGCTCAGCGGTCAGCACCCCCCACACGGGAGTGCCGCCGAGCTCCAGAGCACGCACGAGCAGGTCGGCGACCAGCAGCACCCGCAGGGAGCCGGTGCCGGACCCGGGCACATGGACTTCGACCCGGGTCAGACCCCGCCGGGCGGGGGCGGCGTCGACGGACTCGCCGGTTCGGGCGTCGGTGATGTGCAGCACGGGCTGAGCGTAGGCGGGCGAACGTCCGCGCGCAGGCATCCGGCACGAACTTCGGACACAGTGGCGAAATTCAACAGGGTGCGCGGGGTGGGACGGTGACGCACGCGCGCGCGTGCCCGCGGCCTTCCCGCAGCAGGTCGTACCCGGACACCGGCCACCCCCACCTGAGCGACAGAGGCCGGGGAATCATCGCGCTCTCCCGGCCGTTGTCGGACGGGAGAGAAGGTCCACGAGGCGCAGGAGGCCCGGGGTGTACGGCGACGAGGCAACGATCCGCAAGATCCTTACCGAGTCCGGCGACACCTGGGCCGTGGTGGGTCTGTCGTCGAACCGGGCTCGCGCCGCATACGGCGTCGCCCAGGTACTGCAGCGCTTCGGCAAGCGTGTCGTGCCCGTCCACCCCAAGGCCGAGACGGTGCACGGCGAGCAGGGGTACGCCTCCCTCGCCGACATCCCCTTCGAGGTGGACGTCGTCGACGTCTTCGTGAACAGCGACCTGGCCGGTCCGGTCGCCGACGAGGCGGTGGCGAAGGGCGCCAAGGCCGTCTGGTTCCAGCTCGGCGTGATCGACGAGGCGGCGTACGACCGCACGCGCGCGGCGGGCCTGGACGTGGTCATGGACCGCTGCCCCGCGATCGAGATACCCCGCCTCGGCCGGCCGTAGGTCTTCGCCGGCTTCCTGCCCGGCGCCCTGCGGCGCGACGCCCGCGTCCCGCGTCCGGAGGCCACCCCTCGCTCCGCAACCGCCACAGCGTGGCCGCGCACAGCGCCAACACTGTGGACAACTCCGGTGGTCACACTGGTCTTCGCTGTGTACAGAGCGCTTGAAGGGCTGCCCAGGAACCACCCGGGCTTTGGTCAAAACTTCACATAGGGTCTTCTGCTCGACCTCTGTTGTTTTCTAATCTGCGACGTCGCACGCACTGAAAACTTGTATTCACTTCGTGAGAGGCCGCTGAAAATATGGTGAGCGTCGAACAGACCTCCGCAGAACAGACCGGAAGTCCAGGCGGCCTCAGGAGGGACATCGGGCTGATCGGCCTGATGTGGGCCTCGGTGGGATCGATCATCGGCTCCGGCTGGCTGTACGGCGCCGAGAAGGCGGTCGGGGCGGCCGGCCCCGCGGCGATCATCTCGTGGGTGATCGGCACGGTGGCCATCGTCCTGCTGGCCCTTGTGCACGCCGAGCTCGGCGGCATGTTCCCGGTGGCCGGAGGCACGGCGCGCTATCCGCACTACGCCTTCGGCGGCCTGGCCGGCATGTCCTTCGGCTGGTTCTCCTGGCTGCAGGCAGCGACGGTGGCGCCGATCGAGGTCGAGGCCATGATCGGCTACGCCGGTCACTGGAGCTGGGCGCAGGGCCTGGAGCACAAGGACCAGACACTGACCACGTCCGGTCTCGTCACGGCCGTGCTCCTCATGGCCGTCTTCGTCGCGATCAACTTCTTCGGTGTACGCGCCCTCGCGCACACCAACAGCGCCGCCACCTGGTGGAAGATCGCCGTTCCGCTCGGCGCGATCTTCGTCATCGCGATCGGCAACTTCCACCCCGCGAACTTCACCTCGGAGGGCTTCGCCCCGTTCGGCGCGAAGGGCGTGCTCAGCGCCATCAGCGAGAGCGGCATCATCTTCGCGCTGCTCGGCTTCGAACAGGCCATCCAACTGGCGGGCGAGAGCCGCAATCCGAAGCGTGACCTGCCCCGGGCGACCCTCGGCTCGGTCGCGATCGGCGCGGTCATCTACATCCTGCTGCAGATCGTGTTCATCGCCGCCCTGCCGCACAGCACCTTCGCGAAGGGCTGGGACCACCTCGACTTCCCGGGCATCAGCGGCCCCTGGGCGGGCCTTGCGACCCTGGTGGGTCTGGGCTGGCTCGCGATCGTTCTCTACGCGGACGCCATCATCTCCCCCGGTGGCACCGGCCTGATCTACACCACCGCCACCTCCCGCGTCTCCTACGGTCTGGCCAAGAACGGCTACGCGCCGAAGATCTTCGCCCGCACCGACCGCCGCGGCGTGCCGTGGTTCGGCCTGATCATCTCCTTCGTGACCGGCGTGGTCTGCTTCCTGCCCTTCCCGAGCTGGCAGCAGCTGGTCGGCTTCATCACCTCGGCGAGCGTGCTGATGTACGCGGGCGCGCCCCTGGCGTACGGGGTCTTCGCCGACCGGCTGCCGCACCACGAGCGCCCGTACCGGCTGCCCGCCGGCAAGGTCATCTCCCCGCTGTCGTTCTTCGTGGCGAACCTGATCATCTACTGGGCCGGCTGGGACATCCTGTGGCGGCTCGGTATCGCCGTCGTCCTCGGCTATCTGCTGCTCGGCGGCTACGCCCTGTGGTCCAACGCCACGAACCAGCCCGACGCGCCCCGTATGGACTTCAAGGCCGCCCAGTGGCTGCCGGTCTACCTGCTGGGCATGGGCGTCATCTCCGCGCAGGGCGGCTTCGGCGGCACGGGCAACATCGGCCTGTGGTGGGACATGCTGGTCATCGCCGTGTTCTCGCTGGTCATCTACTACTGGGCCCGGGCGACCGCGTCCCGGACCGAGCAGATCGAGCAGAGCATCGAAGAGGTCGTGGTCACCGACGCTCCCGCGCACTGACCCGACCGTCCCCGACCTGACTGCTCCTGACCCGGCCCGTCGGCCACGGCTCCCCTGCCGTGGCCGACGGGCCATCGTCATCATGCTCGGGTGGCCGCCGCCCCCTCCAACTCCCCCTCAGACGTGTACCACGGCACGTAGTCGGGCGACGCCTACCGCGCGGGCACCACGCCGGCCCGGCTGCGCCGCCTGTTCGAATCCCCCGCCGCGGCGGCCGCGTTCGCGGAGCAGTACCTCGGCGAGAGCTCCACGTCCTGACGGGGCGACAGAAGGCGCCGATCGCGCTACACCGTCCCTAGGGCATCCAACGGGGGACGCTCACAGCACGGGCGGTGGTCGACATGCCATTCCTGCAAGGAGACGTGAACGTCAAGCAGATCGACGCGACGCGGTGGCGTCTGATGGAGCCCGTGGAGTACGAGGGCCGGGACGAGTCGTTCACCGTCCCGACCGACTTCTGCACCGACTTCGCCTCGGTCCCGACCGTCTTCGTGTGGCTGATTCCGCGATACGGCGTCTACACCAAGGCCGCGATCCTGCACGACTACCTCTGCGAGAGGCATCCCGTGAGCCGCAGGGACGCCGACGGCATCTTCCGCCGCGCCCTGCGCGAGCTGGGTGTCTCGGTGCTGCGCCGGTGGATGATGTGGGCGGCCGTCCGGGCGGGCGGCCACTGGTCCGGTGCCGGGGTGGGGCAGGGGGCACTGTGGCTGCTGGTGGCGGTGCCCGCCGCGGCGTTCCTCGCGATCCCCGCGCTGGTCGTGACCGTGTGGCTGGCCCTCTTCCTGGCCCTCGAATGGCTCGTGTACGCCGTCACCCCGCCCCGCGTCGCTCCTCCGGCCAACCGGCCCCGCTTCACCGGCGCACCGAGCAGGGAGGGCGAGGCGGACAAGGGCGGGCTGCCGGGGGCCGCACCGGGCACACCGGATCCGTGCGTACCGGATCCGGGCGCACCGGGAGAACCCGAACCGGCGTGACCTCAGTCGTGCAGCGGCCGGTCGCTCAGCCTGTGGTCCGCGACCTTCAACGCCTCGTCCACCAGCCGCCGCAGGTGCCCGTCCCGCAGTGAGTAGATCACCCGCCGTCCCTCCTTGCGCGTGTTCACCAGACCCGCGAGCCGCAGCCGCGCCAGGTGCTGGCTGACCGCCGGCCGGGCCGCCCCGCACGCCTCCGTGAGCGTCGTGACGTCGGCCTCGCCGCCGGTCAGGGCATGCAGCAGGGTCAGGCGGGTGCGGTCACCGAGGAGCGCGAGGAGTTCGGCGGCGAGTGCGAACTGCTCCTCGCCCGGGGTGCGCGGATGCGCATCGTGCGCAGGTGATAGGTGCATGCGTGCGCTCATACGCACATAATGGCCTCGTGGGCGCCGCGCGTCCACACCCGCGCACCGGAAGGGGACCCACGTGAGCGACCGGCACCACGCACACCACGAGCACCACGCACACCCGCGTCGGCACACCCACCCCTCCCCCGGCCTGCGCCATCGGCTCGGCCATCTCCTCACCCCCCACTCCCACGAGAGTGCCGACAAGCTCGATGCGGCCCTGGAGTCCTCTGCCCGCGGAATGCGCGCGCTGTGGGTCTCGCTGACCGTCCTCGGAGTGACGGCGCTGGTGCAGGCCGCCGTGGTCGCCGTGTCCGGATCGGTGGCTCTGCTCGGCGACACGGTGCACAACGCGGCGGACGCACTGACCGCGGTACCGCTGGGAATCGCCTTCGTGCTGGGGCGTCGGGCGGCCACACGGCGGTTCACCTACGGCTACGGGCGGGCCGAGGACCTCGCGGGCATCGCGATCGTGCTCACCATCGCCGCGTCGGCGGCGTTCACGGCCTGGGCGGCGGTGGAGCGGCTGCTCGATCCGCGTCCCGTCGCACACGTACCGGCCGTGGCGGTGGCCGCACTGGCGGGATTCGTCGGAAACGAGTGGGTGGCCCGGTACCGGATCCGGGTGGGCCGCGCGATCGGCTCGGCCGCACTGGTCGCCGACGGGCTGCACGCCCGTACGGACGGATACACCTCACTGGCCGTGCTGCTGGGCGCCGGGGGCTCGGCGCTGGGGTGGCAACTGGCCGACCCGGTCGTCGGGTTGGCGATCACGGCCGCCATCGCGCTCGTGCTGCGGGACGCGGCGCGCGAGGTGTTCCGGCGCGTGATGGACGCCGTCGACCCGGAGTTGGTGGACCGGGCCGAGGGGGCGCTGCGCGAGGTGCCGGGCGTGCGGGCGGTCGGTGAGCTGCGGCTGCGCTGGATCGGGCACCGGCTGCGGGCCGAGGTCGCGGTGGCGGTCGACGGCGAGGCGACCGTGCGCGAGGCGCACGCGATCGCCGTCGAGGCCGAACACGCGCTGCTGCACGCCGTACCGAAGCTGACCGCGGCCCTGGTGCACGCCGATCCGGCGCCGGCCCCGGGCCAGGAGGACCCCCATCTGGCCCTGGCGCATCACGCCACTCGCTAGTGCCGCAACAGGCAACGTTCGCCCCGTCGCGACGCCCGGCACGCACTCTCACCGCACCGGCCGAAAGCCCAAGTACGTCCAGTACGAGGACTTCCGGCCGGCACGCCGAGAGCACGCACCGGACGCCGCTCCTTGACGGGCAAACGTTCCCTGCCGCGGCACTAGGTGTATTGACCCGCAGCGTTGTTGACGCGGGTGATGGCTGGCTGGCCGCCGAGTGCGGGGACGGCTGGGGCGGTCGATGAGTCCGCTCGCGCCCTCGGAGTGCCGGCGCCGGATCCACTTGTGGGCGGTGGGACGGGAGATGCCCATCTCGGCTGCGACGTGCGCGACGGGACGGCCGGAGCGCACACGTTCGACGAGCAGTCGCCTGCCGTGAACGGTCAGCCGGGCATTACGGTGGGACACGAAGGCCTCCGTGCGGTGAAGATTCGACACCTCCACCACACACGGGGGCCTTCGCCATGATCAAGCCCGGCCCGCGTTAACAACGCTCGTGATCAATACACCTAGGCGCCGAGCCCCTCCAGCACGACCGCGCCCGGCAGTTGCGCGAACGCCTTTCCCGGCACCAGCAGTTTGCCGCGTCGGCGGCCGCTGCCCACCAGGACGTACGGGAGGTCGACGACGGCCGAGTCGACCAGCACCGGCCAGCCGTCCGGGAGCCCGATCGCGGTGATACCGCCGTACTCCATTCCGGTCTCCCCCGTCGCGGTGTCCATGGACGCGAACGAGGCCTTGCGGGCGCCGAGTTGGCGGCGGACGACGCCGTTGACGTCGACCCGGGTGGTGGAGAGCGCGACGCACGCGGCCAGGGTCGTCTCACCGCCCCGCCTGCCGGCCACCACCACGCAGTTCGCCGACCGCTCGAGCAGTTCCCGCCCGTAGTGCTCCACGAAGACGGCGGTGTCGGCCCACCGGGGGTCGGTGTCGACGTAGACGATCTGCTCGGCGGGGACGCTGCCGCGCCAGTCGCGTACGGCGGCGGCGACCGGGGCGGTCAGTTCGTCGAGGGCGTCGGGAGCGGGGATGGCGATGTCGAAGTGTCCGAGGGGCGCGTCCATGACGGCACGCTAACAGGGCGCCGGGGCGCGCTCAGGGGACGGGCGGGACCGACACCGCCAGCACGAACTGTGCCGGGACGTCGCCCTGATTGCCGTAGGTGTGCGGGGCGTTGGCCTCGAAGGTGACGCTCGCGCCGGCCGGGACGCGGTGCTCGGCACCCTCGACGGTGAGGGTCAGCTCACCCGCGGTGACGTGGGCGATCTCGACCGTGCCCACGGGGTGCGGGTCCGAACTGCTGCTGTCCCCCGGCATCAGAAGCCATTCCCACATCTCCAGCGGGCCGGGCGCCTCGGTGCCCGCGAGGAGGCGGCTGTAGCTGCCGGCCTCCGTGTGCCACAGCCGCACCACCTGGTCGGCCGGGACGACCCGCACCTTCGGGCCCTGCTCGTAGTCCAGCAGCGTGGTGATGCTGATCCCGAGCGCGTCGCCGATCTTGACGACCGTACCGATGCTCGGGTTGGTGCGCGCCTGCTCGATCTGGATGAGCATGCCTCGGCTGACGCCGGCGCGGGCGGCGAGCGCGTCAAGAGTGAAGCCGCGCTCGTTGCGCCAGCGCTTGACGTTGCGCGCCAGGGACTGGGTCAGCAGGTCGAGGTCCGACACGTTCCGTCCAATATCCATGTACCGCTGGGCCAATATTTTGGATGACAGGGTTCACTTTGCTGAACTACGGTGTGGTGGACCCGATCGTTCACCGAACTGTACTGCGAGGTGACCCGTGACAGCATTTTTCGCGCTGTCCACCAGCCTCATGTGGGGGCTGGCCGACTTCGGCGGCGGACTGCTGACGCGACGTGCGCCGGCGCTCACCGTGGTCGTCGTCTCGCAGGGGATCGCGGCGGTCGTCCTCGGGGTGATCATGGTCGCCACGGGTGGCTGGAGCGAGGCGGGTCCGCGGCTGTGGTTCGCCTTCGCCGCAGGTCTGGTGGGGCCGGTCGCCCTGTTCTCGTTCTACAAGGCCCTCGCGCTCGGCCCGATGGGCGTCGTCTCCCCGCTCGCGACTCTGAGCGTGGCGGTCCCGGTCGGCGTAGGCCTCGTCCTCGGCGAACGCCCCGGCCTGATGCAGGTCGCGGGGATCGCGGTCGCCGTCACCGGCGTCGTGCTGGCGGGCGGACCCCAGCTCAAGGGCGCGCCCGTGCAGCGGCAGGCCATCCTGCTCACGCTCGTCGCGGCACTCGGCTTCGGCACGGTGTTCGCGCTGATCACGGAGGCGTCGGCGAGTGTCACGGGCCTGTTTCTCGCGCTGTTCGTGCAGCGACTGACCAACGTCGCCGGGGGCGGCATCGCGCTCTACGTCTCCGTGAAGCGCGGCGGCGAGGCGCTCCCGGCCGGCGGTTTCCCCTGGGCGTCTCTCCCGGCGCTGGCCTCCGTCGGCCTCGCGGACGTCGCGGCCAACGGCACGTACTCGGTCGCCGCACAGCACGGCCCCGTCACGGTGGCCGCCGTCCTCGCCTCGCTCTATCCGGTGGTGACCGCACTCGCCGCCCGCGGCTTCCTCAGCGAACGGCTCCGCGGCATCCAGGCGGCGGGCGCGGGCCTCGCCCTGGTGGGCACGCTGCTGCTGGCGACGGGCTAGTTTCTAGGCCTCGGCGTCCAACTCGGCGAGCCGCGCGACCGTCTCCTCGTCCAGTTCCGAGAGCGCGCGCAGCTGTTCGGGGGTGATCCCGTCCGGTATCGGCACCGGCGCGGGTGTCCTGAGGGGCGGCTGCCAGCCCTCGCCGGCCGTCCAGCGCCGTACGACTCGGGCGGGCGCGCCCGCGACCACGGCGTGGTCGGGCACGACGCCTCGGACCACGGCACCCGCGGCCACCACCACGTTCCGTCCGATCCGCGCGCCCGGCAGGATCACCGCGCCGGTGCCGATCCAGCAGCCGGAACCGATCGCCACCGGCTCCATCCGCGGCCACTGCTTGCCGATGGGCTCGTGGGGATCGTCGTAGGAGTGGTTCGTGGACGTGACGTACACGTACGGCCCGAAGTAGCAGTCGCTGCCGATGGTGACCGTCGTGTCGGCGATGACATGGCTGCCCCGGCCCAGGACGACGCCGTCCCCGATGCGCAGGATCGGGTCGGGGCCGAGGTCGAGGTCGGGCATCAGGCCGGCGGTGAGGGTGACCTGTTCGCCGACGATGCAGTGGGAGCCCAGGTGGATCCAGGGTTCGCCGAAGACCGTGCCGAGCGGGAAGGCGAGCCGGGTGTGGGCGCCCAGCGCACCGAAGCGGAAGCGTCCCGGATGCTGCGCGGTGACCGAGCCCGTGCGCTGCACCCAGGCCCAGCCCGCGTGGACGGCGCGCTGCGTGAGGCTTCGCCGCCAGGATGAGAACGTGTTCTTGCGCTTCGGCACCCGCTCACCGTACTCAGGGCCACGTGCACCGACGGGCTCCGCGCCCTGTGATCTTCACCCCACCTGAGCAGGCGTCACCCGGGACGCGGATCACCCGTAGCGGATGAGGCGGCCGCGGCCGACCTGTGGTGCGGTTCGAGGATGACTATGCGCAGCCTCCCGAACCCCTTCGACGCGGCGGGGCGAGTGGCCCGGTACGCACTGGGGACCGCCGGCTCGGTCGCCGACCGCGTGGTCCCCGCGGTGACGGCCGCCGTCCTGGACCGGCTCGACCTGGACGGCCTGGCCGCCCGCATCGACGTCAACCGGATCGCCGACCGCGTGGACGTGATGCGCGTGGCCCGCCGGCTTGACGTCGACCTCGTCGCCGACCGGGTCGATGTGGATCGCATCGCCGACCGCGTGGACATCGAGCGGGTGGCGGCCCGGGTGGACGTGAACGAGGTCGCCGCCCGTCTCGACGTCGACAGGGTCGCTGCGCAAATCGACGTCGCCAGGATCGCGGCGCGTATCGACGTCGACCGGATCGCCGCCCGGCTGGACGTGGACGCCGTGATCGACCGGATCGACCTGGTCGCGCTCACCAAGGCCGTGCTGGAGGAGATCGATCTGGGCCGGATCGTCCGGGACACCAGCGGCGGGATGGCCGAGGAGACGGTCGACGCGCTCCGGCTGAGCAGCGCGCGGGCCGACCGGATGGTGGACCGTGTCGCCGACCGCCTGCTGCACCGACCGGGCGCGGCCCCCAAGGGCACCGACGGTCTCGCGCCGCCGCACGGGCAGACACCGTGACGCGTACGGCGCCGGGCCCCGAGGGCGACACGGCGGGAATCGTGTCACGGTGCCTGGCGGCCCTGGTCGACGCGATCGTGGTGGCGGGCATCGGCCTCGCCGCATACCTCGCCTTCGGCGGCCTGCGACTGCTCGTCACCGGGCCGCCCTTCCGCATGCCCGACCTCTCCGGCTGGCTGACCGGTGTGCTCGGCTGGGCCCTGGCCGTCGTCTACCTGGCTCTGAGCTGGGTCACTTCCGGAGGCACCGTCGGCGACTGGCTGCTGGGGCTGCGTGTCACCGGCCGCACCGGGCGGCTGCTCGGCATCCCCCGCGCGCTGCTGCGGGCCGTGCTGTGCGTCGTCCTTCCCGTAGGCCTGCTCTGGGTTCCCTTCAGCCGGCGCCATGCCTCGGTCCAGGACGTCGCCCTGGCCAGCGCCGTGCACTATCACCACTTCTGACACCACCAGCGTCGCCCCGGCAGGCTGCTCGGGGGGCTCATCGCCTACGGTGCGTGTTGAATCGACGACGAGGAGAGGGCGATGACGCACAAGGCGTTGATCACGGGGATCGGCGGCAGGGAACCGAAGATCGACGGGACGGCCTTCGTGGCGCCCACGTCGTCGGTCATCGGCGACGTGACGGTGGAGGCCGGAGCGAGTGTCTGGTACGGGGCGGTGCTGCGCGGCGATGTCGAGCGGATCTCCGTGGGGGCGCGGAGCAACATCCAGGACAACTGCACGCTCCACGCCGATCCGGGGTTTCCCGTCAGCATCGGGGAGCGGGTGTCCGTGGGGCACAACGCGGTGGTGCACGGGGCGACCGTCGGGGACGACTGCCTGGTCGGCATGGGGGCGACCGTGCTGAACGGTGCCGTCATCGGCGCGGGATCGCTGGTGGCCGCGCAGGCCCTCGTGCCGCAGGGCATGCAGGTGCCGCCGGGGTCACTGGTGGCGGGAGTGCCGGCCAAGGTGAAGCGGGAGCTGACGCAGGAAGAGCGCGAGGGCGTCACGCTCAACGGCACGCTGTACGCGGACCTCGCCAAGGCGCACCACGAGGTGCACGACAGGGCCTAGGCCTCAGTCGGCGGCCGGGACGGGCTCCGGTTCGGCCGCTTCCCTCTCGGCCGCCGCCTTCTTCGCCTTGCGCTTCAGCACCAGCATCGACGTCAGGCCGATCAGCACGGCAGCTACCAGGCCCAGGTACGAGAACCGCTTCAGCCAGTCCTCGGCGACGACGCCCACGTAGTAGATGACGGCCGTCGTGCCGCCCGCCCAGCAGATGCCGCCGAGGACGTTGGCGAGCAGGAACTTCCAGTACGGCATGTGGAGGACGCCCGCGAGCGGGCCGGCGAAGATGCGCAGCAGGGCGACGAAGCGGCCGAAGAAGACGGCCCACATGCCCCACTTCTCGAAGGACCGCTCGGCGGTGGCGACATGTCCCTCGCTGAAGTGCCTCGGGAACTTCCCGCCCAGCCAGGCCAGCAGCGGGCGTCCGCCCTTGCGGCCGATCGCGTAGCCGATGGAGTCGCCGATGACGGCACCGGCGGTCGCGCACGCGCCGAGCACGATCGGGTTGATGCCGGAGTGCTGCGAGGACAGCAGGGCCGCCGAGACCAGGACGATCTCGCCCGGCAGCGGGATGCCCAGGCTCTCCAGACCGATGACCAGCGCCACCACGGCATAGACGGCCCCGGCGGGTACGGTGTCGAGCCACTCCTGGACGTGCAACGCCGGTTCCTCCCGTTGAAAAAACGCTTCGTTCCCTGCATTCCCGGCGTGCGCCCGAAAGGGGCGCACGCCGGGAAGCCTACCGGGTCAGCCCGTTGAGGCGCCGTCCCAGAGATCGCACTGGTGTTCCTGATGGACAGAGGTGCTGAGGGTGTTCCCGCCCTTGGACGCCGTCTTCAGCGAGAGCACCGTCCCGGGGACACCGGGCATCACCGGCTGCCCCTCGGCACGCGGCACACCGTCCCGTACGAAGGATCCCCAGTACTGCACCATCTGCCGCGAGAGCACCCTCTGCTCGGCGTTCAGCGGGGAATCCAGACCGAACTGCCTGAAGAGGTACTGGACCTCGTTCACGTGGGTCGCACCGAAGTCGAAGTCCGTGTGCAGGTTGCGCAGGGAGGCGAAGGGCGGGGAGGTGAGGTCGGCGAACTCGTACGAGTAGACCCGGCCGCGGGTGGCGAGCAGGCCGTCGAGCCGCAGTGCCGGGCAGCTGAACAGCGTGTCGCCCAGTGCGGTGGCATAGGCGATCGTCGGCGTCGGGTAGGCCGACAGCGGGTAGCGCTGCAGGGCCTGCTCGCCGAAGGCGTTCCGCATGACGTCGGGATACTGCCCGGCCGTGAGCGGCGTGCCGTTCAGGTCATAGGCGGCGAAGGCGAACAGACGCCCCTCGTCCTTGTTCGAGCCGTTGATCACCGGCACACGGGACGCGGTCCCGTTCGCGACGGCCTCCTCCGGCTGCACCGGCAGGAAGGCACCGCCGGCCACCGGGCCCCAGTCGAAGCCGCCCTGGGCCTCAAGGATCTCGCGAGCGGACTTGCCGCGCAGACACGCGATGTCCGTGCAGCCGAGCTTCTTCACGAAGTCGGCCCCCTGAGCCACCGCGTCCTGGTGCGTGCGTGCGCCGCAGTCGTCGTAGGCACCGCTCTCGATGATGCCCGCGCGGAACAGGCCCCTCGCCGTCGGTGAGGCCAGCTGGGTGCAGACCGAGCGGCCGCCCGCCGACTCGCCCGCGATCGTGACCCGGGCCGGATCGCCGCCGAAGCGGGAGATGTTGGCGCGCACCCAGCGCAGCGCCGCCTGTTGGTCGAGCATGCCGAAGTTGCCGGAGACCCGGTCGTGCGTCTCGCCGTCGAGACCGGCCGTGGCGAGGAAACCCATCGCGCCGAGGCGGTAGTTGACGGTCACGACGACCGTTCCCGTCTGCCGCGCGAAGGTGTCGGGCACGACGTCCTGACCGGCACCGGCGGTCAGTCCGCCGCCGTGGAACCAGACCAGGACCGACCGCCTGGCAAAGCCGTCGGGGACGTACACGTTCAGGTCCAGGCAGCTCTCGGTGTACGAGGGCTGCTCGTAGCCTGGATCCCAACTCGCGCTCTGTACGCACTTGTTGCCGAAGTCCCGTGCGGAGCGCACCCCGTGCCAGGCCCGGACGGCGTGCGGCGCACGCCAGCGGAGCCTGCCGACCGGCGGCTCGGCGTACGGGATGCCGAGGAACTGCCGTCCCTCGGCGGTGCTTTCGCCGCGTACCCGGCCCGCATCGGTACGGACGACGGGGTCGCCGTGCGCGGCGGCCTGCGCCGGCACCGGGGCGACGAGGACGGCCGCGAGGGCCGTCAGCACGAGGGCGATTCGGCGTATCACGAGCCCACCTCCACGTTCGTCCGCAGTCGAAGATCACGCGAGGACGCACCGACCCACACGGGGCGGCGGCCGGTCCCGAGCACCCAGTGATGGCGCCTGGGGTCCCATGAGGACAGGGTGCGCGCGGCGACGTCCACCTCGACCCGCCGCCGCTCCCCCGCACGCAGGGTCAGCCGCCGGTAGCCTCCCAACACCCGTACCGGCTGGTCGAGTCGGAGCCGGGGCGAGGGTCCGACGTACACCTGCGGCACGGCCACGCCCTCGCGCCGCCCGGTGTTGCGGACGCCGAAGGACACCGCCAGGCCACGCCGCGTCCAGCGCGCCCGCACGTCCTCGTACGAGAAGGAGGTGTACGACAGTCCGTGCCCGAAGGGGAACAGCGGCCGTACGCCCTCGGCGTCGTACCAGCGGTAGCCGGCGTGGATGCCTTCCGAGTACTCCTCGGTGCCGTCCACGCCCGGGTAGCGGTGGGGGTCGCCGGCCACGGGGTGGTGGTCGTCGTCGGCCGGGAAGGACTGGGTGAGACGGCCGCCGGGGTCGCGGTCGCCGAACAGGACGGCGGCGGTGGCGGCCGCGCCCTCCTGGCCCGGGTAGTACATCTGGAGCACGGCCCCGGTGCGCCTCAGCCAGGGCATCGACGTCGAGGACGAGGTGTTGAGGACGACGGTGGTGCGCGGGTTGGCCGCCGTGACGGCCTCGATCAGCTGCTCCTGGTGGCCAGGAAGGGCGATCGTGGCCCGGTCCAGGCCCTCGGTCGCGTCCTCGTAGGCGAACAGCACCACGTTCCGCGCGGCCCGTGCGGCGGCGACGGCCTCGGTGACGTCCCGCGCCCGGGTCGCGCCGGTACTGCGCCGCAGCCGGAAGAGCAGGCCGTCGGCCCCTCCTTGTGCGGTGATCCGCAGCGCATGGGCGCCCTTGGCGAGCGTCAGGGTCTTGCGGCGCACCGAGAGCCCGTCGGGGGCCGCCGAGACGAGCCCTCCCGTGAAGAACTCGCCGTATCCGGGGGCCTGCGGGAACAACTCCGTGCCGTCCAGGAGCACCTTGGGGCGTGCCGTGGGCGCGGACGAGAAGTGCAGGACGAGGGTCCACTCGTCGGCGTCGGGGACGGTGAGCGTTCCGTCGTACGTCCAGACCTTGCCGGCGTCGACCCGGCGGCCCTCGCTGTCGAGGGCGGGGCTCAGCGCGGACGCCGGGATCGCCTTGCCGAACAGGTCCTCGCCGAGTGCGTAAGTCACTTTCCCGGCACGGGACTTGATGACGTCCAGCGGGCTGTCGGCGTGGTCCGGCACGACGTGCGCGCTCCCGCCGCCGCTGACGAAGGGCAGGGCGCCGGTCGGGCCGATCACCGCGACGCCGGTGCCCTCGGCCAGGGGCAGGGTGCGGTGCTCGTTGCGCAGCAGGGTGGCGCCCGCCTCGGCGACCTCCCGGGCCAGGGCCGCGCCGGCCGGTGCGTCGCGCTCCGGGCGCGGCGGCGCGCTGCCGTCGAGCAGCCCGAAGCGGTCCATGACGGCGAGGATCCGGCGTACGGCACGGTCGACGTACCGCTCGGGCACACTGCCGTTCCGCACGGCCGACTTGAGCGCCGTACCGAAATGGGTGCCGTCGGGCATCTCCATGTCGAGGCCGGCGGTGATCGCCGCGACGGTGCTGTGCGCGGCGAACCAGTCGGTCATCACCCAGCCCTCGAAGCCCCACTGGTCGCGCAGGATGTCCGTGAGCAGTGTCTTGTTCTCGCACGCGAACGTGCCGTTGACCTTGTTGTAGGCGCCCATCACCGCGCCGGTGCCGGCCGCGACGGCCGCCTCGAAGCCGCGCAGTTCGGTCTCGTGCATGGTCTGCTCGTCGACCCGCACGTCGATCGACATGCGGTCCTGCTCCTGGTTGTTCATCGCGTAGTGCTTGACGGTGGCGATCAGGCCCTCGTCCTGGATGCCGCCGATCTCCGCGGCGACCAGGTCGGAGGCGAGCAGCGGATCCTCGCTGAAGGTCTCGAAGTTGCGGCCCGCGTACGGGGTGCGGATGAGGTTGACCATCGGGGAGAGCAGGACGTCCTGACCCAGAGCGCGGCCCTCGCGGCCGATGACCTGTCCGTAGCGGCGGGCCAGGTCGGGGTCGAAGGCGGAGGCCAGCAGGACGGGGGCGGGCAGGGCGGTGGCGTGCTGGGTGACGCGGACGCCGGCCGGGCCGTCGGCGAGTCGGAGCCGGGGAATGCCGAGGCGCTCGACCGGGGGGACGTAGCCCGCCTGGCCGAGCGAGTCCGGGTCGGTGGCGCCGTGCAGGAGGGAGATCTTCTCGTCGAGGGTGAGCCGGGCGACGAGGCCTTCGACGCGGGGACCGGCCCCCGCCTCGGGTCTGTCCAGCGCGTGTGCGGGGGGCGTGAGACCGCTGGTGGCCGCCGAGGCGACGGCTATCGCGCCGCCCAGCAGTCGTAGCGCGGATCTCCGGGAGACAGTGTCGGTCATGGGCCGTCACTCCTTCGGTGTGCGGGCACGACGGTGTGCACCGCAGGTGCGCCCCGGTGTCCCGGTCTGCGTTCGGCATCTGAACGCACCATGCGTCAGGCCGACTTGGCACCCCGGTGGCAGCTACGGGCGCGGCGGGAAAACTAGAACGGCCAGTGACTCGTGTCAATGAACCGAACAGGAAACGTCCGGATGCCGACAAGAACCGAAGCCGGGGCCGCCCGGCCGGGGCGGCCCCGCACGACTCCCTATGAGCCCGACATGTCCGACGTGCCAAACGCGCCAAACGCGCCCGACGTGCCTGGCCTGCCCCACGTGCTCAAGGTGACCGAGGTGGTCGTCGTGACCCTGTTCGCCACGGAGGTGGCCGCACCCAGGACGTGAGCGGGGAGAGTGCGCACCTCGTCCAGAGGCGCGGGCGGTGCGGAAGGTGTCGTATCGCTGTGGACCTGCGCGAACCGCTCCTCGTACTGCTCGCCCTGCGCGTCCTCGGACTTCTGCGCCCGGGGCCGGGGCTGGGGCCGGGCGTCGGGCGCCTTCGGCGTACTGCCGGAAGAGCCCTCCGTCTCCGCGCGACCGCCGTCCCCCGATCCGCCCTTCTTCTCCGTGAGGCCGGGGCCGTCGTCCACGGCTTCCAGCAGCCACCGCTGCCCGGCGGAACCGTCCCGCGTGCCGACGACGACGTGCGCCCCCTTGCCCGGCGCGACGAGCAGCCCCTTGCCGCCGCGCAGCAGGAGTTCCCCGCGGACCGTGAGGTCGTAGCGCGCCTCTCCCCCGTGCGCCAGGCAGGAGGCCAGGTCCACCGAGTGTCTTTCGGTGTCGGAGTCGAGGCACAGGGTGGGGTCGACGCCGCTGCGCAGCAGACCGTCGCCCTGGTACGACCACTGCTGCGACCCGGCGGATGAGCATGCCGCCAGCACGGCCGCGGCACCGGAGTCGGCCCGGCCGCCGCCGACGTCGAGGCAGAGACCGCTCTCCGCGTTGCGGAGCCTGCCGCGTCCGATCTCGACGGGCTGCCCCACGGAGGCGGGCAACGGGGAGCCGGCCGAGGACTCGTCGTCCGCGGAGCGCGACGGCTGCAGCGAGCTGCTGCTCTGTGCCCCCCAGGTGGCCCGGGGGTCGGGGACACCGTTGTCGTCGGACCAGCCCTTGGTGACGAAGACGGTGGCGAGCAGCGCCGCGGCCGCCACACCGACACCCACGACGACGGCCTTGGTGTGTCGCTGCGTCGGTATCGGGCGGTGTCGTCCGCCGCTCCCGGGACGTGCGGCGCCGCGCCCAGCCGCCTGGTCTCCGCCGCGGCCGGGGCGGGAGTCGAGATAGCGCCGGGCGCCCCAGCCGAGCACGGTCTCCGCGAGCAGCACCTCCAGGCCGCCCTCGAAATGGCTGAGCTGTTCGGCGGCGTGACGGCAGTAGCGGCACTCCATCAGGTGCTGCTGGACATCGGGGAGCAGGGCGCCGCCCCGGCGTATCGGGACGTCGAGGAGACGGTTGTAGAAGCGGCATTCCTTGCCGGGCGCGAGTTCCCGGTGGGCGTGCACACAGCCCACCCTGAATTGCTCGCGTGCTTGCTCCAGTGCGGCCGACGCGGTGGGCGCGTCCACCCCCAACAGACCAGCCGGTACGGTTATGGGTTCGGCCTCGACCTCGGTGTGCCACAGCAGGCATTGAGAAGCTCCCGGAAGGGACCGGAATGCCCGCTCGGCGAGTTTGCGCCTTTCCGGTGTCACTGACCGTGCGGCACGCAGTCCGCGTCCGCCGGTCGGTTTGCGGAGTTCCGGCAGGAGAACGGAAATTCCGTCGTCCGATGCCCACTCCTTGACCGTGTCCCGTACGGCCGCCAGGAGCTGCGGTCGCAGGGCGCCGCCGGCCGGCCGCCCGAGGATCCGGTGGAACGCCGCGGCAGCGGCCATGTCCGCCGGACTCTCCCCGGAGGCAACGCAGATGACGGCGTAGTCATACGTCGCCCGCCAATGTCGGGCCAGCAGCAACGCGCCCGCCCGGGCGCCCTCGGCCCCCTGACCCAACTGCGCGACGAGATGGCGGTCGGACTCGGCGGGCCCCGAGCCGGGGCGGGGCGGGTACGGCGGACGTGGGGGGTAGGGGGATTGCACTGAACCATTTCCTTCCAAGCGGCAGGACGGTATGTGCGGAAAGCGCGTCCATCGGAAAGCAGGTGCCTGATTGGTGCGTACCTATGCCGCGTCAGGTGGTGACCGCTATAGGGCCGCTCACTTTTGCACAATTAGCTCACGGCAAACAAGGAGTTCGAGTGACTCAAGTTCAAAACGCGGAAACTTCAGATAAGTTACCGGCGGTATCCGCACCGGCATTCGAAACAACCATAGGGGCGACCGTCAAGTTGTGTGCGCCACAGGGTGGTTGACGCACGAAACCTCCACCGCCGGGCAGCCCGACGGACCCACAGCGAGCTCCGAAGTTTCTCCCGGCGAACTCTCATGCCCGTCGGCCAGCATGGCCCGCATGATCGCCCCCCACGCTTCCAGCGCTCCGGCTCCCGCGCCCACCCCCACCACCCGCACCGTCCGCAAGGCCGTCGTCCCGGCCGCCGGGCTCGGCACACGGTTCCTGCCCGCGACCAAGGCCACGCCCAAGGAGATGCTGCCGGTCGTCGACAAGCCGGCCATCCAGTACGTCGTCGAGGAGGCGGCCGCGGCCGGACTGAACGACGTCCTCATGGTCACCGGCCGGCACAAGCGGGCGATCGAGGACCACTTCGACAACGCCTTCGAACTGGAGCAGGCGCTCGCGGCCAAGGGAGACGCCGTACGCCTGGACGCCGTACGCGACCCCGCACGGTTGGCCGACATCCACCACATCCGCCAGGGCGAGCCCCTCGGCCTCGGGCACGCGGTACTTTGCGCCCGCCGCCATGTCGGCAACCAGCCCTTCGCCGTCCTGCTCGGCGACGACCTGATCGACCCGCGCGAGACCCTGCTCAGCCGGATGCTCGACGTCCGCGACCGGCACGCGGGAAGCGTCGTGGCCCTCATGGAGGTCCCGCCGGAGCAGATCCATCTCTACGGCTGCGCGGCCGTGGAACAGACCGGGGAGGACGATGTCGTCCGGGTCACCGGCCTCGTGGAGAAGCCGTCGCACCAGGACGCACCCAGCTCGTACGCGGTGATCGGCCGCTACGTCCTCGACCCGGCCGTCTTCGACACACTGGAACGCACCCCGCCCGGCCGGGGCGGCGAGATCCAACTCACCGACGCACTCCAGGAACTGGCCGCGGGCGGCACGGTCCACGGAGTCGTCTTCGACGGCCTGCGCTACGACACCGGCGACAAGGCCGACTATCTGCGCACGGTGGTCCGGCTGGCCTGCGACCGGGACGACCTGGGCCCCGAATTCGTCGCCTGGCTCAAGGAGTTCGTCGCGGGACTGGACGGCGACACGGTCCCCGGCCGACGGCGCCGGCGACTGGTTGCCTGACGGCAGGCCTGGGGCGCGAGGCCGACTGACAGCAGGCCCGGGACTCGGGGCCACCTGACGGAACGCCCGGGGCTCGGGGCTGCCTCACGGCGCCCAGAGCCCGGGGTCCGGGGTCCGGGGTCCGGGGACGACACTCACCCCCGGACCCCGGCAACCACATACTCCTCAGCCGTGGGGACGCAGCGTCCAGACAACCGTCATCTCACCCGTGACGGCGCCGTCGGCGCGGCGGATTTCGATCGCCACCGGGAACTCGGGGCGCTCGCCCGCGTCCAGTTCGGCGACGACGTCGGCGGCCGGGCGGCCGAGGGTGGCGGTGGCGGTGACCGCCCCCATCGCCAGCTTCCTGTAGGCGATCTCGGCACTCACGGCGAGCGGCACGGCCCGCGCGAGGTGCTCCCCGAACGCGGCCAGCACGATCGCTCCGCTCGCGGACTCGCCGAGCGTGAACATCGCGCCGGCGTGCGGCCCGCCCACGTGGTTGTGGTAGTCACCCTGGTCCGGCAGGGCCACCACCGCCTTGTCCGGCGTGGTCTCCAAGAACTCGAGATTCAGGGTCCGGGCCATGGGCACCGTGGCGGCGAGCATCTCACCGATCGACATCTGGTCTGCGCTCATGACGAAGATGTTACCCATGAGTAGCCCGAAGTGGCCAGATCCATGTGCTGATCGGCACAGCCCTGGCAAGCCACAGTGACCGAATCGTGTCCCAGGCGGCACTAGGGTGGCTGCTCATGTGGCCAGGACAGCAGCCGCCCGGGGGCGAGCAGAACCCGCAGGGACAGAACCCGCAAGCGCAGAACAACCCGTACCAACAATCGGGGTACCAGCAGCCGAACCCGTATCAGCAGCCCGGGTTCCAGCAACCCAACCCCTATGCGCAGCAGCCTCAGTGGCAGGCTCCGGTACCCGCGGGCTCTCCGCAGCCCTCCCAGGGGGGCGGTGGCGGGAACCGGACGAAGCTCGTCGCGATCGTGGCGGCCGTGGCCGTGGTGGTGGCCGCCGGTGTGACCGGATTCCTGGTGCTCGGCGGGGAGAAGGACGACAAGGCCGACGGGAGCGGGACCGACGGCAAACCGTCCTCGTCGGCTTCGGCCTCTGCGGACCCGAGCGCCACGGACTCGTCGGACGACGACCCGCGTGGCGCGGAGACCGAGAAGGCGACGATTCCCGGCTGGAAGCTCGTGGTCAACACGAAGTGGGGTATCGCCTTCGACGTGCCCGCGGACTGGGAGGTCCAGAACCCGGGCCTCGGCATCGGCTTCGACTTCCCGGACGACGAGAAGGACAAGGGAATCAACATGTCGGGCACCGCGGAGTACAAGTCCAAGTGGTGCACCTCCGACAGCGACAAGGACGGCAGCACCGACGACACCCCGCTGGCCGTCGTGGGCACCAAGGGCGCCGACGGCGCCAGGAACACCGACGAGATCGCGGTCAACACTCCCGCGTGGTGGGTCTTCGGCGGCTACACCCAGCCCGACAAGAAGAGCATCTCCTTCGACAAGAAGGCCACGCCCTTCAAGACCACTTCGGGCATCCAGGGCAGCATCGCGTGGGCCCAGTCGACCAACACACCGAAGAAGGGCAAGTGCGTCACCGACGGCAAGGCACTCACCTTCGGCTTCAAGAACTCCGCTGATGACTATGTGTCGTTCAACTTCTTCGGGGCCAAGGGCGTGAAGGACGAGGTCTCCAAGGCGACCGTCCTCAAGGTTCTCGGCACGGTCCGGCTCCACGGAACCCCGACCGGGTGACCGACCACAGGGCGTTGTGATCCACCTCGGCGAGGCGGGTCACAACGCCCTGGAACATCAGCCCCTCAGATCGCCGCGGTGGACCCAGCGGCCGGCCAGCGACTCCTCGGGGTCGTGGCAGTCACCGATGCACTCCCAGGTGCCGCCGCTATTCTCGCATTCGAGCTTGGCGTTCACCTTGTTGTCCTTGTACACATAGCCGGTCACCCTGGCGTTCCTGCTCGGCGAGGCGTGAACGGCGACCTTCTCCTTGTTGACGATGTAGGCGTGGCCGACGGGGTGGCAGGAGAACGAAGCGGCCGAGGCGGGCGCCGCGACCACGGCGGGAAGAGCGGCGCCGATGAGCGCGGCCGTACCGATTACAGCTGCAACACGCTTACGCATGAGGCTCCTTCATCCTTGGGAACCAAGAGGTCCCGGGGGGTGGCAAGTCGTCATGAACATGACTTGATCACCTTAAAAGGAACGCCAGCCCTCGTCAAAGAAGCGGTCAAGCGCGAGCACTTGGGCATGGGGTGAGCGGCCGACTTCCCGGTACGGCTCAGCCGATGCCGAACGCCCCGTTGGGGGGCTGGGGTGAGGGTACGGCGTTCTCGTCGCGTACCGGTCGCGCGCCGGCGATGAAGTCCCGTATGCCCGCCCCGTACTCGACCCGCGCCGGGAAGGCGTCGGCCGCCGTGAGCCGGGCCAGGGCGAGTGTGTCGGCGGGGTGGTGTGCGGCGACGAGCACGGCGTTGCCGAAGCGTCGTCCGCGCAGGACGGCCGGTTCGGCGATCAGCACCAGCTCCTCGAACACCGCGGCGAAGGTGGCGAGTTGGGAGCGGAGGAAGTCGAAGGGGGCGGCGTCGGCGAGGTTGGCGAGGTAGACGCCTCCGTCGCGCAGTACGCGGCCGGCCTCGCGGGCGTAGGTCAGGGACGTGAGGTGCGCCGGGACGCGGGAGCCGCCGAAGACGTCGGCGACGATCACGTCCGCGGAGTCCGTGGGGGCCGCTTCCAGCCAGGCGCGGGCGTCGGCGGTGTGCACGGCGACGGCGGCGTCGTCCGGGAGCGGCAGGTGCTCCACGACCAGCTCCAGCAGGGCGCGGTCCGCCTCGACGACGTCCTGCCGCGAGCCGGGCCGGGTCACGGCCAGATAGCGGGGCAGGGTGAGCGCGCCGCCACCGAGGTGCAGTACGTCCAGCGGGCGCCCCGGCTCCGCGACGGTGTCCAGAACATGCCCGAGCCGCCGCGCGTACTCGAACTCCAAATGCGTCGGCTCGTCCAGGTCCACATACGACTGCGGCGCCCCGTCGACCGTAAGCAGCCAGGCCCGCTTCCGATCCACGTCGGGCATCAGCTTGGCAGTGCCGTGATCGACATCTCGCGTCACGGGTATCGACTCGTCCACACCCCCATTGTCCCCGGCCCGAGAACGCACCGGCACACAGACACCCCAAAGGGGCCGCGAGGAACCGCGCGACCAGCCACAACCGGCCTGCAGCCACAGACACCCCAAAGGGGCGCGGGGAACTGCGCGACCAGCCACAGCCGAGCGGCAGTCCCCCACACACCCGCCAGCCAACAACGGGCACCGTGCCGGCACCGGCACACAGACACCCCAAAGGGGCGCGGGGAACTGCGCGACCAGCCACAGCCGACCGGCAGTCCCCCACACACCTCAGCCCCAACGGACCGACTTCCGCACAGCCGTCAGCCGACAGCTGTCACCGTGCCCGCCCCGACCGTCCGGCCGCCCTCGCGGATCGCGAAGCCGAGCCCCGGCTCCAGAGGCACATCGCGGCCGAGCTCGACCGTCATGGTCACGGTGTCACCGGGCCGGGCGACCGCCGCCTCGCCGAGGTCGACGTCGCCGACCACGTCCGCGGTGCGGATGTAGAACTGCGGCCGGTAGCCGGTGGACACCGGGGTCGTACGGCCGCCCTCGCGCGTCGACAGGACGTAGACGCGCGCGGAGAAGCGATGGCTGGGCGCCACGCTGCCGGGCGCCGCCACGACGTGCCCGCGCCGGACCGCGTCCCGCGGCACCCCGCGCAGCAGCAGCGCCACGTTGTCCCCGGCCTGCGCCTCCTCCATGGGCTTGCCGAAGGTCTCCAGACCGGTGACGACACTCTCCAGCCCGGCGCCGAGCACTTCGACACGGTCGCCGACGCGCACGACACCGCGCTCGACGGCGCCGGTCACCACCGTCCCCCGGCCGGTGATCGTGAGCACGTTCTCGACGGGCAGCAGGAACGGCGCGTCCAGGTAACGCTCGGGCATGGGCACATACGTGTCCACGGCGTCGAGCAGCGCCTCGATGGACGCCGTCCACCGCGGGTCGCCCTCCAGCGCCTTCAGCCCGGAGACGCGTACGACGGGTACCGCGTCGCCGCCGTAGCCCTGCGAGGTGAGCAGTTCGCGGACCTCCAGCTCCACGAGGTCGGTGAGCTCCTCGTCCCCCGCGTCGGCCTTGTTGAGGGCGACGACGATGTGGTCGACGCCCACCTGCCGGGCGAGCAGGACGTGTTCGGCGGTCTGCGGCATGATCCCGTCGACCGCGGAGACGACGAGGATCGCCCCGTCGAGCTGCGCGGCACCGGTGACCATGTTCTTGACGTAGTCGGCGTGGCCGGGCATGTCCACGTGCGCGTAGTGACGCGTGTCGGTCTCGTACTCGACATGCGCGATGTTGATGGTGATGCCGCGGGCGGCCTCCTCCGGGGCGCGGTCGATGCGGTCGAACGGCACGAACGTGCCGGTGCCGCGCTCGGCCAGCACCTTGGTGATGGCGGCGGTCAGGGTGGTCTTGCCGTGGTCGACGTGGCCCATGGTGCCGATGTTCAGATGCGGTTTGGTGCGCACGTATGCCGTCTTGGGCATGGCGATACCTCGAAGCCTCTTCGTAGGAGAGATGGGGACCCCAAGGACTCGCCG
Source organism: Streptomyces sp. NBC_00461 (assembly GCF_036013935.1). Taxonomy (NCBI): domain Bacteria; kingdom Bacillati; phylum Actinomycetota; class Actinomycetes; order Kitasatosporales; family Streptomycetaceae; genus Streptomyces; species Streptomyces sp. NBC_00461. The sequence continues at coordinate 1,561,176 of NZ_CP107902.1, forward strand.
ACCCTCCCCCTGCGGGGTCCGCCGGACGATCCGGAGAGGGTCAGCTTCGGGCGCCGTCGACTGCGGCGACTGGAACGGGAACGGCAGCCTTCGGGGCATCCGCGACCGCGGATGCTGCGAGGTGGAAGGCGTACCGGAACATGACGCCGATCATTGCTGACGCTTTGCCCGGCGTCGAATGGTTTTCCGCTCCACGGTCTTTGCGCGCCACGGCGGTTCAGGCCCCGATGTTCTTCAGCGCCTCCCGCACCGAAAGCGGCGCGAACCGCCCCCGCTCCCGTGCCAGGAACGTCCGTACGGCCTCCGGGTCGGTCTTGGCGTACTCGCGCAGGCTCCAGCCGATGGCCTTGCGGACGAAGAAGTCGGGGTGCCCGGACTGGCGCAGGCAGTAGCTGAAGAGGCGTTCGGAGTCGGTGCGTTCCTTGTGGCGCAGCTGGTGGAGCAGGGCGGTGCGGGCGACCCACAGGTCCTCGTCCACGATCCAGGCGTCCATGTCCGCCCTCAGCGCCGGGTCGGCCGCGACCAGGGCACCCACGACGTGGGCCGCGAGGGCGTCGACGGTGTCCCACCAGGAAAGGGTGGCGACGAGGTGCCGGGCCACCGGGAGGAAGCCGGAGGAGCACACGCGCGCGTGGCGGCGCAGATAGTCGACGGCGAAGTAGTGGTACTCACGCTCGGGCAACTGCCAGCAGCGCAGGGCGATCGCGGCACAGTCGGGCTCGTCGGGACGGGGCAGGCCCTCCAGGACGGTGCGGGACAGGGCACGGCGCACGGGCGTGGTGAGGCCGAGGAAGGGGGCCACGTCCTTCAGGTACGCGCGCATGGGCGCGGCCCGCTCCGGATCGGCGGCGGCGCCGTATGTGGCGGTGAGCCGCTGCAGCACGGTGTCGGCGACTGTGCTGGACGGCACGTCCAAGATGTCCCCACCTGTGACGGTCATGAGACGAACCCTACGGCGATCACACATATCCGTCCGTTAGTGTCACTGGATGCTCGATGCCACCACCCGCTCTGGGGGCACCGCCACGGCCTCTCCCCGGGCCGCCGCCACGGAGCTCGCCGTCGCCGTCGCCGTGCCCGCACCGCCGACCCTGGGCGAGCGCTGCACGCGCGTGCTGCTCTCGCCCTGGTCGCGGCTGTCCCTGCTCGTTCTCCTGCTCGCGGGCGCCGCGAGTGCCGTGCTGGTCTTCGAGCCACAGCGGCTGCTGGCGCACGGCTGGCCGCCACAGTTCGGCGGAGCCGCGGCCGCCGTGGTGTTCGCGGCGGCGTACGGACTGTGCAGCGTGGCCTTCGTGCCACGGCCGCTGCTGAACCTCGCGGCGGGCGCGCTCTTCGGTTCCCAGTTCGGCACCGGGACGGCCCTGGCGGGCACGGTGCTCGGGGCCGGGATCGCCTTCGGTCTGGGCCGGGTGCTCGGGCAGGACGCGTTGCGCCCCCTGGTGCGGGGCCGGCTGCTGAAGACGGCGGACGGACAGCTCAGCAGGCACGCTTTCCGCTCGATGATGGCGGTCCGGCTCTTCCCGGGCGTGCCGTTCTGGGCCGCGAACTACTGTGCCGCCGTCTCCCGCATGGGCTGGCTGCCCTTCCTGCTCGCGACGGCGCTCGGCTCGATCCCGAACACCGCCGCGTACGTCGTCGCCGGCGCCCGTGCCTCCGCGCCGACGTCCCCCGCCTTCCTGATCGCCATGGCCTGTATCGCCCTGCCGGCCCTGGTGGCGGCGGTGGTCGCCTGGCGCAAGCGGCACCACCTGCGCGGGAACTGACGCACCGTCACATAGTGAGGCGACGGTCTACACGCTTTCCACGCTCTCCAGGACCATCGCGTTGGCCAGCCCGCCCGCCTCGCACATCGTCTGCAGGGCGTAACGGGCACCACGCGCGCGCATGGCGTGCACCAGGGTGGTCGTCAGGCGCGTGCCGCTCGCGCCCAGCGGGTGGCCGATGGCTATCGCGCCGCCGTGCACGTTGACCTTGGCGAGGTCCGCGCCGGTCTCCTGCTGCCAGGCGAGCACGACGCTGGAGAACGCCTCGTTGACCTCGAACAGGTCGATGTCGTCCATGCTCAGACCGGCCCTGCGCAGCACCTTCTCGGTGGCCGGTACGACGCCCGTGAGCATCAGGAGCGGGTCGGAACCGGTGACGGCGAAGCTGTGCAGCCGGGCGAGCGGGCGCAGGCCGAGGCGGGCCGCGGTCTCACTGGACGTGATGAGCACGGCGGAGGCGCCGTCGTTGACGGGACTGGCGTTGCCTGCGGTGACGTTCCACTCGATCTGCGGGAAGCGCTCGGCGAAGGCCGGGTCGTGGTAGGCGGGCCGTAGGCCGGCGAGGATCTCCGGGGTGCTGTTCGGCCGTACGCACTCGTCGCGTGTGACGCCTTCCAGGGGCGCGACCTCGGCGTCGAAGAGCCCCTTGGCCCAGGCGTCGGCGGCCTTGCGGTGCGAGGAGACCGCGAAGGCGTCCATCTGGTCCCGTGTGATCGACCACTTCGCGGCGATGAGCTCGGCGCTGATGCCCTGTGGGACGAGCCCCTCGGGGTAGCGCTCGGCGACGCCGGGCCCGAAGGGGTCCTTGCCGGCTGGCACGTTCGACCACATCGGCACGCGGCTCATCGACTCGACTCCGCAGGCGACGACGAGGTCGTAGGCGCCGGAGATGACGCCCTGCGCCGCGAAGTGCACGGCCTGCTGGGAGGAGCCGCACTGGCGGTCCACGGTGGTCGCCGGGACGGTCTCCGGGAAGCCCGCCGACAGGACGGCGTAGCGGGTGGTGTTCATGGCCTGCTCGCCGACCTGGTCGACCGTGCCGCCGATGACGTCGTCGATCAGGGCCGGGTCGACGCCGGAGCGGTCGAGAAGAGTGCGCAGGGTGTGGGCGAGGAGCTCGACCGGGTGGACGTGCGCGAGAGAACCGCCCGGCTTGCCCTTGCCGATCGGCGTGCGTACGGCTTCGACGATGACTGCGTCACGCATGTGCGGGCCTCCATGACGAGCATTGGGTGACTACTGGTGAGTAGGAAATCCAAACTCACCATAGCTCTGCGCGTTGGAAAATCAAACCCTCCCTTAGACTGGCCTCATGGCCGCACCCAAAGACCAGCGCAGTCCGCGCCCCTGTTCCATCGCCGACGCCCTGGCGCTCGTGGGTGAGAAGTACTCCCTGCTCGTCCTGCGCGAGGTGTGCCTGGGCAACGGTCGCTTCGACCAGCTGGTGCGCAACATCGGCGCCCCGCGCGACATCCTGGCCACCCGCCTGCGCCGCCTCGTGGACGCCGGGATCCTGACCAAGCGCGTCTACAGCGAGCGGCCGCAGCGCTTCGAGTACCGGCCTTCACAGGCGGGGCTCGAACTCGAGCCGGTCCTGATGACCCTCATGGAGTGGGGCGACCGCCATCTCCGCAAGGACGACGACCGCCCCATGGTGATCGAGCACGTCTGCGGCAACGAACTGGTCCCGGTCGTCACCTGCCGCGCCTGCGGCAACCCGGTGCACCACGAGGACCTCACCGCACACCCCCAGGCCGACGGCTGGACGGTGACGGGACCGACGGCCGCCTGAGCCTGGTCCTGATCAGGCAAACGGGTGCGAGACGGCGACGCCGCCCGGCAGTCCCGAAAACTCCCCCGCGCTCACCACGGATGCGTCTGCAGGTACTTGGCGATCTCCGGGCGCTCCCACGACCCGTCGGCCACCACGATCCGGTAGCGGCGGGTGAGGGTGTCGCCGGGGGCGAGTTCGAGTTCGTCGTAGAACGCCCAGGACGGGGCGACCGCGGCGAACGGCTCGTTGCGTACGAACCAGTGCGCGGGGTGGGTTCCGTGTTCGCCCAGGTCGTCGTTCTCGGGGGCATGGGCGAAGACGAGAGTGGCGTGGCCGTCGGAGCCGTCGTGTTCGCCGCAGAAGGCGAGCCAGGACGACTGCCCGCCCATCAGACCGGGACCCTCCGCGTCGGGGCCGATGATCCGGCCGTCGCGGAAGGCCCGCGGGCCGCGCCAGAACAGGCCGGTGTAGCCGGCCATCTCGCGTCCCGCGGTGGTCGGGCTGCCGAAGCGCAGCGGCTCGTCCCGGCGGTTGGTGACGGCACTGGTCCAGGTCAGCGCCCAGGATCCGGACTCCGTGTCCACGTCGTGGATCTCGACTCGGCGCTCCTCGTCGGCCCACAGTTCGCCGCCGTACGGGTGCCAGGTGAGCCGCTCGGCGATGACGACGCGGTCGTCGTGGGCGGCCACCTCGTCGAAGGCGACGTGCGCCATCGAGCCCACGCGCTCCGGCAGTTCGAGGTAACCCTCGCCGTGGACGTAGGAGTTGCCGCCCCACAGGTTGGCGCCCGACAGGTGCGAGGCCGTCAGCTGCAGGCCCTTGTGCCAGCGGTGGTCGTTCGGCCGGTAGTCGGTGACGACGTCGCCGGCGAGGGTGCGCAAGGGGTGGATGTACGGCTTCGGGGACTCCCAGGCCGCCTCCGCGGCGTAGACGTAGCTGAGCAGTTCCACTCCGGTGACCGGTTCGGTGATCGTGATCCGGTCGCCGTGGGCGTGGACGACGCGCAGGCCGCTCATGCGGACACCTCCTCGGCGGCTGCGGGAGCCACGGGTGCCCAGCCCGGCGCACCCCCGTGCATCGCCGAGTGGAACGGGTCGCCGGGGCCGATCTCGCCGGCCCTCACCGTAGTGTCCGTGAACGCCGACTTGTACAGCGCGGCGATGAGCTCCAGGCTCGTACGCCCGTCGGCGCCGCTGCTGCGCGGCCGCTCCCCCGCGCGCATGCTCGCGACCAGCTCCCGCAACTGCTCCGTGTGCGAGCTGGGCACGTCGGTCCCGAAGTCCTGCCAGGCGGCGGCCTCGGCGGCCGGCACGCCGGGGGCCGGGGTGATGCGCCAGTTCGCGTTGCTGTGGCCGTAGAGATGGGTGAGCTCGACAGTGGCGCGTTCGCAGTCGATGCGGATGCGGCTGACCTCGTCGGGGCTCAGGACACTGTTGACGACCGTCGCCATGGCACCGCTCTCGAACCGGACCAGCGCGGTCGAGACGTCCTCGGTCTCCACGTCGTGCACCAGGCGTCCGGCCATCGCCCGCACCTCGCTCCACGGGCCGAGCAGGTCCAGCAGGAGGTCCATCTGGTGGATGCCGTGGCCCATGGCGGGTCCGCCGCCCTCGGTCGCCCAGCGGCCGCGCCAGGGCACGGCGTAGTAGGCGGTGTCGCGGTACCAGGTGGTCTGGCAGTGGGCGACGAGCGGCCGGCCCACGGTCTTGTCTGCGAGCAGTCGGCGCACGTGCCGGGAGCCGGAGCCGAAGCGGTGCTGGAAGACGATGGACGCGTACGGGCCGCCGTCCGCGCCCTCCTCGGCCTCCACCGCGTCGTAGTCGGCGAGCGTCGGCACCGGCGGCTTCTCGCACCACACCCACGCCCCGGCGCGCAGGGCGGCGATCGTCTGGTCGCGGTGCAGCGTCGGCGGGGTGCAGACGCTGACCAGGTCGGGGCGCTGCTCACGGAGCATCCGGTCGAGATCGGTGTAGGCGTGCGGGATCCCGGTCTCCCGGCAGAACTCCTCTACCGCGGTGGCATCGATGTCGACGGCGGCGACGACCTCCGTCTCGCCCTCCGCGGCGAGCGCGGACAGCGCGGACAGGTGCGAGCCCCGGCCGATGGCGCCGATACCGATGATCGCGGCACGGACGCGTCGGCCGGCGAGGGGGGCGGGGAGGGGCCGGGACGTCCCTGGGCGGGTCTCGGACGTGGACATGGACCTGATCAGCACTCCTCCGGGGACAACGGGCCGACGAGGAGGAACGCCGAACCTCGGGAAGCAAGCGCTTTCCCCTCCGCTGCAACGTAAGCTCCGCCCCCGCGCGAGGTCAACCATCGGAACGCCATGCGGATGATCATGCGGAGGGCCGTCACCGGGGCCGTTTCGCCAAACCCCGCCCCCGGGGCCGTCAACCGGGGGCGCTACGCTGCCCCGTGATCACCCTGCCCGCAGGCGCGGTGCGCACGGCGCCCTTCCACGATCAGCACTTGGACTCCGTAACTTCATGTCTTGGTTTGAATCCCTCGTCCTCGGACTCGTCCAGGGGCTGACCGAGTTCCTTCCCGTCTCCTCCAGCGCGCACCTGCGGCTGACCGCGGCCTTCTCGGGCTGGAAGGACCCGGGCGCGGCCTTTACGGCGATCACGCAGATCGGCACCGAGGCCGCCGTGCTGATCTACTTCCGCAAGGACATCGGGCGGATCATCTCGGCGTGGGCGCGCTCGCTGGCGGACAAGGAGATGCGCCGGGACCACAATGCGCAGATGGGCTGGCTGGTGATCGTCGGCTCGATCCCGATCGGCGTGCTCGGGCTGCTGTTCAAGGACCAGATCGAGGGGCCGTTCCGCGATCTGCGGATCACCGCGACGATGCTGATCGTCGTCGGTGTGGTCATCGGCATCGCCGACCGGCTGGCGGCGCGCGACGAGACGGGCGGCCGGCACCGGGCGCCCAAGCAGCGCAAGACACTTGAGAACCTGGGCGTGAAGGACGGTCTGATCTTCGGTCTGTGCCAGTCGGCCGCGCTCGTCCCCGGCGTCTCCCGCTCCGGCGCCACCATCAGCGGCGGCCTGTTCATGGGCTACAAGCGCGAGGCGGCGGCCCGTTACTCCTTCCTCCTCGCCGTTCCCGCGGTCCTGGCCTCGGGTCTGTTCGAGCTCAAGGACGCGATGGAGAGCGACCATGTCTCCTGGGGTCCGACGATGTTCGCGACGTTGATCGCCTTCGCCTCCGGGTACGCCGTCATCGCATGGTTCATGAAATTCATCTCGACCAAGAGCTTCATGCCGTTCGTCTGGTACCGCATCGCGCTCGGCATCGTCATCATCGTCCTGGTCGCGACGGGCGCGCTGAGCCCGCACGCGGCGGAGTCGGCGGGCTGACCCACCGCCACCGGCCCGCCCTCCGGGACGACCTGACAGCGCACACCGCTGGGCGCGACCTGGTCACGGCGACGGGGCGATCCTGGACCGATCCCAATCCCGATCCCGGCCCGAACAGCGGCTGTGGGCACGTGTATTGCCACGAAAATCCGTGACCAATCACATAGGTCCTGGGTAGCCGTCCGGTAGCGCAGTGTCAGTGCCTGCCCCTAGGCTTGTGCGCATGTCCCCGGATTCCTTATCGCCTGGTTCCGTGCGCTCTGCCGCCGAGATCAACGAGCAGATCCGTGCACTGTGGATGCGCGCGGGCGGTTCCCTGTCGGCCCAGGAGCGCGCGGAGTACGAGCTGCTGGTGGTCGAGTGGGCGGCCGCGATCCGGAGCGACGTCATTGAGGCGGCCTGACGGCGGCTTGAAGACGGCTTGAAGACGAGGGTCCTGAGACGCTCGGCGTGGAGCGCCTCGCATGCGCCCCGCACATGAAGGAGCCCACGCCCTCAGCCCCAGACCCCCATCAGGTGTCAGGCACCAGGCCATCAGCCAATACCCTCCATGAACGCCACCATCCGCCGATTGACCTCGTCCGCATGGTCGATCTGCGGTCCGTGGCCCGTGTTCGAGATGATTTCGGCCCTGGCGCCGGGCACGAGGCGCGGTACGCGCTCCACCTGGCGCCGCGGGTGCACCAGAAGGCTTCGTTTGCCGAGGATCAGGTGGAGCGGGGTGCGGACGGTGGAGAGTTCGGCGTCGGAGAGCGGGAGCGGGGCCGGGCGTCGTATGCGGTAGGCGCGCACGCCCAGGCGGATCATCATCCGCAACTCCGGCACGATCAGGACCGGTTGTTCCAGCAGGCGGGCAAGTCGGGGACGCAGGGCCTTCGGGGCGGACGTCGCGAACAGGCTGACGAAGATCCAGACGAAGAAGCGCAGACCGACCTTCTCCAGGCCGCCGGGGTCGAGCAGAGTGACCGAGGCGAGCCGTTCGGGCCTGCGGTGGGCCTGGTTCAGGGCGAGCCAGCCGCCGTACGAGGAACCGACGAGGTGGACGCGGTCGAGACCGAGGCCGGCGAGGGTCTCGTCGAGCCACTGCGCGGCAAGTTCCGGCTGGTGAATGGCCTCGCGCTGCACGCTGCGGCCCGGGTCGCCGGGGGTGTCGATCGCGTAGACGGGGCCTTCGGCGCTGAGCGCGGCGGTGTTCGGGTACCACATCGCGGAGCAGCTGCCGGCGCCGTGCAGCAGGACGACCGGGGTGCGGGACGCGCCCGCCTGGCCGGTGGGGCCGTAGCGGTAGACGTGCGTGGTGCCGAAGCCGGTCTCCACGTCCGTCTCGGCCACCGCCTGCGCGCCCATGGCGTACAGGGCGTCGCATGCGGCGAAGTAGCGGTCGCGCCGCTCGTCGTCCACGTACCGCCCGACATCGGGACGGCCACGCTCGCGGTCTCGGGTCGTGGTCTCGGGCACGGATGGCCACCTCCAGAAGCGATCACCTGTTCGTGATACGACCGTACCACTTATTTGGTACGGATGTACCATGACAGCCGACGGACGCGGCCCGGCTGCGGGGCGCTCAGTTGGACCGAGGGCGAGGCAGGGACCATGCCGAAGCGTGTGGATCACGCACAACGACGGACCGAGATCGCGGAGGCCCTCATCCGGGTCGCCGGGCGGCGCGGGCTTGCCGCCGCGGGTATGCGCGACGTGGCGGCCGAGGCGGATGTGTCGCTACGGCTGGTGCAGTACTACTTCGAGACCAAGGAGAAGCTGCTGTTCTTCGGTCTGCAGCTGCTGGCGGAGAGGTTCGCGGAGCGGGTCGCCGCCCGGGTGGCGGCGGCGGGGGACGGCCCGGGCCCGCGCGCGGTAGCGGAGGCGCTGCTGATGGCGGCGTTGCCTGCCGACGAGGAGAGCCGCACCTTCCATTTCCTCTACACCTCGTACACCGTGCTGGCCGTGACGGACGAGGCGCTCGCCGCCCAGCCCTTCATCAGAAACGCCGACGGCGCCGAGCAGGCCCTCACCTCACTGCTGCGGCAGGCCGGCGAAGCGGGGCTCCTGTACCCCGGTGCGGACGCGCAGCTGGAGGCGGTCAGCCTGCTCGCCATGTCCGCGGGGCTCGGCACGAGCGTCCTCGTCGGCCAGCGCAGCCCGGAGGCGGCCGTCGAGGTGCTGCACCACCATCTGGACCGGATCTTCCAGGGTGCGGCCGGCTGAGCACCCGCCACCGTTCGCGACGCAGCCGTTCATGACTCGGCCGTTCCCGACTCAGCCTCGGCGTCCGTGCGCCGTGGGCTTCGAACGGCGGGCGCGGGCAGGGAAGTTGGAGGGAAGTTGGGTTGAGGCGAGGTCGGGCCGTGCGAAGTTGGGTTGATGCCGCGCAGCCCCTTGGCCCGGCACTCCCCATGCCCAACACTGATCCAATGACGCAGCGCGTGGAGCTTGCGACCGTGATGGACCGGCTGGCCGTCGACGAGGTGATCACCGACTACGCGGCGGCCGTGGACGACGGCGACTGGGAGGCGTACCGGGGTCTGTTCACGCCCGGAGGGCGGGTGGACTACCGCTCGGCCGGTGGCATCGAGGGAAGCTCCGCCAGGGTCGCCGCCTGGCTCGCCGAGAGCATGCTGCTGTTCCCGATGCGACAGCATCTGATCGTCAACCGCCGGGTGCGGTTCGGGATCCTGGATCAGGACGCAGGCGACACCGCGCGCGTGCGGGCGGACTACATCAATCCGATGCGGTTCGCGACGGACGGAGGGGAGTCGGCCGCTCCCGACTTCGTGTGCGGCGGCCGCTACGCCTTCGCGCTGCTGCGGACCCACGACGGCTGGCGGCTGAGCGAGGTCGTCGTACAGGAGAAGTGGCGCCGCCTCCCCGAGCCGCACGCCGCCTCCGCGGCCGACTGACCCGGGGCCCTCTGTCCACGGTCATCGAAAGCACGCACACTGGAGCCACCACTGGGTAGGGAGGTGCCGAATGAAGACCTTCGGTCCGTGGCTCGCCTCCCCGTGGCGGCGCTCGGTCATCTCCGTACTGGCGGGCGCCCTGCCCGTGTTCGCGTTCCCCGCCCCGTCGCTGTGGTGGTTCGCCTATGTCGCCCTGATCCCCTGGATCGTGCTGGTCCGCTCCGCGCCGACCGGGAAACGGGCGGCCTACGACGGCTGGTGCGGCGGGTTCGGCTACCTGGTGGCCGTGCACCACTGGCTGCTGCCGAGCCTCCATGTGTTCATCTTCCTCATCGCCGCGCTGCTGGGCGCGCTGTGGGCCCCGTGGGGCTGGCTCGTGCGGCGCCTCCTGAGCGGGGTGCCCGGGCCTGGGCGGGTCATCGCCGCCCTCGTCGTGCTGCCGTCGGCATGGCTGGCGGTCGAGCTCGTCCGCTCCTGGCAGGGGCTGGGCGGCCCCTGGGGCATTCTCGGCTCCAGTCAGTGGCAGGTGCAGCCCGCGCTGCGGCTCGCGTCGGTCGGCGGGGTGTGGCTTCTCAGCTTCCTGGTCGTGGCCGTCAACGTGTCCTTCGCCGTGCTGGTGTCCGTCCGCGAGTCGCGGGTTCCGGCAGTGGCGGGCCTCGTCGCGACCGCCGCCGCCACCTCGGCGGCCTGGGTGTGGTCCCCGCGCCCCGATGTCGACGGCCGGGTGCGGATCGCCGTCGTACAGCCCGGCGTCGTCGACGGCACGGACAGCGCCGACCAGCGCTTCGACCGCGAGGAGCGGCTCACCCGGCAACTCGCCGGACAGAACGTCGACCTGGTCGTCTGGGGCGAGAGCAGCGTCGGTTTCGACCTCGGCGACCGGCCCGACCTCGCGAAGCGGATCGCGGCGCTCTCACGCGGTACGGGAGCCGACATCCTGGTCAACGTGGACGCCCGGCGCTCGGACAGGCCCGGCATCTACAAGAGTTCGGTGCTCGTCGGCCCGGACGGCCTGACCGGCGACCGCTACGACAAGATGCGGCTCGTGCCGTTCGGCGAGTACGTGCCCTTCCGCTCGGCGCTCGGCTGGGCGACCTCCGTCGGCAAGGCGGCCGATGAGGACCGCCGGCGCGGCACGGAGCAGGTCGTGATGAATGTCGGGCACGGGCTGCGCGTCGGCCCGATGGTCTGCTTCGAGTCGGCGTTCCCCGACATGAGCCGCCATCTCGTGGACGACGGCGCCGACGTGCTCATAGCCCAGTCGTCGACCTCCAGCTTCCAGCACAGCTGGGCCCCTGAGCAGCACGCCTCGCTCGCCGCGCTGCGCGCTGCCGAGACCGGCCGCCCCATGGTGCACGCGACACTCACGGGGGTCTCGGCCGTGTACGGGGCGAGCGGGCAGCGCCTGGGCTCGTGGCTCGGCACGGGCTCCAGCAGCGCGGAGGTGTTCGACATTCCGCTGGCGCACGGCACCACCGCGTACGTCCGCTACGGCGACTGGCCGGTGCACGGGGCCCTCCTGATCCTCGCCGTGTGGTGCGCGAGCGAAGGCGTACGAGCCGTCCGGCTCAGGCGGCCCGGTCCTGAACCGCACGTACCACCCGCTCGCACAGTTCGTGAGTCGCCAGTGCGTCCCGGGCACTGAGCACCTTGCCCGCGCGCACGCCGTCGAGGAAGGCGAACACCGCCTGCTCGATGCCGCGCTGCCGGGCCACGGGCACCCAGTCACCGCGCCGCCGCACGGTCGGCTGGCCCTTGTGGTCGATCACCTCGGCGAGGTTGACCACCTGACGCTTGGTGTCCTGCCCGGACACCTCCAGGATCTCCTCCGCCGAACCGCTGAGCCGGTTCATCACGCCCAGCGCGGTGAACCCGTCGCCGGCCAGCTGCAGCACGACGTGGTGCAGGAGCCCGTCCACGACGCGGGCGCGCACGGTCACGTCGTCGACAGGACCGGGCGCCAGGAAGCGCAGCGTGTCCACGACGTGGATGAAGTCGTCGAGGATCATCGAGCGCGGTTCCTCCGGCAGCCCGATGCGGTTCTTCTGCATGAGGATCAGCTCGCGCGGGTGCTCGGCGCACTGCGCGTACCCGGGGGCGTGGCGCCGGTTGAAGCCGACGGCAAGGGAGACCTCGCGCTCCTCGGCGAGCCTCACCAACCGCTCGGAGTCGGCGAGTTCGTAGGCGAGCGGCTTGTCGACGTAGGTCGGCACGCCCGCTTCCAGGAGGCGGGTCACGATCTCCGGGTGCACGACGGTGGGGGCGTGCACGAAGGCGGCGTCCAGGTCCTGGGCGAGCAGCGCGTCCAGGGTGGTGTGCCGGTGGTCGGCCGGGAGGTGGAGGCCGTCGCCGACGCGGTCGAGCGTCGCGGGCGTCCGGGTCTGCAGGTGCAGCTCGACGCCGGCCAGAGCACCGACCACCGGAAGGTAGGCCTTCTGCGCGATGTCGCCGAGTCCGATGCAGCCGACCTTCACGGGACGATCTCCTAGCGCTTGCCTGCCGGGGTTCTGCCGGAAGCATACGGCTGCCGCCGCGGCCGCCGGTCGGCGATGGAGCCGAAGCCGCGCGGCGGCAGCGCGGGTGCGGCCTCGGGCAGAAGGGCGATCGCCCTGTCGCGTACGGCCACGAGCGCCCGGTTGCCCGTCGTGTTCAGGCGCGCGACCGGCATGCTCGGCGGCTCAAAACTCGTGGATGGATCTGAGCGGCTGGGAAAGGATGCGGTCATGACGACCGAACGGCACGAACCCGCGACCACCGCCGACGAACGCACCATGCTGGACGGCTGGCTCGACTACCACCGGCAGACCCTGGCCTTGAAGTGCGAAGGCCTGAGCGACGAGCAGCTCAGGACCGCCTCGGCGGAGCCCTCCAACCTGTCGCTCATGGGGCTGGTGAGGCACATGACGGACGTGGAGCGGTCCTGGTACCGCAGGGTCCTCGCGGACGAGGACGCGCCGCCGCTCTACTTCAGTTACGAGGACGACCCCGACGGCGAGTTCCGGCTCACCGAGGCGGACACCTGGGAGCAGACGTACGCCGCCTGGCAGGCCGAGATCGCGCTCGCCCGGAGCAACGCGGACCGCCTCACCCTGGACGACATCTCCAAAGGCAAGCACCGGCGCACCGGCGAGCGCTTCAACCTTCGCTGGATCCACACCCACATGATCGAGGAGTACGCGCGGCACAACGGCCACGCCGACCTGATCCGCGAGCGCATCGACGGTGCCACGGGCGACTGACGTCACCCGGCCCGGATGCGCGGCCCCCGTTCGGGGCGGGAGATCACCCGTGCGGGGCATCCTCCCCCCGTACGCTGTCCGCCGGGCCACCAAACCCGACATTGTTGCCGGGTGCATCGAACGACGACCACCGCAACGCTCCTGGTCACTGTGGCTGTCTCGGCCCTCACCGGCTGTGTGTCGGTCCAGCGCCCACCCGCGCCCGGCCCGCCGACGACGCCGTCCCTGCCGTCTGCGCCGCACCCGGCCGACGCGGCGGAGCCACAGATCGTGCAGGCGCCGGCCCGTGAGGCACTGGAGATGATCGGCCCGTCCCGCCGGGCGGAGCCGAAGGCACCCGAGCGGCACGTCCCGTCAGCCACGGCGCCGGCCCAACGGCCGCCGGCACCTCACCCGCCTCGGCACTCCCGTCCCCGGACGGCGCATCCGGAGTCCGGGCACCAGCGGCAGCCGCGCGTCGAGATCCCGGACGCAAGCGGGTCGGTCACCAAGGGCACGGACGTGTGCGCCCTCGGCAGGCAGTACGGGGGCTGGCGGGCGGGCAGTCCGGAGGCGGTCATCTGCGAGCAGACGTACGGGAGTTGAGGCGGCCGCGACGGGTCCGCGAAGCGTCCGGCTAGAGCCGCTGCCGCGGCGGCCCCCACCATCCGTCCCCGTCCCGCCCGCTCTCCCCCAGCCGCAGTTCCAGGCGCTCGATGGCCGCCCGCACCCCGTCCCCGTAGCTGTCGTCGTCCAGCGCACCGGCCGCGTCGCGGGCCCGGCGCAGATGGGTGCGGGCGGCTCCCCTGCGGCCGAGCTTCACGTAGTCGGCCGCCAGGTTCAGATGCAGGGACGGGCACAGGGCACGTACCGCGAGCACGCTCCCGTGTTCGGCGAGCCGGTCGTCCGTGAGTTCCTCGGCGGCCGTCAACGCCCTGAGGTCCCACGCCAGTTCGTCCGCGGGATCGTCCTGGGCGTCGGCCATGTAGTGGGCCAGGGTGCAGCGGTGCAGTGGGTCGCCGTCCTCGCCGATCTCGGCCCACAGCTCCAGATAGCGGTGCCGGGCCTCCTCGCGGTCGCCCGCGTGGTGCAGCATGACGACCTGCCCGATCCGCGTCATCACGGCATCCGGTGCCGCCTGCTCCTGTCCCTTGGCCACGGTGCCCTCCGGGGCGTCGTCGGTTTGTCCGTTCCCGACGCTAATTGGCTGAGGCTGGAATCCTGGTCAGGCAGCGCCGTCGTACCGAGGGCCGGTCGACGTCAGCCCAGGTTCGGGATCGTCCAGTCGATCGGCTGGTGGCCCTGGGCCGCGACCGCCTCGTTGATCTGCGTGAACGGGCGGGAGCCGAAGAACTTCTTCGCGGACAGCGGCGAGGGGTGCGCGCCCTTGACCACCGCGTGGCGGCTCTCGTCGATCAGCGGGAGCTTCTTCTGCGCGTAGTTGCCCCACAGCACGAAGACCGCCGGGTCGGGCCGGTCGGCCACCGCGCGGATCACCGCGTCGGTGAACTTCTCCCAGCCGCGGCCCTTGTGCGAGTTGGCCTCGCCGCCGCGCACCGTGAGCACCGCGTTGAGCAGCAGGACGCCCTGCCGAGCCCACGGCATCAGATAGCCGTTGTCCGGGATCGGGGTGCCCAGTTCCTGGTTCATCTCCTTGTAGATGTTGCGCAGGGAGGGCGGGGTCTTCACTCCGGGACGCACCGAGAAGCACAGTCCGTGGCCCTGGCCCTCGCCGTGGTACGGGTCCTGACCGAGGATCAGGACCTTCACCTGGTCGTAGGGCGTGGCGTCCAGGGCGGCGAGGACCTCCTCGCGAGGAGGGTGGACGGGACCCTTGGCCCGCTCCTCCTCGACGAACTCCGTCAGCTCCTTGAAGTAGGGCTGCTGCAGCTCGTCGCCCAGGACCCCGCGCCAGGACTCGGGCAGCATGGCGGTGTCGGTCACGTCAACTTCCTTACGGTGTGCGGTGAACGGTGGTGCTGGATGAGGTGTGGTCTCACGTCCAGGCCTCAGAACCTACAGGCGGGCACTGACAATCGGCCCGGCCACCGCACAAACCCGGCGCTACCAGCTGGTCTTGCGGTACAGCTCCCCCATCAGCATGATCGTCGACGGGTCCAGGGCCTGCTCCGCCCCGGAGATCTCGTCGCTCGCGGCCACGAACTGCTTGCCCTGCCACAGCGGCAGCAGCCGTGCGTCCTTCACGAGGATCTGCTGGGCCTGCTCGAAGTCCGAGACCACGTCGGCCCGGTCGCTCTCGCTGCGGGAGCGGGGCAGCAGCACCCCGGTGATCTCGGGCGCCGGATACGGCGTGCCCAGCGCGTTCTGGTTGCCGACGAACGGCGCGATGAAGTTGTCGGGGTCGGGGAAGTCGGGAGACCAGCCACGCCCGAACACCGGGTACTCGCCCTTCTGGTAACCCGTCACATACGTCTTCCAGGGACGGCTCTTGAGAGTGATCGTGAAGAGCCCGGAGTCTTCCAGCTGGCGCTTGATCTCCGCGAACTCCAGCTTGGTGGAGGAGCCGTAGCGGTCGGTGGTGTACCAGAGGGTGAGCGGGACGCGCTGGGTGATGCCGGCGTCGGTGAGGATCTTGCGGGCCTTGGTGGTGCTGGGGCTTCCGAAGTCGTCGAAGAAGTCGGTGGTGTGGCCGGTCAAGCCCTTCGGGACCATGGAGTACAGCGGCTCGACCGTGTCCCTGTAGACCTTGTGCGCGATCGCGCCGCGGTCGACGACCTGGGCGACGGCCCTGCGGACCGCGGGCTTGTCGGCCCAGGGGTCCTTGGGGTTGAACACCAGGTAGTTGATCTCGGTGCCGGAGCCCTCGATGATTTGGAGGTTCCCGCCGGCGTCGTGCTTCTGGAGGTCGACGATGTCGTCCGCGTTGATACCGCGGAAGGCGACATCGAGCTTCTTGTCCTTCAGCGCGGCGACCATGGTGGCGGAGTCCTGGAAGTAGCGGATGGTCACCGCGTCGTTCTTGCGCTCGGCGTATCCCTTGTAGCTGTCGTTCTTGACGAGTTCGGCCTTCTTGCCGTCTATGTACGCGTGGAGCGTGTACGGCCCGGAACCGTAGACCTTGTCGTCCTTGCGCAGGG
Source organism: Streptomyces sp. NBC_00461 (assembly GCF_036013935.1). Taxonomy (NCBI): domain Bacteria; kingdom Bacillati; phylum Actinomycetota; class Actinomycetes; order Kitasatosporales; family Streptomycetaceae; genus Streptomyces; species Streptomyces sp. NBC_00461. The sequence continues at coordinate 1,577,291 of NZ_CP107902.1, forward strand.
AGCCGGCCGGGTACTCCTCGGGGTCGACGATCGACATGGCCGGTGTCGCGAGCACGAACGGGAAGGTCGCGTCGGGCTTGTTGAGATGGAAGACGATCTTCCGGTCGCCCAGCGCCTGCACCCGGTCGAGGCTGCCGAGCAGGCCTGCGGGCCCGCCGTTGACGTTGATCCGGCGGATCCGGTCGATGGAGTGCTTGACCGCTTTCGCGTCGAGCGCGTGCCCGTCGGAGAACTTCAGTCCCGAGCGCAGCTCACAGGTGTACACCGTGTTCGAGTTGTCCGAGAAGCGGCAGTTGTCCGCCGCGTCCGGCTGCGGGGTGGTTGCTCCGGAGGGGTAACTGAGCAGCGTCTGGTAAATGTTGCGGAACAGTTCCCAGGACTGGTCCCAGGAAGCGGCGGGATCCAGCGTGCTGGGCGCGCTGGTCGTCCCGACGACGATGGGGCCCTTGTCGCCGGAGGAGCCCGACGACAGGATGCCGCACCCGGCCACCAGCGACGATATGGACGCGATGGCCGCCACTTGCCGCAGGCCTCGGTTCCGGTTGAACACGCGCTCGCTCCTCGATCTGCCGCACCAGGGTCGGCAGACCATACCGCAGTGCCGCAAGGGTTGAGCCGGGTTGTTACAGGGCACTTGATCAGCTTGTTTATGACGACGTTGTCATCCAGCCGCGCCCGTCCCGCGACGACAAGGGCGCCGTTTCCGTCAAGGAAACGGCGCCCTTGGGTGCCCGATCGTTACGTTCGCAACGGGTCGCGTCAGGAGACGCCGGCGTTCAGGAAGATGCCGCCGTCGACGACGATCGTCTGGCCGGTGACCCAGGCGGACTGCTCGGAGGTGAGGAACGCGGCGGCGCCACCGATGTCGGAGGGCACGCCGAGCCGGGCCAGCGGGTAGGCGGCGGCGGCCTCCTCCTCCCGGCCCTCGTAGAGAGCCTTGGCGAACTGGGTCTTCACCACGGCCGGGGCGATCGCGTTGACCCGCACCTTGGGCGCGAACTCGTGCGCGAGCTGCTGGGTCAGGTTGATCAGCGCGGCCTTGCTGACGCCGTAGGCGGCGATGAAGGGCGAGGGCGCGAGACCCGCGACGGACGCGATGTTCACGATCGTCCCGCCGTTGTCCTTCTGCCAGGCGTGCCAGGTCTTCTGGGCGAAGCCGAGCGCGGAGATCACGTTGGTCTCGAAGACCTTGCGCGCGACGTCCAGGTCGAGGTCGGCGATCGGGCCGAACACCGGGTTCGTACCGGCGTTGTTGACCAGGTGGTCGACGCGGCCGAAGGCCTCCATCGTGCGCTCGACGACCTCGGCCTGATGGCCCAGGTCGTGCGCCTTGCCGGCCACACCGATGACGCGCTCGGCGCCGAGCTTCTCGACGGCCTCCTTGAGGGCGTCCTCGTTGCGGCCGGTGATGGTCACACGGTCGCCGCGGGCGATCAGCGCCTCGGCGACGCCGTAGCCGATGCCGCGGCTGGCGCCCGTGACGATGGCGACCTTGCCGGAGAGTTCGGGCAGTTCAGTCATGGGGTCGTGTTCTCCTAGTCGAGCGGTCCGCCGGCGACGTACAGGACCTGGCCGGAGACGAATCCGGCCGCCTCGCCCGCGAAGAAGGCGATGGCGTTGGCGATGTCGTCCGGCTCGCCGACCCGCGCCACGGGGATCTGGGTGGCGGCCGCGGCCTTGAAGTCCTCGAAGCCCATGCCGACGCGGTCGGCGGTGGCCTTCGTCATCTCGGTGGCGATGAACCCGGGGGCCACGGCGTTGGCGGTGATGCCGAACTTGCCGAGCTCCTTGGCAAGGGTCTTGGTGAAGCCCTGCAGACCGGCCTTGGCGGCCGAGTAGTTGACCTGGCCGCGGTTGCCGAGCGCCGAGGACGAGGACAGGTTGACGATACGGCCGAAGCCGGCGTCGACCATGTGCTTCTGAACGGCCTTGCACATCAGGAACGCGCCGCGCAGGTGCACGTTCATGACGGTGTCCCAGTCGGAGACGTTCATCTTGAACAGCAGGTTGTCGCGCAGCACGCCCGCGTTGTTGACGAGGATGGTCGGCGCGCCCAGTTCCTCGGCGACGCGCGCGACGGCGGCCTCGACCTGCGCCTCGTCGGAGACGTCGGCACCGACCGCGAGGGCCTTGCCGCCGGCCGCGGTGATCTTCTCCACGGTGTCCTTGCAGGCGGCCTCGTCGAGGTCGATCACGGCGACCGCGTGGCCCTCCGCGGCCAGTCGTACGGCGGTGGCGGCACCGATGCCGCGCGCCCCTCCGGTGACCACGGCGACCCGCTGCTCAGTGGTGGACATGTCTGCTTCTCCTCGCCCTCGAGAAAGTAGGCCCGCTCGAAAGTACGGCGGCTGGAAAGTACGTCGACCCGACTCTACGCCCGCTGGGTGAGCGACCGCTTAGTACCTTCGGCAGACGTGACGCTAGAAGGCCTGGCACTCGGTGTCAACGGCGCGCGGCGCCGGTGTGATCCATTACCTCACCAGCAGGTCGAGCAGGCGCTCCGTTTCGGCCGCCGGATCGGCGGTGAGCCCAGTGTGCACCGGACCGGGCTGGACGACCGTGGAGCGCGGCGCGATCAGCCAGCGGAAGCGGCGTCCGGCGTCGTCGCCCGCGGCCTGTCCCGCCGCGTCCCCGCCGCCGCACACGCCCTCGACGGCGTCGAGGGCGGCCCGGATGCCGGCCACGTCCGCGCCCGGGTCGAGGGCCAGCAGCCGCGCCTCTTCCAGGTGGGTACGGGCGCCGACGTAGGCCTGGGCGCGGCAGTACAGGAGCACCCCGGCGTTGATGCACTCGCCGCGCTCGACGCGGGGCACGACCCGCAGCAGGGCGTACTCGAAGACATCCCGGTCGTTGGCCTCGCTGCCCCTGATGATGTGGCGCTCGACCACATGTCCGGCCATGTGGATGTGGCGCTCGCTCACTTGCTCTCCTCGATTCCGGTGACGCGCTCGTGGACGGCGGCGGCCCGCGCGAGCAAGGGGCGCGCATACGCCCGTCTGAGGTCGTCCGGTGAGTCGAAGCCGGGTTCGTCGGCCAGCCAGACGTCCGGGATCTCGGCGGTGACCTCGGCCAGCAGGTCCTCGGTGACGCGGGGTGCCAGGTCGGCGGCGGCGCCCGCGAGATCGGGGGCGAAGCGGGCGAGGGTGTGGTCCGAAGCGTCGTAGGGGCGGGCCGCGGAGGCCTGTGCGCCGGGCCAGTTGTGGTGCCAGATCATCGTGGCGCCGTGGTCGATGAGCCACACCTCGCCGTGGTGCATCAGAAGGTTGGGGTTGCGCCAGGAGCGGTCGACGTTGTTCACCAGCGCGTCGAACCAGACGATCCGCCCGGCCTCCTCGGGGCTCACGCGGAAGGCGAGCGGGTCGAAGCCGAGGGCACCGGAGAGGAAGTCCATGCCGAGATTGGTGCCGCCGCTGGATCTCAGCAGCTCCTGCACCTGCTGGTCGGGCTCGCCGAGCCCCAGCACCGCGTCGAGGCGGATCGTCACGAGCCGCGGCACCCGGAGGCCGAGCCGACGGGCGAGTTCACCGCAGACGACCTCGGCGACCAGTGTCTTGCGGCCCTGTCCGGCGCCGGTGAACTTCATGACGTACGTCCCGAAGTCGTCGGCCTCGACGAGTCCCGGCAGCGATCCGCCCTCCCGCAGGGGCGTGATGTAGCGGGTCGCGATCACTTCCTTGAGCATCGCCCCAGGCTACTGGGGCGGCGGCGGGCCCCGGGCGCGCGGGGCGCCGAGATCGACAGCAAAGCGACAGCGCGGTTTTACCCACCTCCGAGCGCGATGGGGTCAAGCTCTCGACTGCGTCTGAACAACCGGTGCACGCAGCCCGTACCCCCTCACAGATGAATCTTGATTGGAAGGGAACGTCAGCATGAGCCGCGAATCACTTCCCCCCGTTGCGGGCCCCGCCCGCCGTACCGTCATCGCGGCGGTGGGCGCGGCGGGACTCGCCGTCGCGCTGACCGCATGCGGATCGGACGACGGCTCCTCCGACTCCTCGAACACACAGGCCGGCGCCAAGGCGAGCGGCGGCGAATCCGGCGCGGGCGGCAATGCCTCGTCCGGCTCCGGCGGCACCGCCCTCGCCAAGACCTCCGACATACCGGAGGGCGGCGGCAAGGTCTTCAGCGAACATCAGGTGGTGGTCTCGCAGCCGAAGGCGGGCGAGTTCAAGGCCTTCACGACCATCTGCACCCACCGGCAGTGCCCGATGACGGACCTCCAGGACGACATCCTGGTCTGTGCCTGCCACGGCAGCCGCTTCTCCGTCACCGACGGCAGTGTGAAGCACGGCCCCGCCCTCGAACCGCTGGGCGCCAAGAAGATCACCGTGGACGGGGACTCGATCACGCTCGCCTGATCCGGCGCCGCCGGCTGAGGCAGGCCAGCACCTCGTCCGTGGTCGCGACCGTGGCGACCAGCGCGAGGGTGTGGCGGATCATCGCGGATGTGTAGTCGGAGGGCACTCCCGCGACGGCGTCGGACGGCACTACGACGGTGTAGCCGCGGTTCACGGCGTCGAAGACGGCGTTCGGGATCGCCACGTTGGCCGAGACACCGGTCACGACCAGCGTGCGGCAACCCAGGTTGCGCAGCAGGGCGTCGACGTCGGTGCCCTGGATCGGGGACAGTCCGTGCAGTCGTCGTACGACGAAGTCCTCTTCGGCGACCTCGATGGGGGCGGCGACGCGCACCGCCGTGGTGCCGGACAGCTGCTGGACGGGCAGCCGTCCGGCGGCGCGGAAGAGGCGGGCGTTGCGGTTCGCGCCGCGGCCGTCCGGGCGGCGCTCGGCGATCGCGTGGACGACCTGGATGCCGTTCTCGTGCGCGGCCGCCACCAGCCGGGCGACGTTGAGGAGGGCTCCCGACGAGCGTGCCTCCCGGGCCAGTTCGGGCAACGCGCTGTCCGGGCCGACCACCCCCTGCTGGCACTCGACCGTCAGCAGCACGGTGGCCGCCGGGTCGAGGAGTTCGCTGAGCTGTTCGTACGACGGCACGGTTCCCCCTCGTGGGCGGCGGTCCGGAGCGCGCGAGCGTAACGGCCATTGCGTACGGACGGAAGACGTCCCATCCTTTTCTGACGTGATGTCAGAGGATCACTGGAGTTCCTCTGGCACGACGTGAGAGAAGAGGGGGCCGCATGACCGTCACTCAGCGCCGGGGCCGGAAGATCATGATGACGCCGGGCGAGCTGGACGAGTTCCTCGCCACCCAGCGCACCTGCCGGGTCGCCACCGTCTCGGCGGGCGGTGCTCCGCACGTGAGCACGCTGTGGTTCGCCTGGGACGGCACATCGATGTGGCTGTACTCCGTCGTGCGCAGCAAGCGCTGGACCGACCTGCGACGCGATCCCCGGGTCGCGGTCGTGGTCGACACCGGCGAGGAGTACGACGAGCTGCGCGGCGTGGAGCTGTCCGGATCGGTGGAGTTCGTCGGCGAGTTCCCCCGCACCGGGGAGCTGTGTGCCGAACTCGACGTCCCGGAGACGCTGTTCGCCCGGAAGAACTTCAACCTGGAGGAGATGCCGCACGACGGCCGGCACGCCTGGGTGCGGCTGACCCCGGAGAAGATCGTGTCCTGGGACTTCAGCAAGCTGGGTCCGGCGTAGGCCCGCCCGGTCAGCCGACCTGCAGCGCCGCTTCCTGCAACGCCTCCGCCGCCGCCCGGATCGACGGGCGGCGGTCGGCGTCCGCGCGCCAGACGGCGTAGATCTGCCGCCGCACCGACTGGCGCACGGGCACGGCCCGCACGCCCTCCGGGAGCGGACCGCGCCCCAGCCTCGGCGCCACGCACACCCCGAGGCCCGCGCCGACCAGGGCGAGCTGAGTGGGGTGCTCCTCGGCGCGGTGGGCGACGCGCGGCTCGATGCCCTTGGAGCGCAGCGTGTGGATCAGCCACTCATGGCAGAACTCGCTCTCGCCCCAGGTGATCCAGTCGTCCTCGGCGAAGTCCTCCAGGTCCACCTCGGCCCGTTCCGCGTACGGGTGGTCCGAGGGCATCGCCACGTCGGCGGTGTCGTCGAGGATGACGGCCTTGGCGAGCCCGTCGGGCACCGGCAGCGGCCGGTTGTACCAGTCGAGGACGACGGCCAGGTCCAGATCACCGCGCATGACGGCGAGCACGGCGGGCTCGGGCTCCATCTCCCGCGAGGTGACGCGCAGACCCGGATGCACCGAGCGCAGCCGGGACAGCGCGGCCGGGAACAGACCGCGCGCCGCGGTCGGGAACGCGGCAAGCCGCAACTCCCCCACCACTTCGCCGCGGTGCGCCTCCAGGTCGGACTGGGCGAGCTCGACCTGCGACAGGATGCGTGCCGCGTGCTCGGCGAGCAGTCTGCCCGCGTCCGTGAGCCGCACCCCGCGTCCGTTCTTCGCGAGGAGCTGCTGGCCGACCTCGCGCTCCAGCTTGGACATCTGCTGGGAGACCGCCGACGTCGTGACGTGCAGCCCCTCGGCGGCACCGCTGACGGAGCCGTGCCGGGCGAGGGCGTCGAGGGTGCGCAGACGCTCCAGATTCAACATGTAAGCAATGCTACGACATAGTCGATGCGAAAACTCGATTGTGCTACGACGTAGCCTGGAGCATCGTTACGACCATGACCACCGCGACCGCGCCCCGGACCCCTGTCCGCGCCCCTGCCCGCCGCCCCGCTCTCGACTGGCGCCTGCGCTTCGGAGCCCTCTCCGCTATCTGGGGCTTCAGCTTCCTGCTGATCAAGGTCGGCACGGAGGGGTACGCACCGTTCCAGGTCACCCTGGGGCGGCTGGTGTTCGGTACGGCGGTGCTCGCGGCGACGATGGTGGTGAAGCGGGAGCGGCTGCCGCGCGGGGCACGGACATGGGGGCACCTGGCGGTCGCCGCCTTCCTGCTGAACGCGCTGCCCTTCTCGCTGTTCGCCTACTCCGAGCTGACCATTCCCTCCACACTGGCGGGCATCTGCAACGCGACCTCGCCGCTGTGGGGCATGGCCCTGTCCCTGGTCGCCCTCTCCGAGGACCGGCCCACGCGGGTCCGAGTCGCGGGTCTCGGTCTCGGGTTCCTCGGCGTTCTGACGGTCCTCGGCGCATGGCAGGGATTCAGCGGTCTGGACGCCAGGGGCACGGCGATGGCCTTGCTGGCGTCGCTGAGCTATCCGATCGGCTGGATCTACGTCCGCCGGACCCTGGCCGGAAGTTCCCACTCCCATCTGTCCATGACCGGTGCGCAGTTGTTGCTCGCGACGGCACAACTTGCTGTCGTCACACCGTTGTTCACATCGTTCCCGGTGCGTTTCGCTCCGGTGCCGCTGCTTGCGATAGCGGCGCTGGGGGCGCTCGGGACGGGCTTGGCCGTCCTCATCCAGTACGGGTTGGTCGCCGAAGTCGGGCCGACGACGGCGCAGATGGTCACCTACTTCATTCCGGTCATCGCCACGGCGGCGGGGGTGGCGATCCTCGGGGAGTCGCTGCGGTGGTCGACTCCGGTCGGGGCGGTGGTGGTGCTGGCGGGGGCGGCTCTCACTCAGGCTCGGCGGGGCGCCTGACGGGGCGGGCGCCAGGGCCATGGGCACGGGGCGGGCCTCGGAGCCGTGCGCCCCTGTGGAATGCGGGGCGGCTCGTCGCACCCTCCACGCCGCGAAGCCGCACATCGATGGAGCCCAGCGCCCCTTGACCGGCTGCTCCATCCGCTTTCCGCTGCCGCTGCCGCCGCGGACTACACGTAGGTCCGGGTCGGCGGTGGGACCAAGGCTTCCGCGATCGCGTCAGCCAAGGGGCCGACCTCCTCCGGCGCGAGGGTCGCGACCGTGATCCGGATGCCCGGACGGGCACTCATTCTGAAGCGGGCGCCCGGGGCCACCGCCCACCCTCCGTGCAGCAGGCGGGCGACGGCGCCGGTTTCGTCGGGCACCGGGATCCAGACGTTCAGGCCGCTGCGGCCGTGGGCCTCGACGCCGCGCTGTGCGAGCGCGTCGATCAGCAGGTCCCGACGGTTGCGGTAGGCCGCCGCCACCGTGCGCGTGTCGAGTACGCCGTCGGCCCACAGCCGTACGACGGCACGCTGGGTGATACGGCTGACCCAGCCGGGGCCGAGGCGGTGCCGGCCGGCCACCCGGTCGACGGTGACGGGGTCGCCGGTGAGGACCGCGAGGCGCAGGTCGGGGCCGTAGGCCTTGGCGACCGAGCGCACGAACGCCCAGTGACGGGTGACGCCGGCGAGGGGGTGCAGGGGGAGGTCGACGATGCCGTGGCCGTGGTCGTCCTCGACGAGGAGGGTCTCCGGGTGCTCACGGAGGACGGCGCGCAGGGCACGCGCGCGCGTGGCGGTCACCGCGGCGCCGGTCGGGTTCTGCGCGCGGTCCGTGACGATCAGGGCGCGTGCGCCGGCCTCCAGGGCCCGCCGTACGTCGGAGGGCAGCGGCCCCTCGTCGTCCACCCCCACCGGCGCCGTGCGCAGCCCGACCGCCGGGACGAGATCCAGCAGGCTGCCCCACCCCGGGTCCTCCACGGCGACGGTGTCCCCCGGCTTGAGATGCGCCGCGAGCACGCGCTCGATGGCGTCCAGCGAGCCGGACGCGACGGTCAGCGGACCCTCCGGCACCCCGTCGGCGTCCAGTGCCGCGCGCGCGATCCGCGCCAACTCCGGCTCCACGAGGGCGTCTCCGTACAGCACGGGCTCCCGGTCACCTTGCTCACCCGCCGCCGCGAACGCCTTCGCCAATGACGGCAGCAGCGCCGGATCGGGGTTGCCGTTCGCCACGTCCCGTACCCCTTCCGGCACATCCATCCGCGCGTAGTCACGCCCCGTGGTGGCCGGCTTGGACCGCACCCGGCTGCCCCTGCGCCCGGCCGTCTCGATGACCCCGCGCTCCCGCAGGATCCGGTACGCGGACGCGACCGTATTGGCGTTCACACCCAGCTCGACCGCCAACTCCCGCATCGGCGGCAGCAGTTGTCCCGGTTCCAGCTCGCCGGACCCCACCGCACGCTCGACGCTCGACGCAATCTCCGCTGCGCGTCGCCCCTCGATCCGATATCCTTCTAGCACAAAGAAGATTATGCACTAGTGCAATACACATCGCAACACGGACAGCAGCACCGCGCAGAGCAATGGAGATCGCCATGCAGGGGACCCGGCAACAGCCGACGTCGCAGCCCACCGCCTACACGCCGACCGACCGCACCGTCCCCACCCGGTCCGCGGAGCGGGCGTCGTACGACAAGGACCTCGTCCACGCGATACTCGACGAGGGCTATGTCTGTCATCTGGGCTTCGTCCGCGACGGGGCGCCGGTGGTGCTGCCGACGCTGTACGGGCGGGTCGGCGACCGGCTCTACGTGCACGGCTCGACGGGCTCGCGGCCGCTGCGGATGACCGGCCAGGCCGACCCCGGGCTCCCGGTGTGCCTGACAGTCACCCATGTCGACGCACTGATCCTCGCCCGGTCGGCCTTCCACCATTCGATCAACTACCGGTCCGTGGTGGTGCACGGCATCGCACACGACGTGACGGACCCCGAGGAGAAGCGGGCGGCCCTGGACGCGCTGGTGGACCACGTCGTGCCGGGCCGAGCGGCCGACTCCCGGCCCGCGAACAAGAAGGAACTGGCCGCCACCGCCGTGATCCGGCTCGACCTGAACGAGATCTCCGCCAAGCTCCGCACCGGCGGTGTGAACGACGAGCCCGAGGATCTCGCCCTGCCGCACTGGGCCGGCGTCGTCCCGCTGAGGAAGGGCTACGAACTCCCGGTGCCCGACGCCGACCTGGCACCCGGCACCGAGCTGCCCGACTATCTGACGGTGCGGTGATGCTGATCCATCCCTGGGACGCCGGTCGCGACGACGCCGAGTGGCAACAGTGGCTCTCCGTCCACGACTTCGGGCAGCTCGCCGTCAACGGCCTGCCGGGCGAGCCGCCGTACGTCCAGCCGCTCCACTTCCTGTACGACGCCGAGCGCGGCGAGGTCCTCACCCACCTCGCCCGGCCCAACCCCCTGTGGCCCGCCCTGGAGGCGAACCCGGACGTCGTGCTGAGCGTGGTCGACGACTACGTGTACGTCCCCGGCCCCTGGCAGGCCCCGCCGGACGCCCCGTCCGAGCACGGCACGCCGACGAGTTTCTACGCGGCGGTCCAACTCCGTTGCCGGGCCCAGGTGGTGGACGACCCGGCCGAGAAGGCGGAGCTGCTCAACCGTCAGGTCGGCCATTTCCAGCCGGACGGCGGATCGGCGCCGGTCGCGGTGGGCGAGGCACCGTTCGGCAGGCTCGTACCGGGCCTGCGTGGCCTGCGGCTCGACGTGGTCGACGTACACGCGAAGTTCAAGTACGCCAACCACCGGCCGCGGGAGGTGCAGGACCAGGTCGTGGCTGGACTTGAGGCGCGCGACGGCGCCAGGGACACGTTGGCCCGGGAACACCTCCTGCGGCGGCGAGCCCGGTAGCCGACGGCGCGGAGAGACCGGGGTACGGGTCCGGCGCGGGACTCCGCATCCGGGGCTCAGACGGGCACCGGGTCCTTCGTCGCCGCGCCTCGCGCCTCCGCGAGAGCCAGCCCGGCGACCGAGCCGAGCATCAGCAGTGTGCCCGCCATGGTGGCCGCGGTGAGCCGTTCACCGAGCAGGGCGACCGCCAGGATCGCCGCACCGACCGGCTCCAGCAGCATGATCACGGACACGGTGGCCGACCGGACGACGGCCGCGCCCGCGAAGTAGAGGCCATAGGCGAGGGCCGTGGGGACGCTGGTGATGTAGGCGAGCAGCAACAGGGTCTGAGCCGGGTGGGCCGCAGGCGGGAAGAGCCCCTCGGCCAGGGCGAACGGCAACAGGCACAGGCTGGTCACCGCGAACGCCCCCACCGAGGTGTCGGACGCGTCCACTGCGCCGTACCGGCCCCACCACCGCGTGAGCAGGGTCATCACGCTGTACCCGGCCGCGGACAGCAGGGCGAGCAGCACACCCGACGGGCGTACGGACGTGCCCCCGCCGCCGAGCACGAGCACCCCGAGCCCGGCCAACGCCCCGACGACAGCGGCCACGCCGCCACGGCCGAGCCGCTCGCCCATGGTGAGCCGGGCGCCGACCGCGATGAGCACGGGGCCGGCGCCCAGCGTGACGACGGTGGCGACCGCGAGCCCGGTGGCGGACACGGCCGCGAAGTAGGCCGTCTGGAACACGGCGAGCCCGACACCGGTGACACCGACCCGCAGCGCCCTGCGGCCGAGCGGCTCGCGTACGACGGTGCGGACGCGCGGGCGCAGGAGGCGGGCGGCGAGCAGCAGGACGAGACCGCCCGCGCACCGCCAGAAGGAGAGGACGGCACAGCCCATGTCACTGGCCCGGTAGACCAGGGAGGCGGCCGCGCCCGCGGTGCCCCAGGCGACACCGGCGACGATCAGGAAGAGCAGGCCTCGCCCGACGGGCAGGCCAGAAGCAGCATTCGACACGAAGAGTCTCCGCAGAGTGCAGAAGTTCGGAAGGGCCCGGCGTCAGCGGGGCCGTGGACTTCTTCTGCGGGCAGCACCGTCCACCCGACCAGGTCGGGCGTGGATTCCGGAGGGCCCGCCTCAGGCGGCCGGAGGCGGAAGGACGAGTGCGTTCGCATGCATGATTGCGCAGCCTATGCGGCTGTTTCGCGGGAGGACAACTGCCTTTCCGGGCCGCCGCTCGCCACCGGCTCCGAAGACACCTTGGCGGGGGCCGACGACTGGGCGATGAACGCGCCCACCAGGACGACCGCGCCGCCGACGATCTGCGGCGCCGAGAGGTGCTCGCCGAGCAGCACCCAGGCCAGGACGGTGGCAACAACCGCTTCCAGGCAGGCCACGACGCCTGCGACCTGCGGCGAGAGCCTGCGCACCGACAGCACACCGGTGACGTACGCGAGGACTGTGGCAACGAGGACGATCCAGGCCAGCAGGACGAGGGCGGGGACCGGGGTGCCGTCCATCTGCGCGGTGCCCGTCAGCACGGACCAGTCCATGGTCCAGGGGCGGGCCACGGCGGTCAGGACCAGGGCGCCGATCAGCAGGCCGTACGCGATGACACCGAGCGGGTCGGGCGCGTCGTCGCCGGCGTCGCTGCCCTGGTCGGACAGGACGAAGTAGCCGACCTGGCAGCCCGCGGCGCCGAGCGCGAGCAGCAGGCCCACGGCGTCGAAGCTCAGTCCCGACCAGACCTCGACGACGCAGGCGAGCCCGCCGGCCGCGAGGAGCACGCCGAGCGCGGCGGCACGCGTCACCGGGCGCCGCTGCACGAATCGGACCCAGCCGAGGACGAGGGCGGGCGCGAGGTACTCGACGAGCAGCGCGACCCCGACGGGTATCCGGGAGATCGCCGCGAAGTAGCAGGCCTGCACACCGGCCACGGCGAGCAGTCCGAACCCGGCGAGCAGGGCTGGGCGGCGACGCAGCAGGGCGCGGTGGCGCACGGCGACCGGCAGCATCACCAGGGCCGCACCGGCCACGCGCAGCCACACCACGTGGAGCGGGTCGAGCCCCGCCTCGATCAGCGGCTTCGCGGCGACACCGGATCCGCCGAAGGCGAGCGCGGAGACGAGAGCGAGGCCGAGCCCGACGCCCTTGCCACTGCCGACGCCACTGCCACTGCCACTGCCGTTCCGGCCGCCCCGCCGGCTCTCAGACGTATGCACCGGCACATGATGACAGCCAACGACAGGAGCGTCACCCCCGATGACACCTGTCTCAATGACTGGACGGGCTCCACGGCCCGGCGGCATCCGCTGCCCCTGGGGTCCGCGGCACCTCAGCAGCCGGCCGCGGTCGAGCGCTCGGCCATGGCCGGATGGCCCGATGGCCCGATGGCCCCACAGCTCAGCGGCCCGGCCGGCCCCACTGCGGGTGTCGTTCCTCGATGCGGGCCAGCACGGCGCTCGTCTCGATGCCGGCCCGGTCGAGGACCTCGACGGCCCGTGCCTGTGGGTCGACGACGATCGCGGCGAGGAGGTCGATTCCGCCGGCCGGTTCGGGGCCACGGGCGGCGGCGCGGTCGCAGGCGTGGTCCATCGCGCCCGCGGCCAGCGGCGAGAAGGTCTCGGACTCCGTCACCGCGGGTACGGCGCCCGAGTCCTCGACGGAACCCTGCCAGCGCAGGCCGTAGCCGATGCTGCGCTGCACCAGGTAGCCGAGCAGCCGGGCGATCTCGGGCCCGTCGTCGAAGACGCCCCGCACCTCGGGGTCGTTCTCCACGAGCGAGTGCAGCAGATGGGCCGTATCGATCTGGCGGTCCCCTCCGCGCACGGCCCGGCGGCGCGCACCGGACACCACCGCTGCCAGCTCGGCGCTGAGCCTGGCATCGTTGTCCGCGCGGGGACCGACGGCCTGCTCACCGAACGACTGCGGAGGGATACGGGGTTGCACAACCCCAACCCCATCAGTCTCTTCGCCTCCGGTCATCCCCGAGGGGAAGCATTTCGGCGTCCCACACAGAGTGGACTCGGCAAGCTGGAATCTCCTCCTTACGGATGAGATCAGGCCGTTTTACCCGCAGGGGCGTGCGCCGCCTTGCCGCGCGCCTCGCGCGCAACCGCGGCGCGCCCGTCGGACGTCCCACCAGGTGCATGGAGAGCAGGTCCTGGCTGGTGTCCCTGCCGGCCGTCGACGGCAAGCAGTACGTGTACCGGGTGTACGCCCCGGAGGACGCACTGCCCGCCGACCTGTTCTGGGACGCCTGGCACTGCCACGACGAGAGCGCCTTCCCGCGCGCATGGGATCTCTTCGACGCCGCGGTGATACGCCGGATCGGCTGAAGCCCTCCCCACCGATTCCTCCGGCAACCTTGCGGCATTCATTCCAGCCGAACCATCCTCCACAATTCCTGACGGTTCATCAGTATTGAATGTTGCGACCCCTGCGGCTACTTTCCGCGACACCGAAGCCCGACACGAAGGGGTGGTCGCATGACCGAAGTCAGCGCGGAGGCTCGTATCGGGGCCCCCGCCGAGAAGGTGTGGGCACAGCTCACAAACTGGTCCGCGTACGGCGAGTGGAACGCGACCCACACCAGCTTCCCCAAGGGCGGCCCCGACAGCCTCGAAGTGGGCGGGACCTTCCAGGAGAACATGAAGCTCATGGGCTTCCCGGCCGAGGTCGAGTGGACCATCGAGGAGCTGGAACCGGGCCGGGTGTTCGGCACCCGGGGCAAGGGCCCGATGGCCGTGAGCGTCGCCAACCGTTACACGCTGACGCCCGACGGCGACGCCACAACGGTCCGCATCGACAGCGAGTTCACGGGCGCCGCCGTCTCGCTCATGGCGGGCAAGCTCAAGGACTCGGCGACGGCCGCGCTGAACGAGTCGCTGCGGAAGCTGGCCGGGCTGGTGGCCTGAGGCCGCGCGAAAGCCGCAGCCACGGCAGATACCGCGGACACGCGGACACGCGGACACCGCAGACACGAAGGCGCCCCGTGGATCGCTCCACGGGGCGCCTTCCTCACGGCGGGGAGGCCGTCAGTCCTCGTCGGCGAGGATCAGATACAGCTTCTTGCGGGCTTCGTTGATGACGGTCAGCGCCTTCTCGCGCTGCTCCTTGCTGCCGGTCTTCCAGACCTGGCCGAAGGCCTCCATCAGACCGAAGCCGGCCTGCCGGATCTCACCGAGCGCCTCGAAGTCGATACCGCGGGAGGCTTCCTCCCAGGGCGCGTCCGGGCCCTCGTCGGCCGCCACGCGGCCGGACTCGGTGAGGGAGAACAGTTTCTTGCCACCCTCGCTCGCGCTGGCGATCAGGCCTTCGTCCTCCAGCAGCTGGAGGGTGGGGTACACCGAACCCGGGCTGGGCTTCCACGCCCCGCCGCTGCGCTCGGCGATCTCCTGGATCATCTCGTAACCATGCATGGGCCGGTCCTTCAGCAGGGCCAGGATCGACGCTCGTACGTCGCCCCTCCGTGCCCTGCCGCGTGGTCCGCCACGCCCTCGAGGGCCCCAGGGGCCCGGACCGAAGCCGGGGCCGCCGAAACCGAAACCGGGGCCGTGACCGCCGCCCGGGCCACCCGGCCCGAAGGGGCCGAAGGCGCCACGCCGACCCTCGAAACCACCCCGGCCACGAGAGCCGGGTCCACCGTGTCCACGTTCGAATCCATGGGGACGCATCGCAATCACTCCATTCCATCGTTGATCTGTCGCGATGCGTCAACGATATATCGGAATAGTTCGCATGACAAGAGTCGACTGGAAGTCGGCAGAAGGAAGGGCCCGACCCCAGGTCAGGGCCGGGCCCGCGGGCGCTCGGTGGGCGCTCATTCAGCGGTCAATGACCGCGGAACGCCTCTTCCAGCCACCAGGCCCCGTGGTCGCGGGTCACCTTGGCGTCGATGAGGAGAGGTGCCGAGCGTGGCCCGGCGACCCAGTCCTGGACGGCCTTGAGGTCGGCCGGCGTACGAACGGTCACCGCCTCGAATCCGTAGCCGCGGGCGACGGCGGCGATGTCCGTCTCCGGGAAGGTGACCGTGTCGAGCGGGAAGCCGTCGGGGCCGAAGTGGTGCACCTCCGCTCCGTAGGCCTCGTCGTTGTAGACGACGACCACCATCGGCAGGCCGAGCCGGCGCACGGTGTCGAGTTCCACGGCGCTCATCAGCGCGCCGCCGTCCCCGAGGGCGGCCACGGGCAGGCGGTCCGGCTGCGCCAGGGCCGCCCCGATCGTCGTCGCGAGGCCGAGGCCGATCGACTGGAAGGCCTGGGTGAAGCAGAACCCGTCGTGGTCGGGGACCGAGAGGTAGGCGCTCGGGTAGCCCATGAAGTTGCCCGAGTCGACGCCGACGACCCGCTCGGCGGGGAGGATGTCGTCGAGCGCGATGCTGAGCGTGCGCGGATCGATCCGCTCCCGGGTGCCCTCGTCCTCGTACGGCACGTCCCGCCACCGTCCCCGCGCGGCGAGGGCTTCCGCGATGCCGGGCGTCCGGTAGCCCACGGCCTCCTCGCCGCCTGCCTCCAGCGCCCGTCGCGCGGTGCGCTCCACGTCTCCGGTGAGGCCGAGAGTGATCTCCCTGTGCGCACCGAGCGCCTCCGGGTCGTCGTCGACCTGTACGACGGTCGCGTCGGCGCCGATCAGACTGCCGTGCCGCATGGTCCACATGTTCAGTGCGCAGCCCCAGCCCACGATCAGGTCGGCGCCCTGGATCAGTTCGGTCGCCAGGGGCGAGGCGAAGCCGCCGGAGACGTCGAGCGACCAGGGGCTGCCCTGGAACAGGCCCCGGGCGACGGCCGAGGTCGCGAGCAGTGCGCCGTGCCGGTCGGCGAGTGCGGCCAGGGCGTCACGGGCTGCAGGGGTGCGGGCGCCGCGGCCGGCCACGAAGACCGGACGTCGGGAGCGTTCCAGCGCTCGTACGAGATCCGCCACCGCGCTCTGCGACGGCTCGGCCTGCTCCGGTGCGGACTCGGGTGCGGACAGCGGTACGGCGGCCGGTGCCACGCCGGCCGGCACGTCGAGGGCCTGCACCTCCAGCGGGAGGTTGAGCAGGACCGTGCACCGTTCGTACCGGGCCCTGCGCAGGGCGGCCCTGGCCTGCTCGACCGCGTCGTGCGCTGTCGTCAGGCGCGCGGTGACGGCCCCGACGGAGTGCCCCAACACGGCTTGTTCGATGCGGAAGTTGGACCGCTGCGCGGTCGCCTCGGCGGCCAGCACGAGCAGTGGCGTACGGCTCTTGGCCGCCTCGGTGATGCCGGTCAGGGCGTTGGTCAGGCCGGGCCCCTGGTGGACGCTGAGCGCGGCGACCGAGCCGCTCGTGCGGGCGTACGCGTCGGCCATGGTCGCCGCGCCGCCCTCGTGCCGTGCGGCGACGAAGCGGGCGCCGGCCGCCACCATCGCGTTGGTCAGATGGAAGTTGCCCGAGCCGACCACGCCGAAGACGTGGTCGATCCCCGAGGCGGTCAGCGCCCGTCCGACGGCTTCGGCGACCTTCATGACCGCTCCACCAGAGCGAGCACGCGCGCGGGTGCACCGGATCCCGAGACGATGGGCAGCGGAGCGGCGATGACAAGGGCGCCGGTCGGGGGCAGTGCCGCCAGGTTCTGCAGCTGGGTCAGCCCGTACTTGTCGGCGCCCAGAAGGTAGGAGTGGCAGGGGAACGGGGGCTCGAAGGAGTGCGCACGGCCCGCGTCCGTGCCGACCGTCTCCGTGCCGAAGCCGAGCACCGGCGACTCCTCGGCCACCCAGCGCGCGCACTCCGGTGACAGGCCGGGCGTGTGCGGACCGTTCTCGTCGGCGTTGAGGAACGCCTCCTGTGACGCGGAGCGGGCGTCCCAGCCGGTGCGCAGCAGCAGCCAGCCGCCGTCGGGCAGGGGCCCGTTGTCGGCCTCCCAGGTCTTGATGTGGTCCACCTCGACCAGGAAGTCGGGATCCTTCGCGGCCTGCGCGGAGAAGTCCAGCACGGCCGCCGGGGCGATCAGCCGGCCCGCCGGCACCGACGCCACGTCGGAGAGGTCTTTTCCGGTGACCCAGTGGACGGGTGCGTCGAAGTGGGTGCCGGTGTGCTCACCGCTGCGGAAGTTGTTCCAGTACCAGGCCGGGCCCCGGTCGTCGTAGCGGCTGATCTCCTCCAGTTCGAAGACCTGGGTCTGGCCGAACTGGGGCGGCAGCTGGATCACGGGGGTGGACGACGACAGCGGCGACGTGAGGTCGACGACCTCGATCGAACCACTCCGCAGCCCGGACAGCAGAGCGGCGAGCACGGACGGCTGGGACATGACGGCCTCCTGGCGGAGTTGGACTGTCAACGCCTGCGTGTACAGGGTGTCAGCCGACGGCCGGTTCTCCGAGCCCTGTGGCCCGGTCGGACGTGGGAGACGGGCCGTGCGGCGTCTCCTGCGCGTGAGGCTCCCCGCGACGGTCCCCATCTGTTCGCGCGGGGGGGCGTGAGCCGTCCCGCGCGAACGGCACGCTGAAATCGGTCCAGCTTGCCGGAATTGGCCTTGGCCGACGGGCCGCGGCAGCGCCTAGCGTCAGAGCATGCGCATTCGAATCGTCGACGCCTTCACCGACCGTCCCTTCGGCGGCAACCCCGCCGGTGTCCTGCTCCTCGACGCCTTCCCGGACGACGAGCGGCTGCAGAAGATCGCCCTGGAGGTCAACCACGCGGAGACCGCTTTCGCGCACCGGCTGCCGGAGGGCGGGGAGGCCGACTGGGCGCTGCGCTGGTTCACGCCGGCCACCGAGGTCAACATGTGCGGCCACGCGACGCTCGCCACCGCCCACGTCCTGCACACCACCGGCGCCCACGAGGGCACGGTGCGCTTCGCCACCCGCAGCGGTGTTCTCGCCGCGACGCCCCAGGAGGACGGCTCGATCACCCTGGACTTCCCGACGGCACCGCTCACGCAGGTCCCGGTCCCGGCGGGGGTCGCCGAGGCGCTGGGCGCCGAGCCGCGTGCCGCCTTCGACACCGGCCCGAACGTCGGCGACCTGGTCCTGGAGCTCACCGCCGAGAAGACGGTCCACGCCCTCACCCCCGACTTCAGGGCGCTCGCCGCCTACGCCGAGCGCGGCATCATCGCCACCGCCCGCGCCGAGGACCCGTCCCAGGGCTACGACTTCGTCTCCCGCTGTTTCTTCCCGAACGTCGGCATCGACGAGGACCCGGTCACCGGCAGCGCCCACACCGCCCTCGCCCCGTTCTGGTCCGAGCGCCTGGGTCGCCCCGGCCTCACCGGACTGCAGGCCTCGTCCCGTTCTGGCTACGTCCGCACCGAGCTGCGCGGCGACCGCACGCTGCTGAGCGGACGCGCGGTCACCGTCATCGACGGCGAGCTGCTGGCGTAGCCGCGCCTCACGCCGTGGGCAGCCAGCCCACCTTGCCGGCCAGCAGCGCGTATCCCACGAACGCCCCGATGTCGAGCAGGGAATGCGCCACCACCAGGGGACCCACCCGGCCCCACCTGCGGTACAGGTAGACGAACACCACGCCCATCGCCATGTTGCCGACGAAGCCGCCGATGCCCTGGTAGAGGTGATACGAGCCGCGGAGTACGGAACTGGCCACCAGGGCGGTGCCGGGTGTCCAGCCCAACTGCCCCAGCCGGCGCAGCAGATAGCCGACGACGATGACCTCTTCGAGGATCGCGTTCTGCATCGCCGACAGGATCAGCACCGGGTACTTCCACCACACGTCGGGCAGCGCCTCCGGCACCACCGTGAGGTTGAAGCCCAGCCCGCGTGCGGCCAGGTAGAAGGCGATTCCGGTGCTGCCGATCACCGCCGCGATCGCCGCGCCGCGACCGAGATCCGGCCACGGCCGGGTGCGGTCGAAGCCGATGGTGCGCAGGCTTTCGCCCTCGCGCAGCAGGAAGTGCGCGACGAGCGCGACCGGCACCAGAGCCGTGGCGATCCCGAAGAGCTGCCAGGCGAGATCGAGCCAGGGGCGGCCCGGCGCGGCCGAGGCGTTGAGAGTGGCCGCCTGGTCCTTGAGACCGCCTGGTTTCGTGACCGATCCGACAAAGCTGATCAGGGCGGACAACCCACTCGCACCGAGTGAAAGCCCCAGAACGAGCAGTGTCTCGTCACGGAGAATCCGCCGCGAAGGACGTTCCGGCGGAAAGGAATCCGCCGCCGGGCCCGCCTCTGCCTGCACACCTGCCTCCAGTTGAGTAATCCAGCCTCATCCCCACCGCCGCCCCGCTACTGTCTCGAAAGAAGTTACGAAAATCGTGCGCTTGGCCGTCAGGGGGACGGACGCCGTACGGGGCGTACCTCCCCTTTCTGCATGCCATACGGCCGCGTCGCGGCACGAGGTTCAACAGGGAGGGGCACCACCGTCATGGGACGTCACAGCTTGCCCGATCAGTATGGGGCGGGCCGCAGCGACCCCCGTCCACGCGCGCGCCGCCGCACCGTGGCCATCGCGACGGTGCTCGTCCTCACCGTCGCCGGCGGCACGGCGGGCGCGGTCAGGGGCGGGCTGCTCTCGTTCGGTTCCTCGTGCCGGGACGATCCGGTACGTCTCGACCTCGCCGCCGCGCCGGACATCGCCCCCGCGCTCACGGCCGCGGCGAAGCGGGCCCAGGACGACAACATCACCTCGGACGGCCACTGCGTCGCGCTCAAGGTGACCGCACGCGCCGCCTACAAGGTCGCGGACACGCTGGCCGCGGGCAGGAAGACCGACGCCCAGTTGTGGGTGCCGGACTCGGACATGTGGATCGACCGGATCACGGCGGGCAACAGCGCGGTCGAGGTGACTCCGGCGGGTGACATCGCCTCGACGCCCATCGGCGTGGCGATGGTGCCGACGGCCGCGAAGTCCCTGGGGTGGCCGCAGAAGACGTACAGCTGGATCGAGCTGGCCGGTGCGACCCTGCGGGACGACGCGCTCAAACTCGGCGCGGCCGACCCCGCGCGCAGCGCCACCGGGCTGCTCGCCCTGACCAAGCTCAGCGCGGCCGCCGCCGGGCTCAAGGGCGGCGGCACCCAGGCCGTGGCCATGATGAAGACGCTGTCGCAGCGCATCTCGGACAGTGACAGCCAGGTCGTGGACACGCTGCCCCGCGACTCCTCGGGCACCGAGTTGGGCAACCCGAAGCGGAACCAGGCGCTGGTGCTGTCCGAGCAGGCGGCCTACACGTACAACTCCTCGGCCGACAGTGGCGGCAGCGTGGACATGTTCTATCCGAAGGACGGCTCGCCGGAGCTGGACTACCCGTACGCGCTGGTCGGCCGGCTGACCACGGACCAGAGCCGGGCCGCGCTGCGGTTCATGAACTACCTGGGGCAGCCGGAGCAGGCGCGGCTGCTGCAGAAGTACGGTTTCCGCACCTCCGACGAGGGGGCGCCGGCGGCCGTGGTCGCGAAGGCCGGCGGCGCCGGCCCGCAGCCGTACGCCGAGCCCGCCCTCCAGCCGGCTCCGGACGCGGCGGTCCAGGAGACCCTGGGCACGTGGACGATCACGGTGCAGAGCGCCCGGCTCACCACGGTCGTGGACGCCTCCTCATCGATGTCCCAGGAGGTGCCGGGGACCGGCCAGTCGCGCATGGACGTCACCAAGGGGTCCCTGCTGCGGGCCCTCGCCACGTTCACGCCCGAGGACGAGATCGGTCTGTGGGAGTTCTCCACGAAGCTGGACGGCGACAAGGACTACCGCGTCCTCGTGCCGACCGAGCGGCTCGGGGACCGGAAGGGCAGCGGCACCCAGCGCGACCGGCTCTCGGCGGCGTTCAGCGCCCTGAAGCCGGTCCCGGACGGGGCCACCGGCCTCTACGACAGCACGCTCGCCGCGTACCGGGCGGCGACCTCGTCCTACGCCGAGGGGAAGTTCAACGCGCTGGTCGTCCTGACCGACGGAGTCAACCAGGACCCGGGCAGCATCTCCCGCGACAGGCTCGTCGCCGAGCTGCAGAAACTCACCGACCCGGAGCGTCCGGTGCCGCTCATCATGATCGCCGTGGGCCCGGACGCCGACCGGGACGAGGCCGAGGAGCTGGCCAGGGCGACCGGCGGTTCGGGCCAGTCGGTCAGCGACCCCTCACAGATCCAGTCGGTGATCCTGAAGGCGATCGTGGCGGCCGCGGCGCAGGGAGACGACTAGTCCGGCTGGTTCTACTGGTTCTGCTGGTTCTGCCGTGCGCCGCTCAGCCCAGCGGTACGGGTTCCGGCAGGCCCACCGGCCAGGTGTGCACCGGCTCCCCGATGCGCATCAGCTCGGCGTACCGCCGAGTCATGGCCGCCAGTGCGGCATCCCGCGAGTGGCCCGCCTCCAGGGCCCGGTGGAAGGTCGCCGCCTGCCAGGACGCGCCGTTGACCCGGCGCCGGCAGCGCTCGTCGATGACACCGAGGTACAGATCCCGGTCGGCGGGTTCGACCCCCCACGCGTCCAGGCCCGCCTCGGCGAGCGGCAGGAGTTCGTCGCGTACGAGGCTCACCGCGTCGACCTGTGTGATGCCGCCGTACCGTCCGCGCCGCGGCCACTGAAGGCGGGCGTCGATGCCGTGTTTGCACGCGGCGTCGAAGTTGGCGGCGGCCGCCTCGAAGGGGAGCCGGGTCCACACGGGCCGCGGCTCCTCGGCGAGGGCGCGGACGAGGCCGTAGTAGAACGCCGCGTTGGCGACGACGTCGGTGACGGTGGGCCCGGCGGGCAGGACGCGGTTCTCGACCCGCAGGTGCGGGACGCCGTCGGCGATGCCGTAGACGGGGCGGTTCCAGCGGTACACCGTGCCGTTGTGCAGGACGAGTTCGGCGAGCGTCGGGATGCCGCCCGCGTCGAGGACCTCAAGGGGGTCCTCCTCGTCGCAGATCGGCAGCAGCGCCGGGTAGTAGCGCAGGTTCTCCTCGAAGAGGTCGTACGCCGAGGAGATCCATCGCTCCCCGAACCAGGTACGCGGACGCACACCTTGGGCCTGCAGCTCCGGCGGGCGGGTGTCCGTGGACTGCTGGAAGAGCGGCGGCCTGGACTCGCGCCACAGCTCACGGCCGAACAGGAAGGGCGAGTTGGCGCCGACGGCGATCTGGGCGGCGGCGACGGCCTGGGCGGCGTTCCACACGTCGGCGAAGCGGCCCGGGGTGACCTGGAGGTGCAGTTGCACGGAGGTGCAGGCGGCTTCGGGCGCGATGGACTTCGAGGTGCAGGTGAGGTGCTCCACGCCGTCGATGTCGAGGGCGAAGTCCTCGCCGCGGGCGGCCACGATCTGTTCGTTGAGCAGTGCGTAGCGGTCGACGTCGGAGAGGTTGGAGGAGACCAGGTCGTCCCGGTCGAGAGTCGGCAGAATGCCGATCATCACGATTCCCGCATCCACCTCGCCCGCTTTTCTGTGGGCATATGCCAGCGACGTCCGGAGTTCCTCCGCGAGACGGTCGAATACGCGCCCGCCCAAAGGATGTGGGGCTATGTTGACTTCCAGATTGAACATGGCGAGTTCTGTTTGGAAATCACGGCTCGCGATCCGCTCAAGGACCTGCGCATTGAGCATTTTCGGCATGCCGTCGCGGCCGGCCAGATTCAGTTCGATCTCCAACCCCATGAGGTTCTTGGGGCGATCGAACCGCTTCTGGTCCAGCAGCCGCTCCAGTCCCGACAGGCACCGCCGGAGCTTGTCGCGATAGTGCTGCCGATCGGACAGGTCGAACCGCCCTGCCACGACCTTCTCCCCCATCGAAGTGTCCCTCCTAGGATCACCGGCCCCACCGGGCCTGCCCGGCGGATCGTCCGCCGGTCTCGGGTCACGTGGGATGATGCCCAGCCGCGGCGATCAATAACGTCCCCACGCGGGCCCGCCGCCCGCTACTCTGACGAAAGTGACCGGCGGCACATTCGCCAGGCATGGACACATCGCAGTTTCCGGCCGTCGACGCACTAGTGAAAAACGCCGACGAGAATTGGCCGACCGCTCCCGGGGCATTCCCCGAGGTCACCGACGTGAGCTCGGACCAGAATCGGGACGATTCCCACGTATCGCTGACTGTATACACCCTTGCCGAGTGCACCGGAAACGGATAGCCGAAACACCGTCTGAACACACGTCGTATAAACTCCGCGAACAAGACAGAGGGTTGGCGCCCGCGGTCATGGAACCTGCCGTCGAGGTGACGTGCGGTAGGCCTCACCCACACTCCTCGTTCCCCGGCCCGGCCCCCGCCCCTCTGGCTCCGTGAGCAGACAGCGCCGTCCGCCCCCGCCCTCGCGCCACCGTGCCTGTCGAATGAGAGGCGACCCACCATGCCGCTGCATGTCCCCCCGGCTCCCGCGCCCGCCCTTCGCACCGTCCTCACCGCTCTCGGTTCACCGACTGCGGTACGCGAGGCCCGAACTCCCTCGCTGCTGCACTCCCAGGGTCCCTGCACACCCGAACTCCCGCTGCCCGTACACGTACTGGACCGGCTCGCCCCCGCGGGCGCACCCGCCACCCGGCTGGCCGGGTGGCGCTTCCTGATCCACTGCGGCGAGCGCGCGGTGGCCGCGGCCGACACCATGCTGACCCCCGACGGCTGGGCCTTCTCGCACTTCTTCGAGGGGCCCTACATCGCCTCCACCGAGCGCGCCCTGCGTCAGGCCGAGGCGATGACCCAGCCCTACCAGCCCCGTCTGCTCTCGGTACCCAGCCTGTACATGCTGACACTGTGGCTGCACGGCGACTGCACGGCGGACGGAGCCGCCGGCCACCCCGCCGCCACGGACCTGCTCGTCCCGCTGGCGCCCGCGCCTCCCGGCATCGCGGCTCACCGCCCGCACCGCGTCGCCGAACTGCTCCCCGTCCTCACCCACCGGGCGACTCCCGCCCCGTTGCTGATCTCGCCCGCCTGAACCACCTTCGCAAGGCCCTTCGTACCCCGCCCCGGAATTCCGGACAGCGGGGTACGACACTTTTCCCTCCGCATTCCTCTCCCGCTCCCCTCCCCTTTCCCTTCCGCTTCCCTTCCGCTTCCCTTCCGCAATGCGCTCGTACGAGCCATTGACTGCTCGTACGAGCCGGGAATCATCCCTGACCTGTAAGGACTAGCCCTATCCGGCCACGGGGAACCACCCGAATTGACAGTGCAGTTGGACTGAACCGTCCGCGCGGGTGATGCGTCCTCAACCTGTGAGAAGCGGTGCCGCGAAATCCCTGCGGATCGGCGCCCGTGGGGCAACACTGGGACTGGACCGACTTATCACTACGGGGGGCGGCCATGAACGGACCTTCAAGCCGCGGGACAGACACGACAGCCATACCACTCATCACGACAGAGCGAAAGATCCCATCAATGTGCCAGCACCAGCCACCGTGTCCGACAGCCCACTCCGCCGACCGGGAATCCGCCCGACTAGTGGCGCATCACCCGGAGCAGGGATGGAGCCTGCTGTGCAACGGCGTTCTGCTCTTCGAGGACACCGGTGAGCTCCTGCCCGACGGGCAGATCATCGCCCCGCACCGCCAGGTGATGACGGCCGCCTGAGCGGCACCGGGCGGGGTGAGCCACCGCCCGGAGACTTGAGGGGCCGGTCGCGAGGACACGCTGCGAACCGGCCCCGACGCATGTCCGGAGGCGATCACTCCGTGTAGTGCCGTGTGCCTGCTGCGGTCATCGTCCTGGACGTTTCGAGGCCCGTGTCGACCGGAGGTGGGGGAACTGGCAGCGGACGAAGCGGTCGCCGAGGGTGCGTCCGAGGCCCGGGGCAAGGTCACCATCAGGGAGATCGCCCGGCAGGCCGGGGTCTCGGTGCCGACGGTGTCCCGGGTCGTCAACGGCCGGTCCGACGTCTCGCCGCAGACCCGCGCGCGGGTCGAGGACCTGCTGATCCGGTACGGCCACCGCAAGCGCGCCGCCGCCACCGGCTCCCGTGCGGCTCTGCTCGACCTGGTCTTCAACGACCTCGACAGCCCCTGGGCGCTGGAGATCATCCGGGGTGTCGAGGACGTCACGCACGCGACCGGGATCGGCGTCGTGGTGTCGGCGGTCCACGGCCGCTCGGGGGCCGCCCGCGCGTGGATGCGCAATCTCCGGGCCCGCGCCTCCGACGGCGTCATCCTCGTCACCTCGGCGCTGGAGCCCGTACTGCACGAGGAGTTGCGCGCCCTGGGCGTACCGCTGGTGGTCGTCGACCCGGCGGGCTCCCCCGCCCTCGACGTCCCCACGATCGGCGCCGCCAACTGGTCCGGCGGCATGGCGGCCACCGGGCATCTGCTGTCGCTGGGGCACCGCAGCATCGGCCTGATCACGGGCCCGCCCGGGCTGCTGTGCTCACGGGCGCGGTTCGACGGCTACCGTTCCGCACTGGAGAGGGCGGGCCTCACGGTCGACGAGTCCCTCGTCGTCCCGGGCGACTTCCACCCCGAGTCCGGCCTCACCGGCTGCGACACGCTCCTGGACCTGCCCGGGCCGCCGACCGCCGTGTTCGCGGCCGGTGACCGGATGGCACTCGGTGCGATCGAGACACTGCGCCGCCGGGGCCTCAGAGTGCCGCAGGACATGAGCCTGGTCGGTTTCGACGACCTTCCGGAAGTCCGCTGGTCGTCCCCGCCGCTGACCACGGTCCGCCAACCGCTCGCCGACATGGGCAGGTTGGCCGTCCGTACGGTGCTGCGCCTGGCGCGCGGCGAACAGCCGGACTCCCCGCGCGTGGAACTGAGCACCGAGCTGGTGGTGCGGTCCAGCACCGCACCACCGGCACACCGTTGAACTACCGGAGAGCCTCCCTGATCGCGAAGTACGCCGCCTTCGGCCTCAGTTGCTCGTCCCAGGGGAGCGCGGCCCCCTCCCCGGGGAAGACCGCCGGGATCCACGAGTACTTGTCGGTGTAGTCCCACACCGTGATGCCCACGCACCGCCGTACCGCGAGGCACGCCTTGGTCAGGTCCCGGTACCACGCGGCCTGCGTGGCCAGCTTGGCGTCGTCCGCGGGCAGGAGCATCCGCACGTCGACCTCGGTCAGCGCGGTGTCGAGGCCGAGCCGGGAGAAACGGCGGAGGTTGTCCTCCAGAGTGGTCGGATAGCCGTACTGGAGAGCCAGATGGGCCTGGAAGCCGATGCCGTCGAGCGGGACTTTCCGCGCCTTCAGGTCCTGGGCCAGCTGGTAGTAGGCGTCGCTCTTCGGGCCTACCGCCTCGATGTTGTAGTCGTTGAGGTACAGCCTGGCGTGCGGGTCCGCCTGGTGGGCCCAGCGCAGGGCGTCGGCGATGTAGCCGGGGCCGAGCGTCTTGTACCAGATGGTCTCGCGATAGGTGCCGTCCTCGTTGAACGCCTCGTTGACGACGTCCCAGGAGTAGACCTTGCCGCGGTAGTGCCGTACCTCGGTCTGGATGTGCTTCCTCAGTACGGCTTTCAGCTCGTCCGCCGTCCACTCCCGGCCGGTCAGCCAGCTGGGCAGCTGGCTGTGCCAGACCAGGGTGTGGGCGCGGACCTTCTGGTGGTTCTTCCGGGCGAGGTTGACGATCTCGTCGCCGTTCGTCCAGTCGAAGACGCCCTGTTGGGGCTCGGTGGCGTACCACTTCATGCCGTTGCCGGGCGTGATCATGTCGAACTCGCTGCCGAGCAGGCCCGTGTAGGCGGTGTCGGTGAGTTCGGGGTTGTCGGTGGCGCTGCCGAAGTAGCGGCCGTGGCGCTGGGCCAGCTCCGCGAGTGTCGGCTTCTTCGGGCTCGCCTGGGCCGTGGGACCGGTGGCGAGGCCGGCGACGACCAGGGCGGCCGCGAGTGCTCCGGCGAGTCCGAGACGGGTGGTCTTGCGCATGGTGCGACTCCTCACGTTCTGTGGTGTGGGGCCGTACATCCGCGGGCGCGCGGTCATCCCTTCGTCGCGCCGGCGGTGAGGCCGCCGACGAGCTGGCGCTCGGCGACCGAGTAGAAGGCGAGGGCGGGGACCATCGCGAGGACGAGATAGGCGAAGACCCGGGCGTACTCCGTCGAGTACTGGCCCTGGAACTGGGCGACGCCGAGCGGCAGGGTCCACCACTTGGAGTCGGTGAACACCAGCAGCGGCAGCATGAAGTTGTTCCAGCTGGCGACGACGGCCAGCACCGAGACCGTACCGAGCGCGGGCCGCGCCATGGGCAGCAGCACCCGCCAGAAGAACCCGAAGGAGCTGCAGCCGTCGAGGGTGGCAGCCTCCTCCAGCTCGCCCGGGATCTGCCGGAAGAAGGCCCGCAGGATGATGATCGTCATCGGCAGTCCGTAGGCGGCCTGCGGGAGGATCACGCCCAGCGGGTTGTCGAGCAGGTCCATCTGGCGCAGCAGCAGGAACAGCGGCAGTGCGGCCACCGCGAAGGGGAACATCAGCCCCATCGTGAAGAAGGTGAACAGCAACTCCCGTCCGCGGAAGGCGAACCGGGCGAAGGAGAAGGCGGCGAGCGCGGACACGGCGACCACGAGCACGGCCGTCGCCACGGCGATCAGCGTGCTGTTGCCGAGCAGCCGCCAGAAGTCGCCCTTGCCGATGATGTCGGTGTAGTTGCCGCTCAGCCAGTGCTCGGGCACGCCGAACGGGTTGCGGGAGAGCTCGTCGGTGGACTTGAAGCCGGACACGACGGCGTACACCACGGGTACGAGCATCACCACGCCCACGGCCACGAGGATCACGTGCAACGGCAGAGTGCGTACGGCCTTGCGGCTCACGTGCCGGCCCCCCTCATCGTCGTGGTGGCCCCTTCGAGGTCGCGGCGGAGCACGAACCGCTGGTAGGCGAGGGCGAAGACGAGGCAGATACCGAACATGACCACGCTGATCGCGCTGGCGTAGCCGACCTGGTAGCGCTTGAAGCCGTACTGGAACATGGTCACGGCCATCGTCTCGGAGTGGTGGTCGGGGCCGCCCTGGGTGACCACCCACACCAGGTCGAAGAGCTGGATGGACCCGATGACCGACAGGAAGACGCTGACGCGCAGGGTGGGCGCGAGCAGCGGCAGGGTGACGTTGCGGAACCGCTGCCAGGCGTTCGCGCCGTCGATCAGCGCGGCTTCCGTCAACTCGGCCGGGATGGCCTGGAGTCCGGCCAGGTAGAGCATCATGTGGAAGCCGAAGTACTTCCACATCATGACCAGGAAGAGCGTCGCCATGACGTAGGAGGGATCGGCGAACCACTCCCCGCCCAGACCGCCCAGGCCGATGCTGCCGAGCACATGGTCGGCGAGCCCGTCGTCCGGGGCGAATACCATGCTGAACAGGACTCCGGTGATGGCCTCGGACAGGACGTACGGCGCGAAGAACAGCAGCCGGTACACGGCCCGGCCGCGCAGCCGCTGGTTGAGGGCCACCGCCATGGCGAGGGCGAACGGCAGCTGCAGCACGAGCGACAGGACGACCAGGACCAGGCAGCGCCACAGGTCGCCCAGGAAGACGTCGTCCTGGAGGAGCCGGGTGAAGTTGTCGCCGCCGATGTAGTCGGAGGGCATGCCGAAGCCGCCCCAGCGGAAGAAGGCGACGTACAGGGCGAAGAGCATCGGCAGCAGGACCAGCCCGATGAACAGGACCAGCGCCGGCACCTGGAAGCCGACCGCGGTCAGCCAGTTCACCAGGCGCCGCCGGGCCCGCCCCCGCGCGAAGTCCGCGGCCGGGGGCGGGAGTCCGATGTCCGGGCCGCTCCGTTTGTCCGGAAGGAACGTGGAGGTCATCGGCGGCTACTGCTCTTCCTTCGCGGTCTTGGTGATCGACTGAGTGACCTGCTCGGGCGACTTGGAGCCGGCGATCAGCGCGGCGACGCTGTCGTTGATCTCCTGGCCGAGGGCAGGCGCGTAGGCCTGGTCGAGGTAGAGCTGGAAGCCGGTGGCGGCCTTCAACTGTGCCTGTACGGCCTTGGTGTTGGGGTCGGTGAGCGCCTTCTCCGCCCCCGGCACGATGGGCAGCGTGTTGGTCTTCTTGACGAGTTCCACGTCGGTGGACTCGGAGGCGAAGAACTTCAGGAAGTCGACGGCGGCCTGCGGTGCGCCCTTGCGCAGGGCGTGCCCGCCGCCACCGCCGAACACCTCGGTGATCGCGCCCTTTCCGCCCTCGACCGCCGGGAAGGGGAAGAAGCCGAGGTTCGCGCCGAGTCCCTTGCCCGCGTCGGCCTCCACCACCGGCGCCCACTGGCCCATGAGTTCCATGGCCGCCTTGCCGTTGCCGACGGCCGCGGCCTGTCCGGTCGGGGTGGAGTAGGCGGCGCCGAGGAACCCCTTCTGGAACGGCTGGAGTTGGACCAGTTCCTTCAGGTGCTGTCCGGCCTGGACCAGTCCGGGGCCGGTGAAGTCCTTGTCGTCATTGGCCTTCTGCAGAGCGTCGATGCCGGCCGTGCGCATCGCGAGGTAGGCCCAGAAGTACATGCCGGGCCACTTCTCCTTGCCGGCGAGGGCGAGGGGGGTGATCCCCTTGGCCTTGAGCTTCTTCACGGCGTCGAGGAAGCCGCTCCAGGTGGTCGGGGGCGCGGCGATGCCGGCCTGCTTGAAGAGCGCCTTGTTGTACCAGAAGCCGATCATTCCGATGTCGAACGGGATCGCGTACGTCTTGTTGTCGAGGATGTACGCCTGCTTCGAGACCGGCAGCAGGGTGCCGGCCCACGGCTTGGTCCCGTCGGTGAGGTCCTCGACGAGCCCTGCGTCCACCTGCTGCTTGAGGACGCCGCCACCCCAGGTGTGGAAGATGTCGGGGAGCTTTCCGGAGGCGGTCAGCGCCGTCATCTTCGACTTGTAGGCGTCGTTCTCCAACTGGACGATCTTTATCCTCACCTTGGGGTTCTGGGCCTCGAACTTCTTGGCCAGACCCGCCCAGACGGTCTTCGTCGGCTCGGTGGTGGAGATGTTCCACCACTCGACGGTGGTCGTCCCGTCCGACGACCCTCCGTCCGAGTCGCCGCCGCACGCGCTCAGTGCCGTCATGCTCAGACCGGCCGCGGCGGAGGCCGCCAGGAAGCCGCGGCGGGACAGTGCCCGGTCGCCCATCTTGCGCTCCTTGGGTAGGGACGGCGTGTCAACGACCGCCCGCTGGGACCGAATGTTTCGGAGTTGATCCAGAAAGATGCGTTGTTGCCGCACCCTAGAGACAGCTCCTAAACGGTGGCAACCCCTTGTGCACGGTGAACCGCTCAAACTTGCGCAGTCGGACCCCACCATCCCCGCAAGCCGCACCGTCCGAGGGCTCGAAACATTCGGTCTCATCAGCGAACATTACGGAGACAGCCCGACGGACGCATCTATACCTCCGCTTGGTCCGAATGAGCCTCGTGCGGCATACACTGAGTTACGCATCCATGTGATCCAGATCACGAAGGAAGCGCACATGAGTACATCAACCACTACCCCGGGCCCCGTAGCCGATCCCGGCCCTCTGGGTCTCGGCGCGTTCGCCATGACGACGTTCGTCCTCAGCGTCTTCAACGCCGACCTCATCACCGACAAGAGGCTGGTCGCCGTCGTCCTCCCCCTCGCACTCTTCTACGGCGGGCTGGCACAACTCCTGGCCGGCATGTGGGAGTTCCGCAAGGGCAACACGTTCGGCGCCACCGCGTTCTCCTCCTTCGGAGCCTTCTGGCTGGCGTACGCCGCCTACGCGAAGTACGTCGCGGGCGGCCTGCCGACGTCCACCGCGCACCAGGCCAGCGGCCTGTTCCTGCTGGCATGGGCCATCTTCACGGTGTACATGACCATCGCCGCGACGCGCACCACGGGCGCGGTGCTGGCCGTGTTCGTCACCCTGTCGGTGACGTTCATCGTCCTGTGCATCGGCGACTTCGCCCAGTCCCCGGACACCACCAAGGCCGGCGGCTGGATCGGCCTGGTCACCGCGGCGTGCGCCTGGTACGCGTCGTTCGCCGGCGTCACCAACTCCACCTACCAGCGCGCGGTCGTGCCGGTCTTCCCGAACCTGGGTGAGCGCCTGCACCTCCACCGCTCCCACCACGGCGGCCCGTTCGCCGGAGCCCACACATGAGTGACTCCGGCAGCGAGACGCTCTCCAACCTGCTGCGGGAGGAGCGGCGCTTCCCGCCGCCTCCCGCGCTGGCCGCGGCGGCGAACGCCACCGGGGCGGACTACGAGCGGGCCGACGCCGACAGCCAGGGCTTCTGGGCTGCGGCGGCGGCCCGACTGGACTGGGCGCAGCCGTGGAAGCAGGTGCTCGACTGGAGCGGCGCCCCCTTCGCCCGCTGGTTCGTCGGCGGGCGGCTCAACGCGGCGTACAACTGCCTGGACCGGCATGTGGCAGCGGGACTGGGCGACCGGGTCGCCTTCCACTGGGAGGGTGAGCCGGGCGACACCCGCACCCTCACCTACGCCGAGCTGACCCAGGAGGTCTGCCGGGCGGCCAACGCGCTGGAGTCCCTGGGGGTGCATGCAGGCGACCGGGTGGCCATCTACATGCCGATGATCCCGGAGACGGTGGTGGCGATGCTGGCCTGTGCCCGCGTCGGCGCCCCGCACACCGTGGTCTTCGGCGGCTTCTCCGCGGAGGCGCTGCGCGGCCGGATCCTGGACTGCGACGCCCATGTGGTGATCACGGCGGACGGAGGCTATCGCCGAGGCACCCCCTCCCCGCTGAAACCGGCGGTGGACGAGGCCGTGCGCGAGTGTCCCGACGTCCGCAGCGTCCTGGTGGTGCGGCGAACCGGGCAGGAGGTCGAGTGGACCGACGGCCGGGACGTGTGGTGGCACGACCTGGTCGCGGAGCAGCCCGCCGAGCACGAGGCGGAGGCGTTCGACAGCGAGCATCCCTTGTACATCATGTACACCTCCGGTACGACGGCTCGCCCGAAGGGCATCCTGCACACCACCGGCGGCTATCTCACCCAGGTGGCGTGGACGCACTGGGCGGTGTTCGACGTCAAGCCGGAACGGGACGTGTTCTGGACGGCGGCGGACATCGGCTGGGTGACCGGCCACTCGTACATCGTCTACGGGCCGCTCGCCAACGGCGTCACCTCGGTGCTGTACGAGGGGACGCCGGACACCCCGCACAAGGGCCGCTGGTGGGAGATCGTCGAGAAGTACCGGGTGACGATCCTCTACTGCGCCCCGACCGCGATCCGCACCTTCATGAAGTGGGGCGGCGACATTCCGGCCGGCTTCGACCTCACCTCACTGCGGCTGCTGGGCTCGGTCGGCGAACCCATCAACCCCGAGGCCTGGATCTGGTACCGCGCGAACATCGGCGGGGACGACTGTCCCGTGGTCGACACCTGGTGGCAGACGGAGACCGGCGCCCAGATGATCAGCCCGCTGCCCGGGGTGAGCACCTGCAAGCCCGGCTCGGCGTTGCGCCCGCTGCCCGGTGTCCACGCGGATGTGGTCGACGACACGGGCAAGCCGGTGCCCAACGGCTCCGGCGGCTATCTGGTGCTCACGGATCCGTGGCCTGCGATGCTGCGCACCATCTGGGGCGACGAGCAGCGGTACATCGACACGTACTGGTCCCGTTTCGAGGGCATGTACTTCGCCGGCGACGGGGCGAAGAAGGACGACGACGGCGACATCTGGCTGCTGGGCCGGGTCGACGACGTCATGAACGTCTCCGGCCACCGCATCTCGACCACGGAGGTCGAGTCCGCCCTCGTCTCGCACCCGATGGTCGCGGAGGCCGCCGTGGTCGGCGCGACCGATCCGACGACCGGGCAGGGCGTCGTCGCCTTCGTGATCCTGCGCGGCGACGCCGGGCAGGAGGGCAGTGCGGAGGAGATCGCGACCGAACTGCGCGCGCACGTCGCCAAGGAGATCGGCCCGATCGCCCGGCCCCGGCAGATCCTGGTCGTCGTGGAACTCCCCAAGACCCGCTCGGGGAAGATCATGCGGCGGCTGCTGCGGGACATCGCCGAGAACCGCCAGCTCGGTGACGTCACCACGCTCACCGACTCGTCGGTCATGGACGAGATCCGCGAACGACTGCCCTCGGCCGGGAGCTCGGGAGACGAGGAGGCCTAGATCCGTACGGCGCGGCCGGCCTGCCGCCTCATCCTTCGAAGCGGTACCCCGTACCGGGCTCGGTGATGAGGTAGCGCGGGTGCGAGGGGTCCGCCTCCAACTTGCGGCGCAGCTGGGCCATGTAGACCCGCAGGTAGTTGGTCTTGTTGCTCTGGGAGACTCCCCAGACCTCCTGGAGCAGGTGCTTCTGCGTGATGAGCCGGCCGGGATTGGTGATCAGGATCTCCAGCAGGTGCCATTCCGTCGGCGTGAGCCGCACGTCGAACTGTCCGCGGACCAGCTTCTTGGCGAGCAGGTCGACGGTGAAGTCGTCGGTCTCCACCAGCGCCGTCTCGGGGGCGAGCGGCGTCTCCTCGACGCGGCGGACGGCGGCACGCAGCCGGGCCATCAACTCGTCCATGCTGAACGGCTTGGTGACGTAGTCGTCGGCTCCCGCGTCGAGCGCGGCGACCTTCTCGTCGGAACCCTGGCGCGCCGACAGGACCAGGATCGGCACCCGACTCCAGCCGCGCAGGGCACGGATGACGTCGACGCCGTCCATGTCGGGCAGCCCGAGGTCCAGCAGCACCACGTCGGGCCGGCGTGCGGCCGCGAGGCGGAGGGCCGTGGCGCCGTCGGGGGCGGCGTCCACTCCGTACCGGCGTACCTCCATGTTGATCACGAGGGCCCGTACGAGCTGCGGGTCGTCCTCCACCACCAGCACCCTGGTCATGGGCGTGTGCCCTTCCTCTCGTACCTGCCGGCCGTTGCCCCGACCGGCGTCACGCGAAGGGAGTCGGCGGGCCCGGACGGCACCGGCCGCCACGCCCGTCCGGCGGCCGCCGACTCCCGTCCGGATCGCCCGTCCGGATCGCGCGTTCCCATCAGCCCTTGGCCGCAAGGCCCTTGAGCGCGGTGTTGAGTTCGAGGACGTTCACCCGCGGCTCGCCCAGGAAGCCGAGCGTGCGCCCCTCGGTGTGGTCGTCCACCAGCCTCTGCACCTGCGCGACGGACAGGCCGTTGCGCTCGGCGACCCGGTGGACCTGGATGTCCGCGTACTGCGGGGAGATGTCCGGGTCGAGGCCGGAGCCGGAGGAGGTGACCGCGTCGGCGGGGACCTGGGAGGGCTTGACCTTGTAGGCGGCGGTGGAGTTGTCCTTGACGACCTTGGCCTTGGCCTCCTTCACCCACTTGACCAGTTCGGGGTTGTCGGCCGACCGGTTCGTGGCGCCGGAGAGGATCAGCTTGTACTGGGTATTGACCGAGTTCTCACCCAGCCCGTTCGCCGGACGGGACTGGAAGTAGTCCAGGCTGTAACCCTGTTGACCGATCAGCGAGGAACCGACGACCTTGCCGTCCGCCTTGATCTCGGAGCCGTTCGCCTTGTTGTTGAACAGCGCCTGGGCGATGCCGGTGACGGCCAGCGGGTAGATGACGCCGGTCACCAGGGTCAGTACGAGCAGGGCGCGCAGGCCCGCCCCGAGCAACCGGGCTGTGTTCGTAACGGAGTTGTTCATGACGGTCAGCCGATCCCGGGGATGAGGGAGATGAGCAGGTCGATGAGCTTGATGCCGACGAAGGGCGCGATCAGCCCGCCGATGCCGTAGATCGTGAGGTTGCGCCGCAGCAGCTTGTCGGCGCTGACCGGCCGGTACCGCACGCCCTTCAGGGACAGCGGCACCAGCGCGATGATGATCAGCGCGTTGAAGATGACGGCGGACAGGATCGCGGAGTCCGGTGAGGACAGGCCCATGATGTTGAGCTTGTCCAGGCCCGGGTAGACGGCCGCGAACAGCGCCGGGATGATCGCGAAGTACTTCGCGACGTCGTTGGCGATGGAGAACGTGGTCAACGCGCCCCGGGTGATGAGGAGTTGCTTGCCGATCTCGACGATCTCGATGAGTTTGGTCGGGTTGGAGTCGAGGTCGACCATGTTGCCGGCTTCCTTCGCGGCCGACGTACCGGTGTTCATCGCCACGCCGACGTCCGCCTGCGCGAGCGCGGGCGCGTCGTTGGTGCCGTCGCCGGTCATCGCGACGAGCTTGCCGCCCGCCTGCTCCCGCTTGATGAGCGCCATCTTGTCCTCGGGGGTGGCCTCCGCGAGGAAGTCGTCGACACCCGCCTCCTCGGCGATCGCCTTGGCCGTCAGCGGGTTGTCACCCGTGATCATGACGGTCTTGATGCCCATGCGGCGCAGCTCGTCGAACCGCTCCCGCATGCCCTGCTTGACGACGTCCTTGAGGTGGATGACGCCCAACACCCGTGCGCCGTCGGCGTCTTCGACCGCCACGAGCAGCGGGGTGCCGCCGGCCTCGGAGATCCGGTTGGACAGCGTGTCCGCGTCCTCGGCGACCGTGCCGCCCCGCTCCTTGACCCAGGCGATGACCGAACCGGCCGCGCCCTTGCGGATCCTGCGCCCGTCGACATCCACGCCCGACATGCGGGTCTGCGCGGTGAAGGCGATCCACTCGGCCCCGGCCAACTCGCCCTGATGCCGCTCGCGCAGGCCGTACTTCTCCTTCGCCAGCACGACGATGGAGCGGCCCTCGGGCGTCTCGTCGGCCAGCGACGACAGCTGCGCGGCATCGGCCACCCCGGCCTCCGTCGTACCGCTGACGGACACGAACTCCGACGCCTGCCGGTTGCCGAGGGTGATGGTGCCGGTCTTGTCGAGCAGCAGCGTGGAGACGTCACCGGCGGCCTCGACCGCCCGTCCGGACATGGCCAGGACGTTGCGCTGGACCAGGCGGTCCATGCCCGCGATGCCGATCGCGGACAGCAGGGCGCCGATCGTGGTCGGGATCAGGCAGACCAGCAGCGCGATCAGCACGACCAACGTCAGGTGCGTGCCCGCGTAGTCGGCGAACGGCGGCAGCGTGGCACACGCGAGGAGGAAGACGATCGTCAGCGAGGCCAGCAGGATGTTCAGCGCGATCTCGTTCGGTGTCTTCTGCCGGGCCGCGCCCTCGACCAGGTTGATCATCCGGTCGATGAAGGTCTCGCCCGGCTTCGTCGTGATCCTGATGACGATGCGGTCGGACAGCACCTTGGTGCCGCCGGTGACCGCCGACCGGTCGCCGCCGGACTCACGGATGACCGGCGCCGACTCACCGGTGATCGCCGACTCGTCGACCGAGGCCACGCCCTCGACGACGTCACCGTCACCGGGAATGATGTCGCCCGCCTCGCAGACCACCAGGTCGCCGATCTTCAACTCGGTGCCGGGCACCTGCTCTTCGGAGTCACCGATGAGCCGGCGTGCCACGGTGTCGGTCTTGGCCTTGCGCAGGGTGTCGGCCTGCGCCTTGCCACGCCCCTCGGCCACGGCCTCCGCCAGGTTGGCGAAGACCACGGTCAGCCACAGCCAGACGCTGATCGCCCAGCCGAACCAGTCGCCCGGGTCCTTGAAGGAGAACACGGTGGTCAGCACCGACCCGATCCACACCACGAACATCACCGGGGACTTGACCATCACCCGCGGGTCGAGCTTGCGGAAGGCGTCCGGCAGCGACTTGAGCAGTTGCTTGGGGTCGAACAGGCCGGCACCGACGCGGCCCTCGGGGGCCTGGTGCCCGGTCGGTAGGTCGCTGTGCGGCGCCCGGGTCGGGGTGGCTGTGGACATCGAGTCCTCTTGGTTGGTTACGTCGGTCGTCATGACGCCAGCCCCTCGGCCAGCGGACCCAGCGCGAGGGCCGGGAAGTACGTCAGACCGGTGATGATCAGGATCGCGCCCACCAACAGGCCGGTGAACAGCGGCTTCTCGGTCCGCAGGGTGCCCGCGGTCTCCGGCACCTGCCGCTGCTCGGCGAGCGAGCCGGCCAGCGCCAGCACGAACACCATCGGCAGGAAGCGGCCGAAGAGCATGGCCAGACCCAGGGTGCTGTTGAACCACTGGGTGTCCGCGTTCAGTCCGGCGAAGGCCGAGCCGTTGTTGTTGGCGGCGGACGTGTAGGCGTAGAGAATCTCGGAGAATCCGTGCGCCCCGCTGTTGGTCATCGAGTGGGCCGGGGTCGGCAGGGCCATGGCGAACGCGGTGAAGATCAGCACCAGTGCCGGGGTGATGAGGATGTAGCAGGCCGCCAGCTTGATCTCACGGGTGCCGATCTTCTTGCCCAGGTACTCGGGCGTACGGCCGACCATCAGACCCGCGATGAACACCGCGATGATCGCCATGATCAGCATGCCGTAGAGGCCGGAACCGGTACCACCGGGCGCGATCTCACCCAGCATCATGCCGAGCATGGTGATGCCGCCGCCGAGGCCCGTGAACGAGGAGTGGAAGGAGTTCACCGCGCCGGTCGAGGTCAGCGTGGTCGCCGTCGCGAAGATCGACGAGGCGCCGACGCCGAACCGGGTCTCCTTGCCCTCCATCGCGCCGCCGGCGATCTGGAGCGCCGGGCCGTGGTGGGCGAACTCGGTCCACATCATCAGGGCCGTGAAGCCCAGCCAGATCGTGACCATCGTCGCGAGGATCGCGTAGCCCTGCTTCACCGAGCCGACCATCAGGCCGAACGTGCGGGTCAGCGCGAACGGGATCACCAGGATCAGGAAGATCTCGAACAGGTTGGAGAACGGAGTGGGGTTCTCGAAGGGGTGGGCGCTGTTGGCGTTGAAGTAGCCGCCGCCGTTCGTACCGAACTCCTTGATGGCCTCCTGCGAGGCGACCGCCCCGCCGTTCCACTGCTGCAAGCCACCCATGAACTGGCCGACCTCGTGGATCCCGGAGAAGTTCTGGATGGCACCGCAGGCGACCAGCACGATGGCCGCGATCACCGCGCCCGGCACCAGGATGCGGACGACGCCACGCACCAGGTCGGACCAGAAGTTACCCAGCTCACCGGTACGCGAGCGCGCGAAGCCCCGTACGAGAGCCACCGCCACGGCGATGCCGACGGCCGCCGAGACGAAGTTCTGCACGGCCAGACCGGCGGTCTGCACGACGTGACCCATGGCCTGCTCGCCGTAGTACGACTGCCAGTTGGTGTTGGTCACGAACGACACGGCCGTGTTGAACGACTGCGCCGGGTCGATGGACCTGAAGCCGAGCGAACCGGGCAGCACACCCTGTGTCCGCTGCAGCAGGTAGAGGAAGAGGACGCCCGCCGCGGAGAAGGCGAGGACACCGCGCAGATACGCGGTCCAGCGCATCTGGGTGTCGGGGTTGGCACCGATGCCCTTGTAGATCCACTTCTCCGCCCGCCAGTGCCGGTCGGAGGAGTAGACCTTGGCCATGTAGTTGCCGAGGGGAAGGTAGGCGAGGGCCAACGCGCCTATGAGCGCGAGCAGTTGGAGAACGCCTGCGAGTACGGGACCCATGTCGTGGCTCAGAACCTCTCCGGGAAGATCAGGGCGAGGACGAGATAGCCCAGCAGGGCGACGGCCACGACCAGGCCGACGATGTTCTCGGCAGTCACAGCTTCGTCACCCCCTTGGCGACGAGGGCCACCAGAGCGAAGCAGGCGATCGCGGTGACGACGAAGGCCAGATCGGCCATCGTGAACTCCTGGAGTGAGGTTCGACCGGACAGGGACGCTTCGAGGGAACAACCTTCGCGGCCGGATTCGGCCGCCGTTGACGGGTCCCATACGGCGTACCGCACGCCTTTGACGGAACTCATACGGCAGGACGATCGCCGCAGGTCAAAAGCCGGTCGGAGGCACAACGGACGGAGTCACAACGGACGGAGCGCCGGCCGGCAGATGACGGCGTCCGTCTCCAGGGCCGACCCCGCGGTGACCCTGCGGCCACCCGGTGACCCTGTCGGCCGGCTGCGACACCGGCATCTTGACGGACGGCCGGTCGGTTACCGGGGGCCGGTCGCTCACTGGGGCCCGGGGTCATGACGCAGGGTGTCCACTCCATGCCGCGAGACCACTGATCCCACCATCTGGCTCAATATGCACATATCGCGATACAGGAGACCCGTCTTGATGCCCGGCCAGCGCCCCGCCTGCCGGTCTTAACGGAAGCTTGACGCCTACGCCCCCATGATCCGTGGGCCCACGCGTCACTCTCCGCTTACGCTGGTGCCGCCGTCCGCGTGATGGCCGGAACCCACACGCTGAGCCGCACATCAGGAGCACGCCGATGGCCACGACCGAACAGCCACCTCCCAGTCGGCTGCGCGCCTGGATGCTGGAGGGTCTGTCCGAGATGGGCAAGGGCCACCCCCAGCAGGCGGCGGCCCCCGAGATCGAGCCCAAGCCCAGGCCCAAGCTCGAACACCAGGGCCAGCCCTGGTACCGGGTCATGTGCCTCACCGGCGTCGACTACTTCTCGACCCTCGGCTACCAGCCGGGCATCGCCGCCCTCGCGGCCGGCCTGCTCTCACCGATCGCGACCATCGTGCTGGTGATCGTCACCCTGGCCGGTGCCCTCCCCGTGTACCGACGGGTCGCCGAGGAGAGCCCCCACGGCGAGGGCTCGATCGCGATGCTGGAGCGGCTGCTGTCGTTCTGGCAGGGCAAGCTGTTCGTCCTGACCCTGCTCGGCTTCGCCGCCACCGACTTCCTGATCACCATCACCCTCTCGGCCGCGGACGCCTCGACCCACCTCGTCGAGAACCCGCATCTGACCAGCGCCCTGCACGACAAGCAGATGCTGATCACCCTGATCCTGGTGGCCCTGCTCGGCGCGGTGTTCCTCAAGGGCTTCCTGGAGGCCATCGGCGTCGCGTTCGCCCTGGTCGGCATCTACCTGACGCTGAACGTCGTCGTCGTGCTCGTCGGCCTGTGGCACGTCGTCACCGCGGGACACGTCATCACGGACTGGTCGAGCGCCCTGACGACCGAGCACGGAAACATCTTCGCGATGGTCGGCGTGGCCCTGCTCGTCTTCCCCAAGCTCGCGCTCGGCCTCTCCGGCTTCGAGACCGGCGTTGCCGTCATGCCCCACGTCAAGGGCGACTCGGACGACACCGAGGAGCAGCCCACGGGCCGCATCCGGGACACGAAGAAGCTGCTCACCATAGCCGCCCTGATCATGAGCGTCTTCCTGATCGCGACCAGCTTCATCACCACGCTGCTGATCCCGGAGAAGGAGTTCAAGCCGGGTGGCCAGGCCAACGGCCGCGCCCTCGCCTACCTCTCGCACGAGTACCTGGGCAACGCCTTCGGCACGGTCTACGACGTCTCGACGATCGCCATCCTCTGGTTCGCCGGCGCCTCCGCCATGGCCGGTCTGCTCAACCTCATGCCGCGCTATCTGCCGCGCTACGGCATGGCCCCGCACTGGGCGCGGGCGGTGCGCCCCATGGTCATCGTCTTCACGCTCATCGCCTTCCTGGTCACCTGGATCTTCGACGCGAGCGTCGACGCGCAGGGCGGCGCCTACGCCACCGGCGTGCTGGTGCTGATCAGCTCGGCCGCGGTCGCGGTGACCATCGCCGCCCGCAAGGCCAGGCAGCGGAACTGGACCATCGCCTTCGCGGTGATCTCCGCGGTGTTCCTGTACACGACGGTCGTGAACGTCATCGAGCGCCCCGACGGCGTCAAGATCGGCGCCTGCTTCATCGCCGGCATCATCCTGGTCTCGCTGCTCTCCCGGCTGGCCCGCGCCTTCGAGCTCCGCGTCACCGACGTCGAGCTGGACGACATGGCGGAACGTTTCATCAGGGACATGTCCAGCCGCAAGATCCGGTTCATCGCCAACGAGCCCGACCAGCGCGACAAGGCCGAGTACCGCGACAAGATCGAGCAGATCCGCAACGACAACGACATCCCCGGCGAGGACTTCGTCTTCGTCGAGGTCACGGTCCTCGACCCGTCCGAGTTCGAGGCTGGGCTGAGGGTGCGCGGCGAGGTCCTGCACGACCGCTATCGGGTGCTGACCCTGGAGTCCTCCTCCATCCCGAACGCGCTGGCCGCCCTGCTCCTCCACGTCCGCGACACCACCAAGTGCACTCCGCACATCTACTTCGAGTGGACCGAGGGCGGCCCCTTCGCCAACTTCCTGCGCTTCTTCCTCTTCGGCCAGGGCGAGGTCGCCCCGGTCACCCGCGAGGTCCTCCGCGAGGCAGAGCCGGACCGCACCCGCCGCCCCCGCGTCCACACCGGCTGAGCCGGCCTCCGGCGCGGGCGCCCCACCACCGCAAGCGACGCGTTGGAGCCCTCTGCCCGCGCCCGCCCGCCCGCCCGCCCGCCCGCCACAACCCGACGGTGTAAATCCGACGCCACAAACCCAACGGCCTGACCCAACGGCGTATTGGGCGCGTCAAAATTGGCCCGTGCGCCGTCAGGGCCTCGTCAGCGCACGGCGCGCTCGGCCCCGCTCCCGCCTACCTTCGCCTCATGCAGGGCAGCGGACCGTCGAGCCCGGCCGGCGACCGCCACTGGGGTGGCAGCGCTCGGCTCGCCCTGGGCTGCGCTCTCGTCTTCGGTGCCATGACGATGTTCGTCGACTGGGACGCGAGCACCCTGAGCCCCGCGCGCACCCTGCTCTGGCTCACGCTCTCCGCCGCGGTCTTCGCGGTTCTGCTCCCGCCCCGCGTCACCGCGGGCCCCGGCTGGATCGCGGTACGCGGCCCGGTACACCGCGGCATGGTCCGTACGGACTTGCTCGTGGCCGTACGGCAGTACGCCGGCGTCTCC
The DNA here is from genome assembly GCF_036013935.1 of Streptomyces sp. NBC_00461. Taxonomy (NCBI): domain Bacteria; kingdom Bacillati; phylum Actinomycetota; class Actinomycetes; order Kitasatosporales; family Streptomycetaceae; genus Streptomyces; species Streptomyces sp. NBC_00461. The sequence goes on from NZ_CP107902.1 coordinate 1,619,116, forward strand.
TCCCACCTGGTCCTGCGCGACGCTCGGGGCAACTGCCTGCATCTCGACCCGCGCGTCCTCGCGGCCAATCCGCTGCTGTGGCACGAGCTGGACACGGGAATGCGCCGCTCCCTGGAGCGTGGCACTCTGCGACAGGGCACGGACGTCCTGCGCCGGATCGGTCACCGGATCGACGACGAGACCGCCCAGGCGGTGCTCAGGGCGTCGGGGCTTTCCTGACGAGCCCGCGCCGCTGCGGTCGTACGACCACCCGGCCGAAGCTCATACGTCCACCGACCACGACCCGCAGCGCCACGGGCATGTCCTGGCCGCCGGACGAACGTTCCTTGATCTTGGCGTAGTCGATCACCAGGGAGTCGGTGTCCACCACGACGCCCGGCCGCGTCATCAGCCGCAGGGTTCCGCCCCGCATGTCGAGGTCGATGTACAGGGTGTCGTGTGTGATCACCGCGCCGGTGAAGTCGAGCGTCACATCCCCCCACTCCGACTCGATCTCAAGCCGCCGCGGTACCACCCACTCCTCGCCGCGCCGGGCCGAACCGCCCCGCTGGTCGATGCGGACGACGTCCTTCACCTCGGCCGCGGCCTCTGCGTCGTCCGTCGGCAGGTCCGTCGTCAGGACGGCGAGCTCCCCCATCGTGCGGGCGGACAGGGCGGCCTCCACGCGCTCGCCGAGCTCCTCGACCGTCAGCCGGCCGTCCCCGGCCGCGATCCGCAGCACGTCCACGACCCGGTCCCGGTCCGCGTGCGAAGCCCGCAGGCCGAGCGACGCCCCACCGCTTCGTGACACCTCACCCGACATGGACACACTCCGAATCCCAGTCACGGACTAACGCTATATCGCGTTACACCCAACGCTCAACCCCACGTCCACCAGGGCCGGTTCGCGGCCCTATCGTGACCGCATGCAGAGCTACACGATCGGCCAGGCAGCACGACTGCTCGGCGTGAGCCCGGACACCGCACGCCGCTGGGCGGACGCCGGCCGGGTGGCGACCCATCGCGACGAGAGCGGCCGCCGACTCATCGAGGGCCGGGACCTGGCCGCCTTCTCCGTCGAACTCGCCAAGGCGGGCAGCGCCGAGGAGGAGACCTCGTACACCTCGGTCCGCAACGCCTTCCCCGGAATCGTCACCGCGATCAAGCTCGGTGACGTGGCAGCCCAGGTCGAGATCCAGGCCGGCCCCCACCGTCTGGTCTCCCTGCTGACCCGCGAGGCCGTCGAGGAACTGGGCCTGGAGGTCGGCATGGAGGCCACCGCCCGGGTGAAATCGACCAACGTCCACATCGACCGCACCTGACTCGCACGCCACTTCCGTACGAACGCACATGCGGCCCCTGTCGCTCCTAGGGCCAGCTCATGCGATGCGACAGGAGACTTACACCTCGCATATGCGCCAGTATGATTTCCATGATCTGCGCATCGGAAGAGGCCGACGGCCTCGTTCCTGTAGAAATCAGAGGGAGTGGACCCGTGATGACCCGTTCCGCGCGCCGGACCCGCCGGGCCCTTCAGGCGGCCGGTGCAGGAGCCGCCGCGCTGCTGGCTCTGAGCGCCTGCTCCTCGTCCGACTCGGACTCCGGCTCCACGACGTCCGGCTCCTCGGCGTCGTCGTCCTCGTCGCCGAAGCTGTCCGGCGACGTGACCGTCTTCGCCGCCGCCTCCCTCCAGGAGAGCTTCACGACCCTGGGCAAGGAGTTCGAGAAGGCCCACCCCGGCACGAAGGTCACCTTCAGCTTCGGCGGCAGTGACAGCCTGGCCGCCGGCATCACCGGCGGCGCCCCGGCCGACGTGTTCGCCTCCGCCAGCCCCAAGACGATGGCCATCGTGACGGACAAGAAGGACAACGCCACCGTGCCGGCCACCTTCGTCCGCAACCAGCTGGAGATCGCCACCCTGCCGGGCAACCCCGACAAGGTGTCCTCCCTGAAGGACCTCACCAGGTCAGGCCTCAAGGTCGTGCTGTGCGACAAGACGGTGCCCTGCGGCGCCGCCGCCCAGAAGGCGCTGGACGCGAGCAAGCTGAAGCTCACCCCCGTCTCCTACGAGGAGGACGTCAAGTCGGCCCTGAACAAGGTGGTGCTGAAGGAGGCCGACGCCGCCGTCGTCTACAAGACGGACGTGAAGACGGCGGGCAGCAAGGTGGAGGGCGTGGAGTTCCCCGAGTCCGCGGACGCGATCAACGACTACCCGATCACCCTGCTCAAGGACTCGAAGAACCCTGAGACCGCCAAGGCGTTCATCGCGCTCGTGCAGTCCGCCGAGGGCCAGAAGGTCCTGTCCGAGGCCGGGTTCCTCAAGCCGTGACCTCGACCGACAAGTCCGACGCCGCGGCCGACACCCTCCAGGGCGGCCCGCGGCGCGGACCTGTCCGGTCGGGCCGCCGCGGGGTTCCGCTGCCCCTGCTGGTCCCCGCGCTGATCGGCCTGGCGTTCCTCCTGCTGCCCCTGGTCGCCCTGCTCGTACGGGCCCCGTGGAGCACCCTCCCCGAGCAGCTGACCAGCACCGAGGTGTGGCAGGCGCTGAAGCTGTCGCTGGTGTGCGCCACGGCGGCGACCGCGGTGAGCCTGGTCGTCGGCGTCCCGCTGGCCTGGCTGCTGGCCCGCACGGACTTCCCCGGACGCGGTTTCGTACGTGCCCTGGTGACCCTCCCGCTCGTGCTGCCCCCCGTGGTCGGCGGCGTGGCCCTGCTGTTCGCCCTCGGCCGCAACGGCGTGGTCGGCCAGTGGCTGGACTCCTGGTTCGGCATCACGCTCCCCTTCACCACCGCGGGGGTCGTCGTCGCGGAGTCCTTCGTCGCCATGCCGTTCCTGGTCATCAGCGTGGAAGGCACCCTGCGTGCGGCAGATCCTCGCTACGAGGAGGCGGCCGCCACCCTGGGCGCGTCCCGCTTCACCGCGTTCCGCCGGGTCACCCTGCCGTTGATCGCGCCGGGCATCGGGGCCGGCGCCGTGCTGGCCTGGGCACGTGCCCTGGGCGAGTTCGGCGCGACGATCACCTTCGCGGGCAACTTCCCGGGCCGCACTCAGACCATGCCGCTCGCGGTCTACCTGGCCCTGCAGAACAACCCCGAGGCGGCCATCGCCCTCAGCCTGGTCCTACTGGCGGTCTCGATCGCAGTACTGGCGGGCCTACGGGACCGCTGGATGACGCCGTCATGACGAGCCCGCGCCGGAGGCCGATCCGATGACGAACACCCACCCCGCAGCCGCCGACGGCGCTCGGCCCCCGAAGGGGCAACCCGCGCCCGACAACGAAAGCACCACGGGTGGTGCGGGTGAGAACACGTACCCGGCCGAAGGCCGGCCACCCCCCACACACCCGAACCCGCACCCGCACCCCTCCGACGGCCTCGACGCCCACCTGGTGGTCGACCGGAAAACCTTCCGCCTCGACGTAACGCTCACCGCCGCCCCCGGAGACGTGGTCGCCGTGCTCGGCCCCAACGGGGCAGGCAAGACCACCGCCCTACGCGCCCTCGCCGGCCTCGTCCCGCTCAGTGGCGGCCATCTGCGGCTGGACGGCGCCGAGTTGGACCGTACGCCACCCGAGTCCCGCCCGGTCGGCGTGGTCTTCCAGGACTACCTGCTCTTCCCCCACCTGACAGCCCTCGACAACGTGGCCTTCGGCCCGCGCTGCCAGGGTGCCGGCAAAGCGGAGGCCCGCGCCCTGGCCGCCGAGTGGCTGGAGCGCATGGGCCTCGCCGAGCACGCCGGCGCCAAGCCCCGCCGTCTCTCCGGCGGCCAGGCCCAGCGCGTCGCCGTCGCCCGCGCCCTGGCCATCCGCCCCCGGCTGCTGCTCCTCGACGAACCGCTGGCCGCCCTGGACGCCGGTACCCGCCTCGACGTACGGTCCCAGCTCCGGCGCCACCTGGCCGAGTTCGAGGCGGTGGCGGTCCTGGTCACACACGACCCGCTGGACGCCATGGTGCTGGCCGACCGGTTGGTGGTCGTCGAGCACGGCCGCGTCGTCCAGGAGGGCACGCCCTCCGACATCGCCCGCCATCCCCGTACGGACTACATCGCCCGACTGGTCGGCCTCAACCTCTACCGCGGACAGGCCGACGGCCACACCGTCCGCCTCGACACCGGCCCGGCCATCACCACCACCGAGGTCCTGTCCGGCCCGGTCTTCGTGGCGTTCCCACCGAGCGCCGTCACCCTGTTCCGGGACCCGCCCACCGGCTCCAGCGCCCGCAACCACTGGCGCTGCGAGGTGGCCGGCCTGGAGACGCACGGCGACCAGATCCGCGCGGACCTCACCGGCGAACTCCCGCTGGCCGCCGACCTCACCACGGTCGCCGCGGCCGAACTCGACCTGCGCCCGGGCGCAACGGTCTGGGCGACGGTCAAGGCCGTACAGACCCACGCATACCCTGCATAAGGCCCTCAAAGCCCTACCGTGATGCCATGACCCTGAGCATCCGAAACCAACTCCCCGGCACCGTCACCGCCATCACCCCCGGCGAGGCGATGGCCACCGTCGGCATCCGCCTCGCCGGCGGCCAGGACCTCACCGCGGCGATCACCCTTGAAGCCGTGAACGACCTGGCGCTCGCCCCGGGCTCCGCGGTCCGCGCCCTGGTGAAGTCGACAGAGGTCTCCCTCGCCACCGGCCCGGTCAAGGGCCTGTCCATCCGCAACCAGCTGCCCGGCACGGTCACCGCGGTCACCTCCGGCGGTGCGATGGCCTCCGTCAAGGTGGCCGTCGAGGGCGGCGAACTCACCTCCGCGATCACGAGGGACGCCGCCCAGGACCTCGGTCTGGCTTCCGGCACAACGGTCGTCGCCCTGATCAAGTCGACCGAGATCTCGCTCGCTACGGCATAACGCGAAGAGGCCCCGCCGAAGCGGGGCCCCTCGTTTCCGGCTCAGTCCTCGTACGCGTCCAGCGGCGGGCACGAGCAGACCAGGTTGCGGTCACCGAAGGCCTGGTCGATCCGACGCACCGGCGGCCAGTACTTGTCGGCGACCGACACCCCGGCCGGGAAGACAGCCTCCTCACGCGTGTACGCGTGCTCCCACTCCCCACCGAGCGCGGCGGCCGTGTGCGGCGCACCCCGGAGCGGGTTGTCCTCGGCCGGCCACTCGCCCGCGCCGACCTTCTCGATCTCCGCACGGATGGCGATCATCGTGTCGCAGAACCGGTCCAGCTCGATCAGGTCCTCGGACTCGGTCGGCTCGATCATCAACGTGCCGGCCACCGGGAACGACATCGTCGGCGCGTGGAACCCGTAGTCGATCAGCCGCTTGGCGACGTCGTCGACGCTCACACCGGTCGCCCTGGTCAGCGGTCGCAGGTCGATGATGCACTCGTGCGCGACCAGGCCGCCGGGGCCGTTGTAGAGCACGGGGTAGTGCGGTTCGAGCCGCTTGGCGATGTAGTTGGCGCTGAGGACCGCCACCTGCGTGGCACGCTTCAGGCCCTCGCCGCCCATCAGCCGGACGTACGCCCACGAGATCGGCAGGATCCCCGCGGAACCCCACGGAGCCGCCGATATCGGCCCGACACCCGTCTCGGGACCGGCCGCCGGCTGCATCGGGTGGTTCGGCAGATACGGCGCCAGGTGCGCGCGCACACCGACCGGACCGACCCCGGGACCGCCGCCGCCGTGCGGGATGCAGAAGGTCTTGTGCAGGTTGAGGTGCGAGACGTCACCGCCGAAGTGCCCCGGCTTGGCAAGCCCCACCAGGGCGTTGAGGTTGGCCCCGTCGACGTACACCTGCCCGCCGGCCTCGTGCACCTGCGCGCAGATGTCGGCGACATGCTCCTCGAACACACCGTGCGTGGAGGGGTACGTGATCATCAGCACGGACAGCTCGTCGCGGTACTGCTCGATCTTCGCCCGCAGGTCCTCGACGTCGATCTCGCCGTCCTCGGCGGTCTTCACGACGACGACCTTCATGCCGGCCATGACGGCGCTGGCGGCGTTCGTGCCGTGTGCGGAGGACGGGATCAGACACACGGTCCGCTGCTCGTCGCCGTTGGCCCGGTGGTATCCGCGGACGGCGAGCAGCCCGGCCAGCTCGCCCTGCGAACCGGCGTTGGGCTGCAGCGACACCTTGTCGTACCCGGTGACCTCGGCGAGCCGCTCCTCCAGCTCACGGATGAGCGTGAGATACCCCTGCGCCTGCTCGGCGGGCGCGAACGGGTGCAGCTGCCCGAACTCGGGCCAGGTGACCGGCTCCATCTCCGTGGTCGCGTTGAGCTTCATGGTGCAGGAGCCCAGCGGGATCATGCCGCGGTCGAGCGCGTAGTCGCGGTCGGCGAGCCGGCGCAGGTAGCGCAGCATCGCGGTCTCGGAGCGGTGCTGGTGGAAGACGGGGTGGGTGAGGAATGCGTCGCTGCGCAGCAGGGCCTGCGGGATCGCTTCCCCGGCGGCCTCGTCCAGCGCCTCGATGTCGCCCTCGACCCCGAACGCGGCCCACACGGCGCCCAGTTGGGCCCGCAAGGTGGTCTCGTCACAGGCGATCGACACCTGGTCGGCGTCGACGAAGTGGAGGTTGACGCCGTTCTCACGTGCGGTGGCCACCACCTCGGCGGCGCGGCCCGGCACGCGCGCGGTGAGCGTGTCGAAGTACGAGCCGTGCACGACCTCGACGCCGCCGGCGGTGAGCCCCGCGGCGAGGATCGTGGCGTACCGGTGGGTGCGCTGCGCGATGCCCCTCAGCCCGTCGGGCCCGTGGTACACGGCGTACATACCGGCCATGACGGCGAGCAGTACCTGGGCGGTGCAGATGTTGCTGGTCGCCTTCTCGCGACGGATGTGCTGCTCGCGGGTCTGCAGCGCCAGCCGGTAGGCCTTGTTCCCGTCGGCGTCCACGGACACCCCCACGAGCCGCCCGGGCAGGCTGCGCGCGAACTTCTCGTGTACGGCCATGTAGCCGGCGTGCGGCCCGCCGAAGCCCATCGGCACACCGAACCGCTGCGTCGTACCGACGGCGATGTCCGCACCCAGCTCACCGGGCGACTTCAGCAGCGTCAGCGCGAGCAGGTCGGCGGCGACGGTGACGAGCGCGCCGAGCTCGTGCGCCTGGTCGATCAACGCCTTGATGTCGCGTACGACACCGGAGGCACCCGGGTACTGGACGAGCACGCCGTTGATCTCACGCCCGGCGATCTCCGCCGGAATGCCCTCGCTGAGGTCCGCGACCACGACCTCCACGCCCGTCGGCTCGGCGCGGGTCTCGATCACGGCGACGGTCTGCGGCAGCACGTCCGCGTCGATAAGGAACAGGCCCTTCTTGTTCCTGCCCATGCGCCGGGACAACGCCATCGCCTCGGCGGCGGCCGTGCCCTCGTCGAGCAGCGAGGCACCGGAGGTCGGCAGCCCGGTGAGGTCGGCGACCATCGTCTGGAAGTTCAGCAGGGCCTCCAGGCGCCCCTGCGAGATCTCCGGCTGGTAGGGCGTGTAGGCCGTGTACCAGGCGGGATTCTCCATCACGTTGCGCAGGATCACGGGCGGGGTGAAGGTCCCGTAGTACCCGAGCCCGATCATGGAATCGAGAACCTGGTTGCGATCGGCCAGCGAACGCAGCTCGGCCAGCACCTCGGCCTCGGTACGCGCGCCCGGCAGATCCAGGGCATCGGCGTTCTTGATCACATCCGGCACCGCGGCGGCCGTGAGCTCGTCCAGGGAGCCGTAGCCGACATGCGCGAGCATCTTGGCCCGAGCCTCATGATCGGGGCCGATGTGACGCTGCTCGAAGGGGATCCCCTTCTCGAGCTCGGAGAGCGGAATGCGATGGGCGGTCATTTGCGGAGGCCTCCTGGTCTGCCACGACCTTCGAGGGGTACCACGGCGCGGGTACCCGATCGGCCTCCCCCTCTGTCATCTCGACCTGAGAGCTTCACCGGACCATCCGAGGATGTCCGGCTTTCACCGTCGGTGAGAGCGGAAGCCGTCGACACCCGCCCTGCTTTCCAGAGTGACCTCGTCCGCGCGGTACGTGAGCCTGAGAGATTCCGGGGAGGATTTGCTCCTTCGGCGCCTCCGGTGGCGTCCGGAGGACTCTCCCGCACGGGGTCAGCAGCCGCTGTCAGCCTACCAGCGAGCGCACCACCCGGTCCTTCGAGTGGCCGCCTGCCCCGATGTGCTCTTTTGTAGTGCTTACGAATGAGTTGCGACCAAGTGGAGGGCCCGTGCAGACCGACATCGATCCGCGCAACCTGATCGGCCGCAAGGCGTTCGACCGCAGCGGCACCAAGCTCGGCACCATCGACGAGGTCTATCTCGACGACGCGACGGGCGTGCCGGAGTGGGCGGCCATACGCACCGGCCTGTTCTCCCGGGACGCCTTCGTCCCCCTGAAGCCCAGCGAACTGGTCGAGGGCACCCTCCACGTCCCCTTCGACCGCTCCCTCATCAAGGACGCCCCCGACTTCGGGGTCGGCCGCCATCTCTCCCCCGAACAGGAACTTCAGCTCTACCACCACTACGGTCTCGACATCGCCTCTCCTCCCTCGGTCCCGGACCGGTCCTTCGGCAGGATCGCCGGCACGGAGGACGCCGACGCCTGAGGTGCACGTCAACACGGAACCCCGTCCACGGAAGCCGCGGATCCACCCGCCACCAACGGCAGCGGATCCGCCATCTCCAGCTCGGGGTCGTCGGTCCGGAACGTCCGCACCCGCCCGGGCTCCGAGTCGGGCGTCTCGAACCGCACGGTGACCCGCCCGAGGCCGCTGCCCTGCACCCACCCGTGCCCGAACTCGGCATGCCGCACATCGTGCCCCGCGGGCCAGCGCCGCTCGGCGGGTGCCTCCTGCTCCGGTGCGGGTTCGTCCGCCGTCTCCTCCACCGTCACCTCCGTCCGCTCCCCCGCGGCCTGCGCGAACAGATCCTCCTGCGTGTAGTCGGCGAGCCCGCTGACCCCGACACCGAGCAGTCGTACGCCACCCGTGGTGTCCACCATGTCCAGCAGCCGGGCGGCCGCCTCCCGCACCACCCCCGGATCGTCGGTGGGCCCCCGCAACGTCTCGGAACGCGTCAGCGTCGAGAAGTCGTAGCGGCGCACCTTGAGCACGATGGTCCGCCCCGAAAGCCCCGCCCCGCGCAGCCGCCGCACGCATCGCTCGGCCAGCCGCTGCACCTCAAGGCCCACCCTCAGCCGGTCGTGGATGTCCACGTCGTAGGTGTCCTCGACCGACACCGACTTGGTCTCCCGCTCCGCGACCACGGGCCGGTCGTCGTGCGCCAGCGCCATGGCGTGCAGCGCGTGCCCGTGGGCCTTGCCCAGCAGCCGGACCAGCTCGTCCTCGCCCGCCTCGGCGATCTCGTCGACCGTGGTGATCCCGGCCCGCCGCAGATGGTCCCCGGTCGCAGGCCCTACCCCCGGCAGCGTCCGCACCGACATCGGCCCGAGCAGCGCCCGCTCGGTCCCCGGCTCGATCAGCACCAGCCCGTCCGGCTTCGCCTCCTCGGAGGCGATCTTCGCGATCATCTTGGACGCGGCGAGGCCCACGGACCCGGTCAGTGCCGTACCGGCCCGTATGTCCGCCCGCAGCTTCTCACCCACCAGCCGCGCCGACGCCGCGTCCCAGGCCACCTCCCCGGCCTCCAGGTCCACGAAGGCCTCGTCCAGGCTCAGCGGCTCCACGAGCGGCGACAGCGAGTGCAACAACGCCATGACCTGCTCGCTGATCGACCGGTAGAACCCGAAGCGCGGCACCAGATACGCGGCGTTCGGCGCCAGCCGCCGTGCCTGGGCCATCGGCATCGCCGACCGCACCCCGAACACCCTCGCCTCGTACGAAGCCGTCGCGACCACCCCGCGCGGCCCGAGTCCGCCCACGATCACGGCCTTCCCACGCAGACTCGGCTTGGATGCCTGCTCCGCCGAGGCGTAGAAGGCATCCATGTCGAGATGCAGGATCGTGGGCGCGTTTCTCACATGTCCGATGCTGCCCTACGCCACTGACAATGCCGTCGTACGACCGCCCGAGCGCCTCACGGCACCTCGGGACAATCGCTCAGACCGCCCGGTTGCGCCGCCGCGCCAGCTCGTCCGCCGGATTGTGCCCGATCAGGGTCTCGCCGGTGTCGATCCGCTCGCCGTGCAGTTGCGACAGGGCGCTCTCGACGTCCCGCCACACCACACCGACGGCGATCCCGAAGATGCCCTGGCCGCCCTGGAGCAGCGCGTGCACCTCGTCGGGCGAGGTGCACTCGTAGACCGTGGCACCGTCGCTCATCAGCGTCATGCGCTCCAGGTCCCGGAAGCCGCGCTCACGCAGGTGCTGTACCGCCGTGCGGATGTTCTGCAGCGACACACCGGTGTCAAGGAACCTCTTGACGATCTTCAGGACGACGACGTCGCGGAAGCTGTACAGCCGCTGCGTCCCCGACCCGCTCGCGGGCCGCACACTGGGTTCGACGAGGCCGGTGCGGGCCCAGTAGTCCAGTTGGCGGTAGGTGATGCCGGCGGCCGCGCAGGCCGTCGGGCCGCGGTAGCCGATCTGCTCCAACGCCATGGACGTCGCCCCTCCGCTGCTCGGCACACCCGCCGGTCGCTGCGGAGCGTGATCGGCCGCGCTGCCATGAAGCGGGTACGGGCCACTGTCCCCGAGACTGCGTCCCGAGGCACCCCCAGCCGTACCGTCGCCGCTGCTTCTCACGCCGACCTCCGTCCTTGACCTGCCCCCTCGACGGTAGGCAGCCACCAGTGGTGCGTCAACGACCGCCACACTCGGCACGCCGAGTGATAATCACCCTAGGAGTGGTTTCCCGCACCCAACCGCGGGGAAAGGCTAGCCGAATGCGCTCGGAGGGGGCCGCAGGACGCACTCACTCGCCACCGGCACTTGCCGGCATGTGAGGCGCCCTCACTGGCTGCTGGTCCCGAAGTCCTCCGGCGAGATCTGGTCGAGGAACTCGCGGAACTTCTCCACCTCGTCCTCCTGCTCGTCCGGGATCGCGATGCCCGCGTCGTCCAGCACGCCGTCGCTGCCGTAGATCGGCGTTCCGGTGCGCAGGGCCAGCGCTATGGCGTCGGACGGACGGGCACTGACCTCGACCCCGCTGGCGAAGACCAGCTCCGCGTAGAAGACGCCCTCACGCAGATCCGTGATGCGTACTTCGGTGAGCTCCTGACCGACGGCCTCCAGCACGTCCTTGAACAGGTCGTGGGTCAGCGGGCGGGCGGGGGCCATGCCCTGCTGGGCGAACGCGATCGCCGTCGCCTCCCCCGGTCCGATCCAGATGGGGAGGTAGCGGTCGCCTCCCACTTCACGCAGGAGCACGATCGGTTGGTTGGAGGGCATTTCGACCCGGACACCTACGACATCGAGCTCGTTCACACAGCAACCCTAGGACGTGCCCGGGATGTTTGGGTAGTCGGGCAGAGAACGGGGGGACGATCCGGCCTTCGCGCACGCGCCGGAATCACGGCAGTCGCACGCCCAGCGCGGTCTGTACGAGCGCAGCGTGCAGCTTCACCGTGAGCGCCGCCAGCTCCTTCGTACGCGCCTGGGCATGCGCCCTCGTCTGCGGATTGCGGTGGCGCTTCAACGGAGCCACCACCTGGTCCACAAGACCTGCCTCACGGTCGGCGGCCGCCTTCATGGCCCTCAGGTGCCGCGGTTCGATCCCGAACCGCCCCAGCTCCACGACGAGCGACGCCACGGTCACCGTCTCCGCGTCGTACGCCCCGTCCGGCAGCGGTGCGACGAGTCCGTACGACTCCCACTCCTCGAGCTCCTGCTCGCCGATCCCGGCGGCCGCGAGCAGCTCGGACCGCCCGATCCGGGCCGCCGTGGGCCCCTCGGACGGCTCCAGCAGGGCCTCCCCGTCCCGCTGACGCCCCACGGCGGGCAGGGGTACGGCTTCACCGCGCTCCACGGCGTCCAGGTGCTCGCGGATCACCTTGAGGGGCAGATAGTGGTCCCGCTGCATTCTCAGGACGTGGCCGAGGCGCTCGACGTCGTCCGCGCTGAACTTGCGATACCCCGAGGGGGTGCGCTGCGGCTCGATGAGCCCCTCCGACTCCAGGAAACGGATCTTGGAGATGGTGACTTCGGGAAACTCGTCTCGAAGCACGTTCAGCACCGTGCCGATGCTCATCAGACCAGTGTCCGTGGCGGCGGTACCGTGCCCGGCACCGCCGCTCGGTGTTCTAAGCATGGGCATTCCCTGAGGGAGGGGTCAGTAGCCCCGCTGGCTCGCGTAGAAGACCAGTCGGTACTTGCCGATCTGGACCTCGTCGCCGTTGTTCAGACCGACCTGGTCGATCCGCTCGCGGTTGACGTACGTGCCGTTCAGGCTGCCCACGTCGGCCACCGTGAACGCGCCGTCCGCACCGCGGCGGAACTCCACGTGACGGCGCGAGACCGTCACGTCGTCCAGGAAGATGTCGCTCTGCGGATGACGCCCGGCCGTGGTCAGGTCGCCGTCCAGCAGGAAGCGGCTGCCCGAGTTCGGTCCGCGGCGCACGACCAGAAGCGCGGAGCCCACGGGCAGCGCGTCGACGGCCGCCTGCGCCTCGGGAGAGAGCGCCGGCATCTGCGTCTGTCCGGTGACCTCGGCGTCGTAGGCCTCGATACCGGAAATGGAGATCGTGGACGTCGTCTCGGACGGCCGCTCGGGAGTCGCCCCTGCCCGCAGCGGCGCACCGCAGTTGGAACAGAAGCGGCTGTTCTCCGCGTTGCGGTTACCGCACCTCGTACACACCAGGGCCGACATAGGGGAAAACCCTCCACCCGTACTTGAGGTTGACGGTTGCCCGAAACCTATGCCGCCGGACTGCGCAGGGTCAACAGACGGCGCGCCCTGACCTCCGGAAATGTCGCCGCCCGGGCCAGGAATCTGGTCCCGGAACAGCGGGCGCTGGCCCTCGGCGTCTGGTTGCGCGCGATGACGCGCGGTCGCATTGGCGCTGTCCTCTCGCGCGTTCCTGCCGAACAACTTCGCAAACAACTTCACGGGCGATTCCCCTTGACCGAAACAGACCCGCCCGTGGGGCAGGACGAACCCTGATTGCATACACCGGCCGACCCGGACATCCTCACAACGTCCGTATCCACCAGACAGTTTCCACCACGCACCACCCATTCGGTGCGCCGACCCCCCGCAACCTCATGCCCCTGCCGGACGCCGCCCATGCACCGCCGGTTCACTAGGAGGACGACCGAGCGTAGTCAGGCCGCTTCGCCGCTCGCAAGGCGTCCACGACGATCTTGGTCGACCGCTCGACGGTCACGGTGGCCTGCTCCTTCTCCAGAGTCTGCACCACGCCCCCAGGGATGTTGAGCGCCGGCTCCAGGTCCTCCGGCTTGCCGATGACCTTGAAACGATAGGGCGCGTTGATCTTGTTCCCGTCGACGCTCACGCTCTTGCCGGAGTCGGTGAGATACGTGCCGGCCACGACGCGCACGCCGTTCACCTGGATCGCCTCGGCACCGGCCGCGCGCAGCTCCTGGATCGCGTCGAGCAGCATGTCCGCCTGGACCGTCCCCTTCGTGTCCTCGATCGTCATCGTGATGCCGGGACCCTGCGCGGCCACCGTGCCCGCCAGAATGCCGAGTTGCTTCTCCTTCTCGACGGTCTGCTTGCGGGCCTCCTCGGCCTGGTCGGAGCTGTTCTCCAGCTCGTCGCGCTGCTTCTCCAGTCCCTGCTTCTCGTCCTCAAGACGCTGAGTACGGTCGTCGAGTTCATCCAGGATGCGAACGAGATCTTCCTGACGCGCGCCGCGCAGGGCACTGTCACTGTTGCTGTTCGAGGCCACCTGGACGGCCAGACCGAAACCGAGGCCGAACAGCAGGACGGCGACGATGAGTTGGGCACGGGTGAGGCGCGGCGGCCACAACCCCTTCACCAGCCGCTGCCGCCCGGTCAGAGCGGGCTGCCCCTTCTCGGGGTTCTCCGGGAGGTTCTCCTCGGGGCTTTCCGTGAGGTTCTCCTCGGGGACTGCCGCGGCGTCGGGAGCAGTGGCGGGGACCTCCTTCGGGAGTTCCTTGCGCAGCCTGTTCTCCGGCGTCTCTTCCTGGTCGCTCATCGGCCTCACGCCCGGAAGACGTGTCGTCGGATCGCCGCGGCGTTCGAAAAGATACGGATACCGAGCACCACGACGACACCGGTGGACAACTGGGCGCCCACGCCCAACTTGTCCCCCAGGAACACGATCAGCGCGGCCACGACCACGTTGGACAGGAACGACACCACGAAGACCTTGTCGTCGAAAATCCCGTCGAGCATGGCCCGCAGACCACCGAAGACGGCGTCGAGCGCCGCGACGACGGCGATCGGCAGATAAGGCTCGACGACCGCCGGAACCTCAGGCCGGACCAACAGTCCGGCCACGACTCCCACGACGAGGCCCAGTACGGCGATCACGATGTGCCCTTCTCAGTTTTCTCGGTGCTCGGCTGTGCAGTACGTACGATCACACTCGGTGCTGCGGGCAACCGGAGGTCGCTCTCCACGGAGATGCTGGTCCGGATGCCGTAGTTCTCCTGCAGGGCATGCAGATACAGCCCGTCGGCACTGTTCTGGAACCTGGTGCTCAGCTGTTTGCCGTTCCCCACGGCGAGCACCGTGTAAGGCGGAACCAGTGGCTTGTTGTCGACCAGTATCGCGTCTCCCGCGGCCCTGATCGCCGACAGCGCCGTCAGCCGCTGGCCGTTGATGGAGACGGCCTCGGCCCCCGACTCCCACAGCCCGTTGACCACGCGCTGCATGTCGCGGTCGCGCACCCGACCGGTGTCGGAGAAGTCCGAGGTCTCGCGCGGGTCGCCGTTTCCGCCGCTGGTGGCTTCCTTGGCGTCGTTCACGACGAGCTTCACGCCGGGGCCGTGCACTTGCACCGCACCGGACAGAATGCCCACCAGCTCGCTCTTGTCTCCGCCACCGCTGTGCTTCAGTGCCTCCCGCTGCCGCGCACTCACGTCGTCGCGCAGTTTGTCCACGGAGCCTTCCAGCTTGTCCGCCGCCGCGGTCTCGCGGTCGATGCGGTCGATCAGCTCCTCCCGCTCCTTGGCGACGACGGGAGCCGCCACGCGCGCCTGTGCCGCTCCGACGGTCACGACGAGAGCCGCGAGCACCAGCCCGGCGGCCAGGCCGAGCCTGGCCTGGAGGGTCTTCGGCATGCCGCCCGCGCCCTCAGCCTTCTTCCGGGCGGCCGCCTCGGCGTAGCCGTCGTCGAGGCTGTGGTCCATGACGTTGGTGAGCAGCGACATGGAGGCGTCCGGGCGCGATGATCGCGTGGGTGTGCTCCGAACGGGGGGCTGCTGCGGCATGCAGCACATCGTCGCACGTCGCGCCCACTACCTCCGAATGGCCCCACCCGCGTGCCGGACAGGCCCCGTTGGGGACACCTGTCCGGCACGCGCGCGTGCTGCGTCTTTCAGCGCCCTGCGCTGTCCACGACCGCCGACCACTCGTCGAGCAGAGCCTGTGCGGAGGCGTCGTCCGGCCCTTCCGCCCACAGGTGGGTGACCGCCTCGGCTGGGTCCGGCAGCACCATCACCCAGCGCCCGTCGGTCTCCACGACCCGCACGCCGTCGGTGGTGTCCACGAAGCGGTCTCCGGCCGCTTCGACGACCCGCCGCATCACAAGCCCCTTGACGGCCCAGGGGGTCGCCAGATCGCGTTTCAGGACGTGCGCACGCGGAATCCGCGCGTCGATCTGGCTCAGGGTGAGCTGCGTCCGCGCCACCAGCCCGATCAGCCGTACGAAGGCAGCCGTACCGTCGAAGACACTGCTGAATTCCGGGATGATGAAGCCGGCCCTGCCGTCACCGCCGAAGATGGTCGAGTCGTCACCGCCGACCCGTGTCAGGTCGTCGGGCGAGGTCGTCGTCCACTCCACCTGCGTCCCGTGGTAGGCCGCCACCTGCTCGGCGATCCTCGTCGTGGTCACCGGCAGCGCCACTCGCCCGCTGCGCCGCTCGGCGGCCACCAGGTCGAGCATGACGAGCAACGCACGGTCGTCCTCGACGATCCGCCCCTTCTCGTCGACCAGCGACAGCCGCTCGCCGACCGGGTCGAACCGCACCCCGAAGGCGGCCCGCGAGGACGCCACGATCTCACCGAGCCGCACCAGCCCGGACCGCCGGACATCTGCGGTCTCGGTCGGCCGCGACTCATCGAGCCCCGGGTTGATCGTCAGCGAGTCCACGCCGAGCTTGCCGAGCAGGCTGGGCAGGACGAGACCGGCACTGCCGTTCGACGCGTCGACGACGACCTTCAGTCCGGACTCCTTGATCCCGGTCGTGTCGACATTGCGCAGCAGCGACCCTGTGTACGAGTCGAAGACGCTGGCGGGGAAGTGCAGATCCCCGATCTCACCGGGGAACGCCCTGCGGTACTCCTGCCGTGCGAACACCCGGTCCAGCTTTCGCTGGCTGCCCTGGGACAGATCGGCGCCGTTCCCGTCGAAGAACATGATGTCCACGGAGTCCGGCACCCCGGGCGTGGTCCTGATCATGATCCCGCCGGCACTGCCCCGCGCGGTCTGCTGCCGGGCGACGGGCAGCGGTACGTTCTCCAGGTCGCGCACGTCGATCGCGCTGGCCTGCAGAGCGGAGATGACCGCCCGCTTCAGGGCACGCGCGCCACGGGAGTGGTCGCGAGCCGTGGTGACAGTGGAGCCCTTCTTCAGGGTCGTCGCGTAGGCGCCGGCGAGCCGCACCGCGAGCTCTGGCGTGATCTCGACGTTCAGGATGCCGGAGACGCCACGAGCACCGAAGAGATGCGCCTGCCCCCTGGACTCCCAGATCACCGAGGTGTTCACGAAGGCGCCGGCCTCGATGGTCTTGAACGGGTAGACCCGCACATTGCCCTGAACGATCGATTCTTCACCGATGAGGCACTCGTCGCCGATGACCGCGCCGTCCTCGATCCGCGCGGCACGCATGATGTCGGTGTTCCTTCCGACGACACACCCACGCAGATTGCAGTGCTGCCCCACGTAGACGTTGTCGTGCACCACGGATTTGTGCAGGAAAGCGCCGCTCTTCACGACGACGTTCGAGCCCACAACCGAGTGCTCGCGAATTTCGGCGCCGGCCTCGACCTTGGCGTAGTCACCGATGTAGAGGGGTCCGCGGAGAACGGCATCGGGATGTACCTCGGCGCCTTCCGCCACCCACACACCCGGGGAGATCTCGAAACCGTCGATCTCGACGTCGACCTTGCCCTCCAGGACATCGGCCTGCGCCTTCACATAGCTCTCGTGGGTGCCGACGTCCTCCCAGTAGCCCTCGGCGACATAGCCATAGATCGGCTTGCCCTCCTTCATCAACTGCGGGAAGACATCCCCGGACCAGTCGACGGGCACATCGGGCTCGACATAGTCGAAGACCTCGGGCTCCATGACATAGATGCCCGTGTTCACGGTGTCGGAGAAAACCTGGCCCCAGGTCGGCTTCTCGAGGAAGCGCTCGACCTTGCCTTCTTCGTCGACGATCGTGATACCGAACTCCAGCGGATTGGGCACGCGCGTCAGACACACAGTGACGAGCGCACCCTTTTCCTTGTGGAAGTTGATCAGCTCGGTGAGGTCGAAGTCGGTCAGGGCATCACCGGAGATGACGAGGAAAGCATCGTCCTTCAACGCCTCTTCCGCGTTCTTGACGCTCCCTGCGGTACCGAGTGGCTTCTCCTCGTTGGCATAGGAAAGCTCCATTCCGAGCTCTTCGCCATCACCGAAATAGTTCTTGACCAATGAGGCCAGGAACTGGACAGTTACGACGGTCTCGTTCAGCCCATGCCTTTTGAGCAGCCGTAGCACATGCTCCATGATCGGGCGGTTGGCCACGGGCAGGAGCGGCTTGGGCATGCTTGAGGTCATGGGGCGAAGGCGTGTGCCTTCGCCTCCGGCCATCACGACGGCCTTCATGTCGGAAGCGTCCTCCTCAAAGAGACGACGGTCTAGCCGACTTCACCCATCCAGATTGTCCCGCACTTTTCCGCCGAGGGCCATCGAGCCGCTACGGCCGCAGGAATCGGCGAGTTCAATCGGCCATGGCGTCCGCACGGACCAGGCGGCGGACTTGTACCACGTAGAGGACTCCTGCCCACCAGTAGAGCGTTGTACCCCATCCTGCGAACGCCCATCCGAAAATAGCAGCGAGTGACGAGATCCATCCGGTGCCGTCACTGAGCAGGAGCAACGGGAAGGCGTACATCAGGTTGAACGTGGCTGCCTTCCCCAGGAAGTTCACCTGCGGCGGCGGATAGCCGTGCCGCCTGAGGATGCCCACCATCACCAAGAGGACCAGCTCACGCGCCAGAAGTAGAGCGGTCAACCAGATCGGCAGAATCTCGCGCCAGGTGAGGCCCACCAACGTGGAGAGAATGTAGAGCCGGTCGGCTGCCGGGTCGAGGAGCCGGCCGAGGCTGCTGATCTGGTTCCAACGCCGCGCGAGCTTGCCGTCGAGGTAATCGCTGACTCCGCTCAGAGCCAGCACCAGCAGCGCCCACCCGTCACTCTTGGGGCCTCCGAACTCAGGCCTGAGAACCAGCCACAGGAAGACCGGCACGCCGGCGAGACGAGCCATGCTGAGGATGTTGGGGATGGTGAGGACCCGGTCTGTCTGGACGCGGGTCTCCTGGACCTCCACCCGGGAGCCTCCTGTGGGAAAACGAGCCAACGATGCTCCCTGACCTTACCCCAACGCAAAAAAGCTCTGGCCCTTGGGCTTGTGTGCCCAAGAGCCAGAGCTCTAAAAGGAGTTCGGCGGCGTCCTACTCTCCCACAGGGTCCCCCCTGCAGTACCATCGGCGCTGTAAGGCTTAGCTTCCGGGTTCGGAATGTAACCGGGCGTTTCCCTCACGCTATAACCACCGAAACACTATGAAACTGTTCAGCCGCACCGTTGTCGTGGCCCGACAACGGGGCTGTTCGTGGTTTCAGAACCAACACAGTGGACGCGAGCAACTGAGGACAAGCCCTCGGCCTATTAGTACCGGTCACCTCCACCCATTACTGGGCTTCCAGATCCGGCCTATCAACCCAGTCGTCTACTGGGAGCCTTACCCCATCAAGTGGGTGGGAATACTCATCTCGAAGCAGGCTTCCCGCTTAGATGCTTTCAGCGGTTATCCCTCCCGAACGTAGCCAACCAGCCATGCCCTTGGCAGAACAACTGGCACACCAGAGGTTCGTCCGTCCCGGTCCTCTCGTACTAGGGACAGCCCTTCTCAATATTCCTGCGCGCGCAGCGGATAGGGACCGAACTGTCTCACGACGTTCTAAACCCAGCTCGCGTACCGCTTTAATGGGCGAACAGCCCAACCCTTGGGACCGACTCCAGCCCCAGGATGCGACGAGCCGACATCGAGGTGCCAAACCATCCCGTCGATATGGACTCTTGGGGAAGATCAGCCTGTTATCCCCGGGGTACCTTTTATCCGTTGAGCGACGGCGCTTCCACAAGCCACCGCCGGATCACTAGTCCCGACTTTCGTCCCTGCTCGACCCGTCGGTCTCACAGTCAAGCTCCCTTGTGCACTTACACTCAACACCTGATTGCCAACCAGGCTGAGGGAACCTTTGGGCGCCTCCGTTACTCTTTAGGAGGCAACCGCCCCAGTTAAACTACCCATCAGACACTGTCCCTGATCCGGATCACGGACCCAGGTTAGACATCCAGCACGACCAGACTGGTATTTCAACGACGACTCCCCCTGAACTGGCGTCCAGAGTTCACAGTCTCCCAGCTATCCTACACAAGCCGAACCGAACACCAATATCAAACTGTAGTAAAGGTCCCGGGGTCTTTCCGTCCTGCTGCGCGAAACGAGCATCTTTACTCGTAGTGCAATTTCACCGGGCCTATGGTTGAGACAGTCGAGAAGTCGTTACGCCATTCGTGCAGGTCGGAACTTACCCGACAAGGAATTTCGCTACCTTAGGATGGTTATAGTTACCACCGCCGTTTACTGGCGCTTAAGTTCTCAGCTTCGCACGCCCGAAAGCGCACTAACCGGTCCCCTTAACGTTCCAGCACCGGGCAGGCGTCAGTCCGTATACATCGCCTTACGGCTTCGCACGGACCTGTGTTTTTAGTAAACAGTCGCTTCTCGCTGGTCTCTGCGGCCACCCCCAGCTCATGGAGAAAATCCAATCACCGGTGATGGCCCCCCTTCTCCCGAAGTTACGGGGGCATTTTGCCGAGTTCCTTAACCATAGTTCACCCGAACGCCTCGGTATTCTCTACCTGACCACCTGAGTCGGTTTAGGGTACGGGCCGCCATGAAACTCGCTAGAGGCTTTTCTCGACAGCATAGGATCATCCACTTCACCACAATCGGCTCGGCATCAGGTCTCACCCACATGCCATCCGGATTTACCTGGATGACGGGCTACACCCTTACCCCGGGACAACCACCGCCCGGGCTGGACTACCTTCCTGCGTCACCCCATCACTCACCTACTACAAGTCTGGTCCGTCGGCTCCACCACTTTCCATTCCCCGAAGGGTCCGGAACGGCTTCACGGACTTAGCATCGCCTGATTCAATGTTTGACGCTTCACAGCGGGTACCGGAATATCAACCGGTTATCCATCGACTACGCCTGTCGGCCTCGCCTTAGGTCCCGACTTACCCTGGGCAGATCAGCTTGACCCAGGAACCCTTAGTCAATCGGCGCACACGTTTCTCACGTGTGTATCGCTACTCATGCCTGCATTCTCACTCGTGAACCGTCCACCACTGCCTTCCGGCGCGGCTTCACCCGGCACACGACGCTCCCCTACCCATCCATGCGGGCGTTGGCCCTATAGCATGAATGACACGACTTCGGCGGTACGCTTGAGCCCCGCTACATTGTCGGCGCGGAATCACTAGACCAGTGAGCTATTACGCACTCTTTCAAGGGTGGCTGCTTCTAAGCCAACCTCCTGGTTGTCTGTGCGACTCCACATCCTTTCCCACTTAGCGTACG